>NZ_QWKI01000020.1 GCF_009911645.1 Pseudoflavonifractor sp. 60
GGGACGAGGGACGGGCCCTGCTGGCGCAGGGCCACAAAGTGGCAGGCTAGGGTCATTCCACCCTACAAAAGATACTTTACGAATTAAAGCTGCAAAGAAATGGCCCCTTGACAAAGGCGCGGAAATTGGTATAATGAATGCAGAAGGGTGCCGTCACTGACGGTTGGCCCTATATTGTCAACAAGTTAAAATGTTGACCGCTTGGGTACCAGCCGAGCGGTCAACACGCTTTTGGGGCGGTGAGGAGCATTACCAGAACGGTAATGGCTGCGCACACCACGAAACGCAGGACCTTCATCCCGCGGCCGTTTCCCATCTGCACCACCTCCCCTCGTCGGAGCAAAGTCCGCTCCAAAACACAACCGCTTCGCTGGGTCGTGTTTTGGATTTTGGGTCATAACGGTGGGCCAACCGCCAATATGTAACAGCGCTGTCTTTCTGCCCCCTCTGTCTGAGGGGTATTTTTATTTTACTATACCGGGGCGTATATTGTCAAACTTTACCGCCTGCCCTACCTTGGATATGGCATTCTTTCTTTTGTCAGTCCCAGCAGATAATCCACACTGGTATTGTATAGCTCCGCCAACTGAATCAGCGTTTCTGGTGTCATAGAGTTTGTTCCTGTTTCATAGGCTGAATAGGTGCGTCGATTGACCCCAAGCTGGTCCGCCACATACTGCTGTGTCCAGTCGTTATCCTCCCTTAAATTGCGAATATTATAATAAATCATCGGATTCACCTCAAATTTATTATATATGGCAGAACTTATGCCATTGACTTTTGGCAGAATTTCTGGCATAATCTTCGTGAGGTGATAAATTTGATTGAAAATGAGATAGAATTAAAACTATGCAAAGAGATTCGGAGCCGGAGGAAGGAGGCGGGACTGACATTATCGGGGTTGGCCAAACGCAGCGGACTCCCACTGGAAATGCTGGAGGAATTGGAGCGGGGCAAAATTCCGGAAGAAATGATTGTGGATGATGCCGCCGCACTGGCAGATGTGTTCCAATGTAAGATATGGGAACTGTTTGACTAGCAGCAAAAAGCGGGACGGCGAACCGTCCCGCTGAAATTTTATTGCTTACTTAATGGGCTGACCGGCCTCTTTCCGGGCTTTGATCTCCCGGAGGGCGTCCTTGTAGGAGAGGTTGACCCGGCCCTTTTCGTCAATCTCGGTAACCTTGACCCAGATCATATCACCGATGTTGACCACATCCTCCACCTTCTCGACCCGGCGCTCGGCCAGCTTGGAGATGTGGACCATGCCGTCCTTACCGGGGGCCAGCTCCACGAAGGCGCCGAACTGGAGGATACGCACCACCTTGCCGTAATACAGCTCGCCCACCTGGGGGACGAAGACGATGGTCTCGATCATCTTCTTGGCGGCGTCGCAGCTTGCGGCGTTGGGGGAGGCGATGTGGATGGTGCCGTCATCCTCAATGTCCACCTGAGCCCCCGAGTCGGCGGTGATCTTCTGAATGACGGAGCCGCCCTTGCCGATGACCTCGCGGATCTTGTCGGGGTCGATCTTCATGGTAATCATCTTGGGGGCCCACTTGCACACCTCGGGGCGGGGGGCGGCGATGCAGGGCAGCATGACCTGGTCCAGGATGGCAAACCGGGCGTCCCGGGTGATGTCCAGGGCCTCCTTAATGATCTCATGGGTCAGGCCGTCGTTCTTCAGGTCCATCTGGATGGCGGTGATGCCCGACTTGGTGCCCGCCACCTTGAAGTCCATCTCGCCGTGGAAGTCCTCCACGCCCTGGATGTCGATGAAGGTGGTAAAGCCGCCGTTGTCGTCCTGAATCAGGCCGCAGGAGATGCCGGCCACAGGGGCCTTGATGGGCACGCCGGCGTCCATCAGGGCCAGGGTGGAGCCGCAGATGGAGCCCTGAGAGGTGGAGCCGTTGGAGGACAGCACCTCGCTGACCACGCGGATGGCGTAGGGGAAGTCGTCCACACTGGGCAGCACGGGAGCCAGGGCCCGCTCGGCCAGGAAGCCGTGGCCGTACTCCCGCCGGTTGGTGGAGCGGGGGGCCCGGGCCTCGCCTACGGAGTAGGGCGGGAAGTTGTAGTGGTGGAGATAGCGCTTCTCGGTCTCCTCCCAGATGGTGTCCAGCTTCTGAGAGGCGGCCAGGGTGTTCAGGGTACAGACGGACAGCACCTGGGTCTGTCCCCGGGTAAACAGACCGGAGCCGTGGACCCGGGGCAGCACCCCCACCTCGGCGGCCAGGGGGCGGATCTCGTTCTGGGCACGGCCGTCGACCCGGTGACCCTCCAGCAGCCAGGCTTTGACAATCTTCTTCTGGAACTTGTAGGTGAATTCCTCCAGATACTGGTCCATATCCGGATACTCCTCCAGATACTTCTCGTGCCAGTGGTCGATCATCTCGTTCCAGCGCTGCTCCCGAACGGTCTTATCGTCGGTGTCCATGGCAGCCTTGGCCTCGTCCATGAAGTTGGCCACAATGTCGTCAAAGAGCTCCTGGTTGAACTGGGCGTGGTCGTACTCCATTTGGGGCTTGCCGATCTCGGCCACGATCTGGTCGATAAAGTCGATCTGTTTGCGGATCTCCTCGTGGGCCTTGACGATGCCGGCGTACATGATCTCGTCTGGAATCTCGTCGGCCCCCGCCTCGATCATCACAACCTTCTCCCGGGTTGCGGCCACGGTCACGTCCATGCGGCTGGTCTTGCGCTGCTCCTGGTTGGGGTTGAGGACGATCTGCCCGTCGCAGAAGCCCACCTCCAGGCAGCCGATGGGGCCGGCAAAGGGGATCTCAGAGTAGCTCACACAGGCGGAGGCGCCGATCATGGCGGCCACCTCGGGGGAGCAGTCGTAGTCCACGCTCATCACGGTACACTGGATGCACACGTCGTTGCGGAAGTCGTAGGGGAACAGGGGGCGCATGGGCCGGTCGATGAGGCGGCTGGCCAGCACAGCGGGCAGAGAAGGACGGCCCTCACGGCGCATAAAGCTGCCGGGGATACGGCCCACGGCGTACAGCTTCTCCTCAAACTCCACGCTCAGGGGGAAGAAGTCGATGCCGTCCCGGGGGCGGGGGGAAACGGTGACCGCCACCATAACGGTGGTCTCGCCGTACTTCACCAGGGCGGAGGCGCTGGCCAGCTCGGCCACCTTGCCCACTTCAATGGTGAGGGGCCGGCCGCACAGGTCCATGGTCCAGCTCTTGAACTTGGGGAACTGCTTGTGCTTGATAATGGTAGACATATTGATTCTCCTTTTTCGTTGGTGTCCGGAGCGTTCACTGCCCTTTAGCACTTGAACTCGGGTTTGAGCCCGGCGCAAGCCCGGGTTCAACTGCTAAAAGACCAGCAAAACGCCGGCTTCTATAATGCGAACATAGGGCGGTACGCAGAACGCGCCGCCCTATGAAGCAAATGTGGTCACGCCTCGCCTGCTTACAGCGGCTAGGACCCTCCGCTCCTTACTTACGGATGCCCAGCTTGGCGATAATGGCGCGGTACCGCTCGATATCCTTGGCCATCAGGTAGTCCAGCAGCTTGCGGCGCTTACCGATCATTTTGTACAGGCCGCGGCGGCTGTGGTTGTCGTGGATATGCACCTTCAGATGCTCGGTGAGCTCGTTGATGCGGGCGGTGAGAATGGCGATCTGGACCTCGGGGGACCCGGTGTCGTTCTCGTGGGTGCGGTTGGCCTCAATTACGACCGTTTTTTCGTCCTTGCGGATCATGGGAAATTCCACCTTTCATATGTTTTGTCCAAGGGCCGGGCTGCGGGCGGGTGATCCCCCGCGCACCTGCGCAGGCTGTGTCCCAGCGGCCAAGCGATGGACGGCGCACTTGCTGTGCCCGGATAATATATCACAGTTTTTCCTTAATGTAAAGGAAAAAGTCTAAGAGTCACAAGAAAATTTTATTCTCCCCCCCTCTGCTCTGTCCCGGCAAAGGGGACCTCCTCCGCCATAGCCAGCTGAAGCTCCTCCAGTTCCTTCATTGCCGCCTCGGCCATGCGGCTGATTTCGTCCAGCCGGGCAAAGGCTTTGCAATAGAGCGCGTTGTAAGCTTCCGCTGTCAGCATCGTTTCGTCTGTTTTCATGGTAAAACCCCCTTCTCCCCTATTTTTACACAAAATGAATCGCAAAAATGTCAAATTTTGTCGAGGAAGGAGGCTGTCTTTTCGACAATATTTGACCATGAAAAGGGGGCGCTATTGTATATAGCCGCCATATGCTTGTACTGCGGGCAAACCGCTTCCCCGCTGCCCGTCCCGCGGGAGGAAAGTTTCCTCTGTTTTACGGCTGTGACGCGGGCGAAAACGGGGGCCTCTGTGATAAAGCTGCAAAATAATTGGACAAATAACGGATCAGATATTATAATGGTCCAAAGGAGTGACGATTATGCCGAAAATTGACGCCCAGCTGGGCATCCGGGTCACCAAGGACCTGAAGGAGCGCCTCACCGCGCAGGCCAAAAGGGAGATGAAAAGCGTGTCGGCTCTGGTGGTCCAGGTGATGGAGGAATATCTGGAGTCCCAGGAAAACGGAAAGAACGAGTAAACGCGCCGCCCGGCACAGGTCAGACTGCGCCGGGCGGAGTTTCAGCTGTTTTCCTGGGGGGAGGATTTGCCGAACAGGTAGGCGAGATAGTCCCGGCGTCCGTAGAGGATACGGTCCACATAGACATCGGCGCCGGAGACCCGGTAGAAGGTGAGGTAATTTCCGGTCACAAGGAACCGATAGTTTCCGGGAGCTGCGGCGGCGGAATGCAGCGGCGCGCCCAGCATGGCGTGGTCCCGCAGGGCGTGGATGTCATCGGTGATCCTGCGTGTCACAGCGCGGGCGGCGGTGGGGTTTTCCAATTCCACCTCAATGTAACGTTTGATTTCAGTCAAATCCGCCCGGGCTTTTTTGGATACGTGTATCTTATTCATCGGCAATACCCAGAGACTCCTTCACCGCCTCCAGTGTCAGCCACCCCTCTTCTTCTCCGGACCTGCGCCCCTTGTCCAGCTCATTCATCAGCTTAATGGTGGCCAGCGTCTTTTCGTAGTCCCGGATATCCACAATCGCGTATTT
>NZ_QWKI01000021.1 GCF_009911645.1 Pseudoflavonifractor sp. 60
AACAACGTCCTGTAACACTTCGCCGTAGTTGCGCAGGTCGGAGACGGGTTTAATATTAGGCATACGGCTCAACTCCTTTCTCTCCTCAGTATACCCCAGAGCGCTGTAAAATTCAACATAAAACTTTACGAAAATTGCCCGGCACAGGTCAGACTGCGCCGGGCAGAGTTTCAGCTGTTTTCCCGGGGGAGGGATTTGCCGAACAGGCAGGCGAGATAGTCCCGGCGTCCGTAGAGGATACGTTCAATCCGAATTTCAGAGCCAAGAATACAATAAAAGGTGATGTAATTTCCGGTGGTGAGGAACCGAAGGCTGCGGGTTGTGTCAGCAATGGAGGACAGGAGCGGACCAAGCTCCGGAAACGTTTCCAGCTGGTCCACATCGTCCATAATGCGGTTGACAATGCTGTTCGCGGCGGAGGTATTTTGAAATTCAGATGCAATGTGATCCCATATTCCATCTAAATCCCGCTGGGCTTCCGCCGTATAATCAATGTTATACTGCATTGGCTTTTGCGCGGAAATGCGCCCTTATCTCCTCCTGTGAGATCAGGGGTTCCGTCTCTCCGGACCTGCGTCCCTTGTCCAGCTCATTCATCAGCTTAATGGTGGCCAGCGTCTTTTCGTAGTCCCGGATATCCACAATCGCGTATTT
>NZ_QWKI01000022.1 GCF_009911645.1 Pseudoflavonifractor sp. 60
GACAACGTCCTGTAACACTTCGCCGTAGTTGCGCAGGTCGGAGACGGGTTTAATATTAGGCATACAGCTCAACTCCTTTCTCTCCTTAGTATACCCCAGGCCGCTGTAAAATTCAACATAAAATTTTACGAAATCCCCGCTTGGCACAGGTCTGTCAGCGCCAGTGCGATTTTGTAGTTTTTCGCCGAAGCTGATAAATCAGGGCTTGACGGGCTTCAAACTGGCAAGTGGGGTTGTATGGAAGGGCTGTATACACGTCTGTGCTAACCGGCGATAATTGACATTTCGGGTTGGCGTTGGCACTCCCTTTGGCATAATAAATCACCCCACTTGCTAGATCATATACCATACTTGTCTAACAAATGGGGTGCAGTTCAGTTCTCCGGGGCTCCTTTTGGGTATCTACAGCGGCTTTGTTCAACTCTTTTGTAGATTATTTGACCACCTTGTTTCCACTAATACAAGAGAATTTTTACCGCTCCTCACCCCGGCCTTCTGATAAGCTCAAACTGGGCGTTTTTGTCGATAAAATCATCGAACATGACCCCCTGAGCCAGCACGTCCCGGAAGGCCCGCTGGATGCCGTAGACATCCGCGCCGTACCGGTTCACCCCGGCAATCAGGTTGTCATAGTGCCGGTCGTCGCCGCAGGAGATCACCTTTGCGTCCTGGGCGTGTTCAGGCGCCACATCGGTGATCCGATTCCGCACTGCGGGGTCGGAGTTGACAAAGAAGGTCTTGGCTTCGAAGCCCAAGCCGTTCCAGCCGCAGACCAGGCTGAACACGTCGCATTCCCCCTGGCTGGACATCTCCTGGTACCGGGCGGTGACGCTGTCGAAGACCTCCTCCAGACTGTCCTGGCAGTCCCCCTTCAGGGTAAAATCCACATTCAGGTAGTCCTGAAACAGGTAGTAGTTGTCGTCAACGGCCCCCGACAGGCCGATTATCACATATTCGTTCAGCTTAAAAACTTTTCGGAAATTATGCAGTACGCTGCCGCTGCTCAGCTTCAGCTGCTGCTCGCCGCAGACCAGGGCGAACTGGTCGCAGATGACCGCCTGGACTAAACTCATGGCACTGTGTTCCTCCTTGTACAAAAAAGGGTACTGCCCGGGACTCCCAGACAGTACCTCTTTGCGTTACGCCTGTGACGACGCCGCCCCGCCAAAGGTCTCGATGGCCTGAGCGGTCTCGGCCCGCTTCTCCTCGATGGCCTCCTTCAGGATCATATCCTTCACCTTCATCAGCCGAATGGTGTTGGAGCGCTCATTTTCATCCAGCTTCATGGTGATATACTTGATATTGGCCTGCATCTCGGGGATCTTCACGTACTCCAGGGCGTTGACCCGGCGGCGGGTCTTCTCAATCTCCTCCGCCAGCAGCTGGGAGGTCTTCTCGATCTCCGCCAGCTTCAGCATGTCGCTGAACACCCGGGACAGGGCATCCACGGCGTCGTCCAGCTCGCCGCTGGTCTGGGCGAAGGCGTAGGGATAGACCTCGCCGGGGTCCTGGCTGCTGGTGCGGAACTGGTACTGGGGCACATCCACCGACATGATGTTCTGGAAGGTCATGTCCAGCTCCACGCTCTGCTTGGGGTAGAGCAGCGACTGCTCCAGCATCTCCGGGGACATGAGGGCGGCGGCCACGGTAAAGGCGCCGTGGGCCCGCATCAGCTCCTCCTCAACCCGCTTGCGCAGAGCGCGGTTCTCCCGGACCACGTCCATGAACTGCTTCATCAGCTCATCCCGTTTGTCCTTGAGCAGCTTGTGGCCCCGCATGGAGGTGCGCAGACGGGTTTTCAGCCGGTTCAGCTCCTGTCGGGTTGGGTTTATAGTTGCGGAAGGCATTTATACCCCCCCTTGATCCTTCTTGGGCATATACTTCTCGATATACTCGGGCTTGATCCGCTTCAGCTCGCCCCGGGGCAGGATGGACAGCAGGTCCCAGCCCAGGTCCAGGGTCTCCTGAATGGAGCGGTTCTCCTCGGGCCCCTGAGCCACGTACCGCTTCTCAAACTCGTCGGCAAACTTGGCGTACAGCAGGTCGGTGGGGGACAGGGCCGCCTCGCCCAGAATGGACATCAGCTCCTTGTTCTCCTTACCAGTGGAGTAGGCGGCAAAGAGCTGGTTCATGGTGTTGGCGTGGTCCTCCCGGGTCTTGCCGGGACCCACGCCCTTGTCCTTCAGACGGGACAGGGAGGGGGACACGTCGATGGGCGGGATAATGCCCTTGCGGTACAGCTCCCGGGAGAGGATGATCTGCCCCTCGGTGATGTATCCGGTCAGGTCGGGGATGGGGTGGGTCTTGTCGTCCTCGGGCATGGTGAGGATGGGAATCATGGTGATGGACCCCTCCTTGCCCAGCTGACGGCCGGCCCGCTCGTACATGGTGGCCAGGTCGGTGTACAGGTAGCCGGGGTAGCCGCGGCGGCCCGGGACCTCCTTCTTGGCGGCGGACACCTCGCGCAGGGCCTCGGCGTAGTTGGTGATATCGGTGAGGATGACCAGCACGTGCATCCCCTTCTCAAAGGCCAGGTACTCCGCGGCAGTGAGGGCCATACGGGGAGTTGCGATACGCTCCACGGCGGGATCGTTGGCCAGGTTGGTGAACAGGACGGTGCGGTCGATGGCGCCGGTGCGGCGGAACTCCTCCACGAAGAAGTTAGACTCCTCGAAGGTGATGCCGATGGCGGCGAAGACCACGGCGAAGTTGGAGGCGCCGTCCAGCACCTTGGCCTGGCGGGCGATCTGGGCGGCCAGGTTGGCGTGGGGCAGGCCGGAGCCGGAGAAAATGGGCAGCTTCTGGCCGCGGACCAGGGTATTCAGTCCGTCGATGGCGGAGATGCCCGTCTGAATAAACTCGTTGGGGTAGTCCCGGGCGGCGGGGTTCATGGCCAGGCCGTTAATATCCCGGTATTCATCGGCCAGGATGGCGGGGCCGCCGTCCATGGGCTGGCCCATGCCGTTGAAGACCCGGCCCAGCATATCGCCGGACACGGCCAGCTGGAGGGGGTGGCCCAGGAAGCGGATCTTGGACTCGGCCAGGTTGATGCCGGCGGAGGCCTCGAACAGCTGGACCACGGCGGTGTCGCCGTTGACCTCCAGCACCTTACAGCGGCGGACGGTGCCGTCGGAGAGCTCGATCTCGGCCAGCTCGTCATAGGTGACGCCCTGGACCCGGTTGACCACCATCAGGGGGCCGGAGATCTCTTGGATGGTTTTATATTCACGAATCACAGTGCATCCGCTCCTTTCTCCCCAATTTCGGCAATCTCCTTCTCCATCTGAGCCTGGAGGGCGGCGTAGTTCTCCTTGTACTCCTCAGGCAGGACGGACTTGGCCCGGCCGATGCCCTCCCGGGAGGGGATCTCAAACAGCGCGGCGAGGGAACCGCCCTTCTCGGCGGCAGCCCGGCACTGGCTGTCGTAGTCCCGGATCAGGGCCAGCATCCTGGCCTGCCGGTCGTACTCGGAGTAGGAGTCAATATCCACGAAGGAGTTCTGCTGGAGGAAGTCCTCCCGGATGACCTTGGCGGTCTCCAGGGTGATCTGGTCCTTGGCGGACAGGGAGTCCTTGCCCACCAGCTGGACGATCTCGTTCAGGCTCTCCTCCTCCTGGAGGACGGCCATAGCCCACTCCCGGTTCAGGAGGAAGTCCTTGCCCAGGTTCTCATCGTACCAGGATTTCAGGGAGTCCAGATACAGGGAGTAGGAGTTGAGCCAGTTGATGGCGGGGAAGTGGCGGCGGTAGGCCAGGGAGGCGTCCAGGGCCCAGAACACCTTGACGATCCGCATGGTGGCCTGAGAGACGGGCTCGGACAGGTCGCCGCCCGGAGGGGAGACCGCGCCCACGGCGGTCAGGCTGCCCCGGCGGTCCTCGTCGGAGCCCAGGCAGGAGACGGAGCCGGCCCGCTCGTAGAACTGGGCCAGACGGGAGGACAGGTAGGCGGGGTAGCCCTCCTCGCCGGGCATCTCCTCCAGACGTCCGGACATCTCGCGCAGAGCCTCGGCCCAGCGGGAGGTGGAGTCGGCGATGACGGCCACGGCGTAGCCCATGTCCCGGAAGTACTCGGCGATGGTAATGCCGGTGTAGATGGAGGCCTCACGGGCGGCCACCGGCATGTCGGAGGTGTTGGCGATAAGGACGGTCCGCTTCATCAGGGACTCGCCGGTGCGGGGGTCCACCAGCTCGGGGAACTCCCGGAGCACGTCGGTCATCTCGTTGCCCCGCTCGCCGCAGCCGATGTAGACCACCAGGTCCACGTCGGACCACTTGGCCAGGGCGTGCTGCATCACCGTCTTGCCGCTGCCGAAGGGGCCGGGGATGGCGGCGGTGCCCCCCTTGGCCACGGGGAAGAAGGTGTCCACGATCCGCTGGCCGGACTGGAGAGGGATCACCGGGGGGTACTTGTGCTTGTAGGGGCGGCCCACACGAACGGGCCACTTCTGCATCATGGTCAGCTCGTGCTTCTGGCCCTTCTCGTCCACCAGCACGGCGATCTTGTCCAGCACAGTGAAGGAGCCGGACTGGATGGACTCAATGGTGCCGCTCATTCTGGGGGGGATCATGATCTTGTGGAGGATGGAGGGGGTCTCCTGGACGGTGCCGATGATATCGCCGCCCACCACCTGATCGCCGGCCTTGACTACAGGGGTGAAGTCCCACTTCTTCTCCCGGTCCAGGGCAGGCACCTCCACGCCGCGGGGCAGGTTGTTGCCCTTGACCTTCTGCATAATGACCTCCAGCGGACGCTGGATGCCGTCGTAAATGTTCTCGATCAGGCCGGGGCCCAGCTCCACGGACAGCGGGGCGCCGGTGGTGACCACGTCGGCGCCGGGGCCCAGGCCGGAGGTCTCCTCATAGACCTGGATGGAGGCGGAGCCGCCGGTCATGGTGAGGATCTCACCAATCAGACGCTGCTCGCCCACACGGACCACGTCGGCCATGTTGGCCTCCTCCATGCCGGTGGCCACCACCAGCGGGCCGGAGACCTTAACAATTTTTCCCATAGGCTTTGCAAACCTTCTTTCTGGGTTGATTTTTACTTCCAATGCTTCTCAATCATCGTCCGCAGAGGCTATTTGCGCCGCCGGAACACTCCAGCCAGCACAATGCCCGCCCCGACCAGGACGATGCCTCCAATCAGTCCGGCTGATCCGCCGACAAACTGGAGTACGCAAATACCCGCAATCAACAGGAGCACACCGATGATCTCACTGGCGCCCATGGTCGATCACTCCTTAATTTACAGAATATCCGCGCCGACCGCCCGCTCCACAGCGGTTTTCACGTTGGCCATACCGATGCCCAGGGAGCCCTCCTTGCCGGGAACCAGGATAATGGCGGGGGTGAGGGCGTCCTTGTAGCGGGCAATCTCCTGGGGGAGCTGGGCGGCCAGCTGCTCGGTCATATAGATGATGGCGTAGTTCTCCTTCGCCATACGGTGGAGGGCCTCCCGGGCCTGCTCGGGGGAGTCCACAGGGCAGACCTCCAGCCCCAGGGCCTTAAAGCCCAGCACGCTGTCCTTGTCGCCCATCACAGCGATTTTATACATCTGCGCGGCCCCCCTTACACATAGGTTTCCCGGAGCCGGGCGCGAATGGTGTCCCCATCCAGCCCTGCCGCCCGTCCGGCGAAGATGGCCCGGATGGCGGTAAACTCCAGCTCTTTGGCGTACAGGTAGCCGATCACCGTCTCCTCCCCGAAGGGGATGCGGCGGGCGGCGGCCAGGTAGTTGGTGAGGGCGTTGTCGCACTCCCGCTCAAAGGCGGTGAGGGACTCCCCTCCGGGTACGGCCAGCTTGGCCCCCAGCTCGGCAGCCTGGGACAGGGGGCCGGACCGGAACACCTCCCCCAGGGCCTCTCCCCGGGCGGCGGCAATGGACCCCTCGGACACATTTCCGCCGGGCAGCAGCACCTGCCGCAGGAAGTCGCCCTCCTTGCCCATGCGGTGGACCCGGACGGCGGTGCGCAGGTTGGCCACGTCCACCGACAGGCGCACATAGCCCTGGAGGAAGGGGCTCTCCAGCTCCTTTGCCAGCTGGGCCATCTCGCCGTAGCAGGCCCGGTCCAGGATCAGATCGGCCTGCTGGGGGTCGCCCCCCTCTGCCAGAGCGGTCTTGGCCTGGGTCATAGCCCTTTTAAAGGTCTCGCTGACGCCGCTGAGGGCCTCCCGCTTCCAGCCGTCCCACAGCTGGGCCGGGTCGTACCGTCCGCCGGCCAGCAGCAGCCGCTCCGGGTCGGCGCCCACGGCCTGGGCCTTGAGCACCGTCTTGGCGTTGTGATAGTCGTATTTGATCTGAAACACTTCCACCAGCCGGGGGTCAGGGGCCCCCTGCTCCATGTCCTTGAACACCTGGGCCCGCGCCTGAGCCAGCGCTTCGTCCAGCCCGGCGGCGTCGTTGTAGCCGCACTCGGCCAGCAGCTTCATAGCCTCAGCGTTGTCCCGGGCCTCAATCATCCGGTCCATCCGCTCCCGGGTCAGCAGGCGGTTCTCCATGGCCCGGATCCGCGCGGAAATGGCCAGATAGTCAGTATCTTTTTTGCGGTGGGACAAAGTATCCCTCCTCTCCGGCCGGGTCCGCAGCGACCCGGCCCGGTATTTTTGAAATGTTGCATACGACGAGGCGTTAAGCGAACAGCGCGTCAGCCACCGTCTTCTCCATCTGCTCCCGCTGGAGGCGGACCAGAGTTTCGAAGGCACAGTTGATCTCCACATCGCCGTCCACCATGATAAAGCCGCCCTTGATGTCCCGGGTCTCCTCGCTGAGGGTCAGGCCCGCGCCGGTGACGATGGCGGTGGTGTTGTGGATCAGCTTATCCATCAGGGTCCCCATGCGGGACTTGGTGACCTCCTCGGGCAGGCCGGGGGCCCGCTCCTTGATCAGGGCGTCGTTGGCGGCCATGACCACCTGCTTGCCCACGGTGTTCCGGTCCTTCTGGGAGAAGATCAGCTGCTCCTTGCCGGAGGTGGAGGCCTCCAGGGCCAGCTTGGTCAGCAGGGCGATGTACTCCTTTTCAGGCAGGGTACACAGCTTCTCCAGGGCCAGGGAAAAGGCCTCCCCCAGCACCTCCTGCTTGGCGGCCAGCTCTAGCTTGCGCCGCTCCATCTGAGAGGCGGACGCCAGACGCTCCTGCCGCTCGGCGGCGGCCATGCGTCCCTTTTCCACAATATCGCCGGCCTCCGCCTGAGCCTGGGTCTGGGCGTCGCTCAGGATGGCCTCCGCCTTCGCGTTCGTCTCCGCCGTCAGCCGGTCAATGTCGGCCTGGGCGTCCTGGGCGATTTTGGCGGTAATTTTTTCGATTCCTTCCATATGTCCGTCCCCTTAGAACTGCAGCAGCATCAGCATGGAGGCCAGCAGAGACAGGATGGCGTAGAATTCCACAATGCCGCACAGGATCAGGCCCTTGGACCAGTCGTCCGGCTTTTTAGCCAGAATGTTGATGGAACCGGCGGCAACCCGGCCCTGAGCAATGGCGGAGAGCAGACCGCCCAGCGCCATGGGCATACAGGCGGCAAAGTAGGCCATGCCCCGGGAGACGGTCATGGTGGACAGCATCGCGTCGAAGTCGCCGCCCAGCAGACCCATGCTGTTGATGGCGAAGAACCACACCACCATGCCGTACAGACCCTGGGTACCGGGGAGCAGCTGCAGGACCATGACCTTACCGGACTTGCTGGGGTCCTCGCTGAGCAGGCCGGTACCGGCCTCGCCGGCGATGCCGGTGCCCTTGGCGGAGCCCACGCAGCTCAGGCCCACCGCCAGGCCAGCGCCCAACAGGGCCAGAGCCAGGCCGCCAAAGCCGCCGAAGAGAGTTCCCAGCTGTGTTGCTTCCAGAGCCAATGCAGTGTCAATCATGATATTTTCCTCCTCTTATTTTACTACCTTGTAGTATTTGGTATCAAGATCCAGGGGACGGAAGGGCTTTCCGCCGTCCTCATAGAACCGTCCGAAGTACTCCAGACATTGCAGACGCATGTCATGGACAAAGCAGCCCAGAATATTCAGGGCAAAGTTCAGCGCGTTGCCCACCATGGCGATGATAAAGAACGCAATCACGTTGCCGGTCATTGCGCCCAAGGTATTGAACACCTGGGCGGTGACCGCGCCGGCCAGCATCAGTGCCATCAGGCGGGAGTAGGACAGAATGTCGCTGAAATAGCCGGTGACGTTGTTGTACAGCGAGCCAAAAATGCCCATCAGCTTGCCTACGACGCCCTTCTTGCCATAGCCTTGGGTCAGCACGAGAACGGCCAGTATCCCGATGACGCAGGGGGTGACCTGTCCGGTCAGCGCGGCGGCTCCCGCCAGGATGAACACCAGGAACCAGGCGCCCTCGCTGCACAGGGCGGCCATGGTCTCGCCCGCCTTGATCTGCTTGTACATACTCACCGCCATACCGGTGAAAATTTGCAGGACGCCCAGGACCAGCGCCCCCACCAGCACATTGACCGCCTTGTCCAGGGGGTCAAACAGCTTGGGCAGGGCGTAGTCCGCCGCCTCCCCGCCGCTGAGGATGGCCCGCAGCTGGGGGATCAGGTCCCCGAAGAAGCCGCCGGTAGCCGCACCCCACAGGAAGGTGCTCACACCGCACAGCCCCAGCAGAGGCATCATGTACCGCATGGTGGCCCCGTCGGGCTGGGCCTTTTTGATGACCACCACAGCGGCGATCATCATCACCAGGCCGTAGCCCATGTCCGCCATCATCATCCCGTAGAACAGGATAAAGAAGGGGGCCATCAGGGGGTTGGGGTCCAGGCTCCCATAGGCGGGCAGGGAGTACATATCCGTCACCATATTCAGCGGCTTTGTGAACCAATTGTTTTTCAGCTTGACCGGGATCTGGGGGTAGTCCTCCGGGGCGGGGTCGGTCACCTCGCAGGCGCAGGGGTAGGCCCCCAGTGCCCTGCTCAGCTCCGGCCAGCTCTCCTCCGGGACCCAGCCCTCCAACAGGAAGGTCTGCCCCGTCTCCAGCAGACTGCCCCGGGACTCCTCCCGGCTGATCTCCACGCCGGCCAGGTCGGACAGCTGCCGCAGGGGGGCGTTGAGCTCGCCCATGCCCCTCAGCTGCTCCTCAATGGAGGCGGCCTCCTTCTCCAGAGCCTTGGCCTCCTGGGCCAGCCGGTTCAGGTTGTCCGACGCAGTCCCCGTCCAGTCCCGCAGGTTGGCCCGGGACCAGCCCAGGGCCTTCAGTGCCTCCAGGACCCCCTCCTGCTGGCTGCTGTGGCACACCAGCATACAGTAATTGGAGTCCCTGTCGGCGGACACCTGGGTCAGCTGAGCCAGCTCTCCGGCGGCCTGTACCTCTCCCTCCGCCAGTCCCATGGGGACGGAGGCGGGCAGGGTCCCCAGCTGAACGGTCACCTGGCTGGTGGACCCCGTCTCCAGGGGCAGGTCCAGGCTCATCCAGGGGAGGAGCGCCAGGCGCTGGCCCTCCAGCTTGTTCTCCTGAGCGTGGATGGCGGCCAGCCGGCGGTCCAGCAGGTTGACCTGCCGGGCCGCCTCCCGCGCCTTTTGGGCACGGGTCTGGTCCAGCAGCTCATTCTCCCGGACGCCGGGTCTGGGCGAGAGCAGTCCCTTCTTGGCAGGGGCGTACCGCTTGAGCACCTCCAGGGCCCGCTCCGCCTGGTTCTTTTCCTCCTGGGCCGCAGCCAGACCGCCGGTCTCCGGAGGGACCAGAGTGGCCCACAGGGGGTCCTCCGGGTCCGCCTCGGGCTGGACGATCTCCACACAGCCCATGTGCTGGAGCAGACGGAGCAGCTCCTCCCGGTCGCCGGTCATGCCCACCATGCGCAGGCGCTTCATTTTTACGATAGCCATTACCGTTCCACGACCCTTCCAACAATGAGCTGCGCGGCCTCTTTCAGCCGCCCGCGGGCATTTTGCTTCAGTGTCTCGCAGTCCTGGGCGGCCCGCTCCAGCGCCGCCTGAGTCGCCTGGGCGGCCTGTTCCTCCGCCTGGGCCATCATCTGGCGGGCCTCCTCACGGGCCTGCTGTCGGGCCTGCTCCACAATCTGCTTTGCCTCCCGCTGGGCCTCTGCCAGCCGCTGCTTGGCTTGGGACGCCGCGGCCTCCCGGTCTGCCTTGGCCTTGGCCTCGGCTTGGGCTACCGTCTGTATCGCTTCCAATGCCATGTTTTCACCACCTTTTTTGCATCAGAGAATAAAGGTATTCGCTATTCTTTATTTTAGTAAACTTCGCCAAAAAATTCAAGTCCTTTTTCTTGGCTTTTAACCGGTCAAATCCCGGCGATTGCCCGTTTTTTTGAACTTTTCTTTTTGACGGCAAAAAATGTCCGGCGAAGGGGACTTCGCCGGACGCCTTGCAGAACCCGTCATCCTGGAGCGCCGGAGCGCTGCTGTCAATTCCGCATTTTAGGGGACAACCGCCTGGAACAGCTGGCTTCCCTCCGTACGGGCGCCGGCGATGGACACCAGCCGCTCCGTCCCGCCGGTGATCCCCGCCGGCTCCAGCAGGTCCGGGAGGGGAGGCAGCAGACCGTCCTCATCCATCCACACCCGGAAGGCGTAGCCCTCCAGCAGCGCCCCGGTAACGCCGCTGCTGGTCTCCGCCCCGGTGAGGGTGTCCCGCCCCACCCGCAGGGATATCTTAGTCCCATAGGGCTCCACCGCCTGCTGAATTTGGGTCAGAAGGGACTCCAGCCGGGGGGTGAACTGGGCGGCGTCGTAGTTCTCCCCCCTGGTGATGTGGTCCAGCTTGCCCGCAGTGGGGAAGGCAAACTGCTCCAGCACGATCTCGTCGAAGCCCAGCCCGGCCAGCTCTCCGCACAGCGCGGCGATATAGCCCTGGGCGTCCTCCTGAGCGGGGCTGAGCCAGCGCAGGCCCAACTCGTCCCGCCAGTTGCCCCCGCTGACCCGCAACGCCAGCTTATTGTAGTAGTAGGGGATGCTGTTGTCCCGGAAGCAGCACACCCGGGCGATGGTGTACACCTCCCCCTGGTTCCACTGGGCCAGGGCGTCGCTGTTGGCCTGACTGCCGTTCACCTGGGCCCGGTCCGCCTCCGCCCGACCGCTGTGCCAGGCCAGACGGCCCTCCTGGTCCTTCACCTCCAGGATCAGCGCCTGGGCCCCCGCCTGGGCCAGCTTTTCGGCGGCGGCTCCGCTGACCACGTCGCTCACCGGCAGCTCCAGGGCAAAGCCGGCGGGCTCCTCCAGCTCGGAGACGGGCTCGCTCACGCTGCCTGACGGGTCCTCGGTAAAGCTGACGTCGCTGAGATCAGGGGGCGTGTTCGACTCCGCCGGCTCCGGCTCCTCCCGCTCCCAGCGCAGGAACTGCAAAAAGGGGGGCAGCTCCAGCTTGGCGCCCTCGTCGGTGTAGACCACGTAGCGCTGAAGGTAAAAAATGCCCCCCAGCACCACCACCACCAGCACCGCCAGCACGGCAGCGATGAATTTTAAAATGTCCGTTATCGTCCGGCGGCCCCGGTAACCGCCCACATCACGGTTGTAGCGGCCCATCCTTTTCCCCCCATGTTCTGGAATCCTCCGGCCAGCGCGGGCCGGGACGCAAAGCCCAATGGGTACTGTTTTAAAAGCGATTTATTATATCAGGTTTTCGCCCGTTTTACAACAGGCGATCCCCAATAAAAATCTTAATTTTCCTTTGATTTTTTCTAAAATATTCTTTTTTATCCCTTAAATCACCATGCCGCCGTCCACACAGACCACCTGGCCGGTGAGAAAGGAGGCCCGCTCCGACGCCAGGAACTGGATCACCTCCGCCACCTCCGGTCCCTGCCCGACCCGGCACAGGGGGGCCTCCTCCCCCAGCTGGGCCAGGATATCGGGGGGCAGATGGCGGTTCATATCCGTGTCGATGACCCCAGGGGCCACGCAGTTGACCCGAATCTGAGAGGGGCCCAGCTCCTTGGCCAGGGCCCGGGTCAGCCCGATCACCCCGGCCTTGGCAGCGGAGTAGGGGACCTCGCAGGAGCCGCCGGTGACCCCCCACATGGAGGACACCGTTACAATGGCCCCCCGTTTCCGCCGCACCATGCCGGGCACCGCGGCCCGAACGGTGTAAAAGACCCCGTCCAGATCGGTCCCCATCAGCCGCCGCCACTGACTGTCCGTGGTGTCGGTGAGCAGCTGCTGGGGCAGAGCGATCCCTGCGCTGCACACCAGGGCGTCCAGAGGGCCCAGGGCGGCCTCCGCCTCCCGCACCAGCCCCTCCGCCTCCTCTGAGCGGGACACGTCCGCCTGGATGGGGACGGCCCGGACCCCCAGGGCGGTCAGCTCCCGGACCAGCCCCCGGGCCGCCTCCCCGCTGGCGTTGTAGTTGACCGCCACATCCCAGCCCTCCCGGGCAAAGACGCGGGCCGCCGCCGCCCCGATGCCCCGGGACCCGCCGGTAATCAGCACAGAGTTGGACATAAATCGGCCTCCCTCACACGAATACCCCCTGGACTAAAATCATATAGAACACTGTGGCCCCGAAGATGGACAGCAGGTCGTTGCCCTTCCAGAGGTGGAGGACCACCGCCGCCAGCCCGGCCAGCAGCGGGGGGACCCAGCCCGCAGGGGAGGCGAAGGAGACCCCCTTCAGGCAGTAGACGATAAGCATGGCGATAATGGCGGGGGGCAGCACCTTACCCAGGTAGAGGACAATGCGGGGCGGCCGCTCTCCCCGGTCGAAGAGCAGGAAGGGCAGGGCCCGGGTTAGAAAGGTGACCCCGGCCATCACGGCGATGGAGGCCAGGGTCTGGGCGGGGGTCAGGGGCATGGCTTCTCCTCCTCTCTTGTCTCTCCGGTGTCCAGCCGGGGCCGCAGCAGGGTCAGGGCAATAACAATGACGGCCAGAGCGGGCAGGAGCATATCCTCCGCCCCCACCGCCAGCAGGCTGGCCAGGGTTGCCCCGCCCCCCAGCAGAGCGGGCAGGTGGCTGTCGGCGCTCCGCCACTGGCCCACGGCGATGACCAGGAACAGGGCGGTCATGGCGAAATCGACCCCCGTGGTGTCAAAGCCCAGGGCCGACCCCAGCAGGGAGCCGACAGCCGACCCCAGGATCCAGTAGCTCTGGTTCAGCAGCGACACCAGAAAGAAGAAGTCGTGCTCGTCAACTCCCTCCGGGGCCCGTGCGGAGGAGAGCAGGGCATAGGTCTCGTCGGTGAGGGAAAAGATCATATAGAGCTTCCGCCGCCCCATGCCCCGGAACTTCTCCAGCATGGACAGGCCGTAGACCAGGTGGCGGAAGTTGATCATCAGGGTCAAGAAAGCCGTCTGGGGCAGGGAGGCCCCCGCCGCCAGCAGGGACACCCCCAGGTACTGGCCGGAGCCGGCATAGATCACCGCGCTCATCAGCACCGCCCAGCCAACCCCATAGCCGGCGGATTGCAGCATCAGCCCAAAGGCCATTCCAATGGCCAGATAGCCCATGAGCACAGGGACCGTCACCGGAAAGGCGGCGGCCAGGGTCTTTCGGTCCATGGCGGAAACACCTCTATCTCATCTCTCAGCAGTTTTCCCCTATTCTACTCGATTTTCCCCCCGGACGCAAGCCTCTGCGTTAAGACAGGATAAAGTTTTTTCAACCATCTTGATTTTTTGGATTTGCCCTCTATAATATGTATCAATATCTTCATTGCCCCGGAGGAATCCCTATGAACCGGCTGTTGTTTATCTATAATCCCACCTCCGGCACCGGGCAGGTGAAGGGGGCCCTGGCCGACGTGCTGGACGTGTTCGCCAAGGCGGGCTGGATCACCACCGCCTACCCAACCCAGTGCAAGGGGGACGCCGTGCGCATCGCCCGGGAGATGGGCCCCCAGTTTGACCGGGTCGTCTGCGCCGGAGGGGACGGGACCCTCAGCGAGACCGCCGGAGGGCTGATGGACCTGAAGGACCCGCCCCCCCTGGGCTACATCCCCTTCGGCTCCACCAACGACTGCGCCACGACCCTCCGCCTGCCCCGCAAGCCCCGGGAAGCCGCTCTGGTGGCCGCGGGCACCGGCGTTCCCATGCCGATGGACATCGGCCTGCTCCAGGACCGCCCCTTCGTCTATGTGGCCGCCTTCGGCGCGTTTACCAAGGTGGCTTACGACACCCCCCAGGAGCTGAAAAACACCTTCGGACACCTGGCCTATATCTTCGCCGGCATCGCCTCCCTGCCCACCATCGCCCCCTACCACCTGAAGTTGGAGTTTGACGGCCAGGCGCTGGAGGACGACTTCTACTTCGGCATGGTGAGCAACTCCCAGTCCATCGGCGGCATCCGGCCTCCCAAGGCGGAACAGGTGGTGCTGGACGACGGCCTGTTTGAGGTGACCCTGGTGAAAAAGCCCCTGAATGTCACCGATCTCACCGACGGACTCCAGGCGCTGGTCAACCTCTCCCCCGCCGACCACTCGGGGGCGCTGGTCCAGTTCCAGGCCCGGCAGCTCACCTTCTCCTGCCAGCAGCCCCTCTCCTGGACCGCCGACGGCGAGTTCGGCGGCAGCCAGTGCGTCAGTCAGGTGGTCAACCGCCAAAAGGCTCTGAACATCATCCGCCCCAAGTCCCCCTGAACTTCAAAGAGCCTCTGCCCTGCAGCAACATAAACCGCCCCCGACGAAATAGTCAGTCGGGGGCGGCATTTATTATGTTCATGTCTGAAAAATATGCTGCGGGCTGTCAGCGAATAGCCGTATAGACAACCTCTCCGTCCATGGAATCTGCATAAACCCTACTGATAAAGTAGCCTTTCATCATTTTCGCAAAAAACACATCTCCCGAATTGGATGTGACCTTTAATATTCTGTAAAACTCATTTGGAACATCCTCCACCTGGGATATCTGGTCAGATATGGCCCGTTCTAATGTAGTACACAAACTCTGTGCAGTCCGTTCCGAACAGCCGCAAATATCCACCAGCCCCTGCACCGCATCCTGATTCTCCATTATTGTCTCCTCCTTTTCCAGCGAGTCATCTATAATCTCCGCCGTACCATCGCTCAGGTCCGGCAGTTGCTGCGCAGACTCTAATATGGCGGAACACCCGCCTATGGTCAAAAGCAGCAAGAGCGTGATAACATATTTCATAATAGATGTTCTCCCATTGCTTCCCACAAAGCAACTATTTTTTCCCCTCAAACCACCGGGCATCCACCTCGACCGCCTGATCCTGATAGGCACGGAAAGCCTCGCTGCTGCTCATACCATAATCCACCATAAAGTCTTCCTGCGATCTATAGTTATTAAAACTCTCTTCCCATTTCTGAATCGTATCGGCAGTAACAACATATTTCTCTGGATGCCTGACCGCCTCCCGCTGATAATAGTGGCGCATCTCGTGGGCAACTGTGGATACCAGATCGTAAGACAGGAATCCATTCTTATCTCCCTCGCTCAGGACCCATTCATTAATGGCGACAACATCACCATTCTGTGAATAGTAGCCCATGGTAACATATCCGTTCTCTGACTCCTTGTAATCCCACTGGATCGTTACAGGTGGAAGGCCCATAATGCCCGAGATGCGGGAGATATACTCCTGCAAAATTTCTTTTCGTTCCTCCAAGGAGGCTTTTTTCCAGGTTTTCTCTGAGAAGCGCTCCTCTTTGCGCAGTTTTGTGGCCTCATTGCGCATATACAGGTCCATTTCTCGTTCCTGCCGCTGGGTCACCGGTTCTCCTTCTACGCGCTCTTGCTTTTCCGCTTTTATAAGCCCAAGTTGGACAAGTGCAGAGCGTAGATTCTCCTTAATTGTCTGAAGCAACTGGTTGATTTGATCGCTCTCCTGGCTCTGGGCAACAAATTTGTCATTGCACAGGCTGGTCAGCTTTGTCTCCGTCTCCTTGTACTTTCTGGCGATTTGGGCCAGGGCGCCGCCAAAGGTCTCCATTTTGGCGGCCTCGCTCAAAATCTGTTCGCTCGCCTCCTTCAACATAAGGTCTAACCGTCTCTGTGCCACAATTTTCATGCTTAACCGTACGGATATGCTGCTGACCGTTTTGTTATAGTCCCGTAGAGTCTGGGCCAGCTGAATGATGGAGGCAGACTCCTTCTCCAGACGATCTGGACATACACTAATTACGCTCATAATTCTCTCCTTTTTGAATGGCATTTCCATGCAGGCGTGCAACAACCTCTGTCACCGCGTTCACACAGTCTGCTTTGTTGGGGGCGGATACGAAAATATGTTCTCCTTCCTGGCGGAACAGAAGCTGCTGCGTACCATTGGAATAAATCTCAAAAATCCGTTCTATTCTCTTTACCCCGTTCTGAAAAAAGGTGAATGTCCACTCCTTCTCGTATCCAGACTCCCCCCACTTCTTGCGGACTTCGTCCAGTTCCTCCCATGTACACCCCTCTAGTTCCTTGGTCTCGGAGTTCAAAAACGGGTTTAAAAAACTGGCAGTCGCACCAATCAGATAGGGTAGAAATGGCAACCACATAATTTGACAGGCTTCATCCATGATGAACAGCACGATGGCGTCCTCTTTGAAGTAGGCCGCAAATCGTTTTCTCCGTCCCTCAATGACATAGGCCGAATCAGCCTGCTTCATAACCGAGAGAAGAAAGTTCAGCTCATCCTCCAGAAAGTATTTTCCTTCTTCGTCCTGATGCAAATACTCCTTTTGCACTAAGCCTTCCAAGGATTTGGCCAGTCCCGTCAACTCCTCCAAAGTCGGCAGCGCCTCGAATCCCGCAAGCTGCGGCAGTTCAAAAAACACACGCAGAAACTGAAACTCCGCTTCTGATACAGTGAATACCATGCTTTCCATCCTTTCTGTAAGTTCTTTGGTTGGTCCATATTATAAAATAATTCCGCCTTGTTTGTTGTTTATTTCGATAAAAGGCACTTTATATCGGATGTATGACAGGTCTTTCCTCTAAAGCTGGGACCGCATCTATCTGCGCAGGGTCTCCTGAGCCATTTCAATGAACCGCTGGCCGAAGTGGGACAGGTAGCGCCCCTCCCGGTAGCCCGCCACCAGTTTGCTGAACATGGACGGGTCGGTGAGGGGGAACAGGTCCACGCCCACCGAGCCCGGCGTGGGGGCGGGGATGGCCCGCAGAAACAGTTCTGGGCAGATGGTGACTCCGATGCCCGCCTGGGCCATTGCCAGGGTCGTGACGGTGTTCTCCGTCTCCAGGATCAGCTGGGGCTTGAAGAAATACCGGCTGAAATACTGGTCCACAATGCTGCGGGTCCGGTTGCCCCGCTTAATGAGCACGAAGGGCAGCTGCTCAAAGGCCTGGATGTCCGCCCCCTGGGCAAACTGCCGCCGCCGCTCCTCTGCCTGGGCCCCGAAGAGGCGGTCGGTAAAGGTCTTGGGCACCACCATCACCAGCTGCTGCTCAGTCAGCGGGACGGTGGCCGCCCCCTCCATGATAATGGGCTGGAAACAGATAATCAGGTCAACTCTGCTGTGGGACAGCTCGTCCTCCAGCTGGTTGGAGTTGCCCTCAAAGAGAGAAAAATCCACCTGGGGGAACTCGGCCCGGAATTGGGGCAGAATATCGGGCAGCAGAGCCAGGCCGCAGGTGTGGGAGATGCCAACCCGCAACACCCCCAAATACTGCTTGTTGATGTCCCCCACCTTGGACAGATACTGGCTGTGCAGGTCCAGGATCTGGGTCGCGGTGTCCACCAGCAGCCCCCCCGCATAGGTGAGGGACAGCTTGGGCGACCGGGTGAACAGCTTCACGTCCAGCTCCCGCTCCAAATTGCCGATGTGGTTGGACAGGGACTGCTGGGAGATGTACAGCCGCTCCGCCGCCCGGGTGATGTTCAGCTCCTCGGCCACCATCAGGAAGTATTTCAGATGTTGAAAGTTCACAAAACCATCCATCCTTTTTTGGAAGATACTCCATTTTACCACAACGAAACGATTGTGGCAACCCTCAACAAAAAGATACTTCCCAAACCGGCGAAAATATGGCATAATGGTGAACAGTAAGAGTATGAAATGGGCTCTGCCCAAAAAAATTCACAAAAAAGGAAGGAATGTTGGTTTATGAAATGTCTCATTATTGATGTGGTCTCCTCCGCCATTGCGGCTGAGCTGGGCAAGTATATGGAGGTTGACACCAAGATCCTCCCCACCCAGGCGGAGCTGGCCTCCATGATCGGTGACTACGAGGTCCTGATTATGCGCGTGGACCCCGCCATCAACAAGGAGATCCTGGACGCCGCCAAGAAGCTGAAGATCATCGGCGTGTGCTCCGTGGGCCTGAACCACATCGACATGAACACCGCCAAGGAGAAGGGCATCCAGGTCTTCAACGCCCCCGGCCTCAACGACAACGCCGTGGCCGAGCTGACCATCTCCAAAATGCTGGATATCTCCCGCTGCACCATCCCCGCCTGCACCGACGTGAAGGTGAACAAGAACTGGGATAAGTATAAGTTCATGGGCCGTGAGCTGCGGGGCAAGACCCTGGGCATCCTGGGCTTCGGCCGTGTGGGACAGCGGGTTGCCAAGCTGGCCCACGCCTTCCAGATGTACGTGGTGGCCTATGACCCCTACCTCCCCGAGTATATCTTTGACCAGGAGGCCACCAGGGGCGTCAGCGTGGAGGAGCTGCTGAAGGTGTCTGACTTCGTCACCATCCATATGCCCCTCACCCCCGAGACCAAGGACCTGTTTAACGCCAAGTCCATTGCCGGCATGAAGGACGGCGCCGTGGTGCTGAATATGGCCCGGGGCGGCATCGTCAACGAGCAGGATATGTACGAGGCCCTCAAGTCCGGCAAGCTGGGCGGCTTCGCCACCGACGTGATGGCCAACGAGCTGGCTGCCGGCGGGCTCACCGAGGGCGCGGGCTTTGACTCCCCCCTCTTCGAGTGCGAGAACTTCATCGTGACCCCCCATCTGGGCGCCCAGACCGAGGACGCCGCCCGGGCCATTGGCCTGCACATCATCGGCAAGGTGAAGGCCGCGCTGGACCTGAAATAAATCCATCTGCCCACATTGGGACCGTCCTCCGGGATGGTCCCTTTGATTTTGCCCGATTTCGGGAAATTGGATATCCCTCCTTGCAACCGGACGGCGGATATAGTAAAATATAACAATACCGCGCCTCCCTGGAGGGGGGGCGCAAATAAAGACAAGCGGGGTGTTGACACACATGAGCGATGTACTACAGGAATTTCAGGAATCCCAGCGCGTTCTGGAGGAAATCCGGCAGCAGGAGGACCAGCTGGCCGGACAGCTGACCGCCCTATGCCGGCAGTGCCAGGACGGCCAGTGGCTGATGGATGGCAGCGCGGAGCGGACGGCGGCGGAGCTGTTCCAGCTGGTGGCTGCACAAAAGAGGCTGCTGGCCCGGCACCAGGAGCTGCTGGAGGGCAGTCTGAACCTGGCCCAGGCGAAGGACCTGCTGGGGCAGGAGCTGGAGCGGCAGCAGGCCTGTCAGCGGGATCAGCAGCTGCTCCGCCGGTTCTGCGCCCTGGAGACCACCGACAGCAGTCTGGCCCTTCTGCTCCCCCAGCGCAAGGAGCGTCTGCGGAAGCTGGTCCAGGAGGACGGGGAGGAGAAACAGCGCTGGCTGGACGCCTGTCAGCTGCTGCTGGAGCAGGTGGGCGCCCCCGACGTGGCCCGCAGTCAGGAGACCCTCACCGCCTTTCTGGACACCCTGGGGGTTGAATTTCTCACCGGCCTCCATGGCGGCAAGCTGACCCTGCCCGACGGCGAGGAGGAGCCAACGGAGATGCCGAAGCCCGCCCCGGCTCCGCCGCCCCAGCAGGAGAAGCCGCCGGAGTCCAAGCCCGCCCCCTCGCCGCCCCAGCAGGAAAAGCCCCCGGCCCCGCCGCCGGAGCCCCCGCGCCCCCAGACCGACCCCAATCTAACCTTTGAGGGTCCCAAGCGAAAACAGGAGCCCTCCAGCAAACGCTTGGCGGAATTGCTGAAAAAAGGAGACATGAGGGATATCCTAGTTGATCTGTTCAATTATATGGTGGTGGCGGACTGGCTAATCTGCTTCCAAAAACCGCAGCTGACTAACTTTCTGTCTAACCTAGTGCGGGACGGCTGGCTGACCAAAATCACCTGGCAGGGAGAGACGTACCAAGTTTTTTACCAAGCCTCCTCTAAACTGTGTGCAGGTATAAAAAAGCAGAGCCTTCAAGACATTCTGCGGAGAATGGATTTGCCAAGGCCTGTGAAGTTTCTGACTGCTTTCAGGGAAGAAGATATTACGTGCGCATTATTAGAACACGCCTGTACAGTCCAGCGGGCAATAGAGATGCTCCACAAGGACACCCGGCTGAAGGACTGGAAAATGGAGGTACTTGCGGTCCGGGAAATGTGCGCGCGGTATCAGCTTCAGATGAAGTTTTTCCCGGATTTTGGGATGGACAGCAAGGCAGGTGAGGTGTTCCGCTATATGGTCTCTCTGGAGGGGCTGGACAACCCGGAAGATATCCGTACTCTGCTGACCACCCCCGAGTCCAGCGCCCCCGACTTCGCCGTCCCCAATATGGTGTGGGCGGTGATTCCCCGGGAAGAGGACATCCCCAGGTGGATGGACCGGCTGGAGGACTGGGAGCTGCCCCTGCCCGAGTGGATCGCTCTGGACACCCCGGAAAGCTACTTCCTGCCCGACGGGACCAAAAAGAACCTGCTGGAGCTTTTCCCCTCCGCTTCTCCCACGCCTCCCGCTCCCCCTACCCCTCCCGTACCGCCTACGCCTCCCGTACCGCCCACGCCTCCCGTACCGCCCACGCCTCCCGTACCGCCCACGCCTCCTGTGCCCCCCACGCCTTCCGTGCCGCCTACCCCTCCCCAGCCTCACTCTGACCTGTTCGACCTGGACAAGCCCTCTGTGGACCTGGCGGAGCAGGCGGCCCAGTGGGCGGCGGCGGAGAAATTTCCCCTGGCCCTGTGCCTGCTGCGCACCGGGGCGGAGTTTGACCCCTCCCTCACCGGCGTCCAGATGCAGCTGGCCTACGCCCTGGACGACCCCATGGAGAGCTGCGAGTATCTCAGCAGCCGCCTGTCCGACGTGTACGCCGCCCCCTGCGAGGGTATCTGGGAGGCCGTGTTCCAGGACCTGCGGGTGAGCGCCTACCTGCGCATGGCCCTGTCCAGCGCAGTGAGTCAGAACTATTTCCAGTCCGCCGATTCCCTCCAGGGCTTTGCCGGAGACGACGTGCTGCCCTCCCTGCGCCAGGCCTTCCGCCTGCTCAGCCAGTTCATCCGGGAGCAGCGCCGGGGGATGGACCGGCAGATCATCCGCCAGATCCGCCACCAGGGGGATGTGAGTATGCGCCTGAACGAGCTGGGGGCTCTGGCCCAGGAGACCCGGGGCCGGAAATGGAATGAGATCAACGCCAAAATGGATCGCATCAAGGACCTGTTCGACCTGCTCTTCGGCAGCCAGAGCGAGCTGATGGAGCGGCTGAAAATCATTGAGGAAAAGGACATTGCCCACCGGGACCAGGTCGCCTCCTTCTGCGAAAAGAACCACCTGCTCAACGACCACGGCGAGCCCGACCCCAACGGCATCAGCAGCTATATTGACCGGGGCTGGCAGTCGACGCCCGCCAAGCGGGGCAAAAACAGCGTCCTCACCGGCGCCGCCCGAAACCAGGCGCTGAACCGGATGTCCAGCTGCATAGACCTGTGCGCCCAGTGGCTGGATCAGACCGGCGGCGGGACTCTGAAGGACAACTCGGAGGTAGACCGCTGGCACCATCAGCTCATCGACTATCTGAGCCAGGCCCAGGTGGAGCTGGAGAACCAGAAGGCGGGGGCCTCCAGCATCTGCGAACAGGGGGCCAAGGCGGTGCTGGGCCAGACCCTCCAGGAGCTGCTGGATATGCTCCAGGGCGACGCCCCCTCCCGTGAGTTCTACTATGTGGAATTTCTGCGCACCGGGTACATGGAGCTGGACGCCGGGTACCGCCCCGTGCTGGAGCCGGTGCGGTACATGATCCCCGGCTACGAGCCCTGGGAGCGGCTGCGGCTTCACGACCAGGCTATGGCGCAGAGCCCCGGCCTGAGCTGGGACACGGCGGTGGAGCGGATCCTGGGGGGCGACGAGAGTCAGCCCGACTTCCGAAACTTCGGCTCCGCCCTGCTGATCCAGCGCCTGTGTGAGCTTCACGGCAATATGCCGCCCCGCCTGGCCGACGCCCGGCTGGAGGAGGACGACCGCAAAACCCTCACCAAGGTGACCGACATGGAGAACCGCTTCCGGGCGGAGCTGGAGCTGGCCGCCGCCTACGGTCAGATCGAGGACAACGCCCACAAGGAGCGGCTGGTCACCGCCATCACCAAACAGCAGCGGGAGCACTTCAACGAGTCCCGCAACTGGGGCAGCTACTTCTCCATGATGCGGGCCTGTCTGGAGGCGGTGCGCAAAAACGCCGAGCGTCTGGAGCCCCGATACCGCTATGAGTTCGACCAGCTCAAGCAGACCACGCCCCCCTGCCCCATCTTCGACGATATCGAGAGGCTGCTCAACGACAAGATGTTCAGCGTGGCCCACGACTATATGCAGTTGGTGCGCAATGAGCACATCACCCAGGCCCCGGAGGGCAACGTGCTCCAGCAATCCAAGGAAGAGGACAATCTGCTCCGCTTCCTCAGCGCCTACAGCACCCTCCAGCGCCGCAGCGCCGAGCGGAACGACAAAGAACCCCTGTACAACCTGTTTCGAAGCCTGAACAGCGGCGAGGCGGGGGAGGACGCGGAAAAGCTGCTGCGTGCCTGGCCTCAGAACGGGCAGAGCGACCTGGAGCAGATGAAGACCCTCTTCCAGGCCTTGGCCTTCCCCGCCTCCCGGGTGGAGGCCCGCCGGGGCGGCCTGTTCCGGATCGAGATGAATGCCTCCACTGCCAACGTGTTCAGCTACCCCCACCCCATCGCCGCCTACGGAACCGAGCTCTTCCCCGCTCCGGATCGGGGAGGCAACTCGGGGCTGGATGTGTACATCCTCAACGGGAGGAAGACTGTGGAGGAGCTGGAGCTGAAGATCAACGCCCTGAACCTGGCCAGCCGTCCCACCATCTTCCTGCTCAACTACTCCATCCCCCTGGCTGACCGGCGGGAGCTGGCCCGCAGGCTGAAGCAGGGCAGCGCCCACCCCTCGGTGGCCATTGTGGTGGACCGGGTCCTGATGCTCTTCCTGGCCCGCTACCCCCAGGCGGAGCGGGCGCGGGTCCTGCTGCAGTGCGCCATGCCCTTCCACTCCTGCAACCCCTACACCGAGGGCAACATCGCCCCGGAGATGTTCATGGGCCGGGATACCCAGCTGGTGGAAATTTTAAGCAACGGCCAGGCCAACATTATCTATGGCGGCCGCCAGCTGGGCAAGACCGCTCTGCTGCGCCGGGCCGCCTCCCTGGTGGACGACCGGGCCAAGGGCTGCTGGGCCATCTACACCGATAAGATGTGCCGCCTGGACCATGAGGCGGCCCTGGCGGAGGTATACAAGTGCCTGTGCCAGGAGGGATTTTTAGAGCGGGCCGCCCCGCCCCAGGACTGGGGTGCGCTGTGTGACCGCATTCAGGAGCGGATGGACAGGCCGGGCAGCCAGGTCAAGCGCTTCCTCCTTCTGCTGGACGAGGCCGACCGCTTCCTGGAGACCAGCAGCGCCCTGCGCTACCGGCCGGTGGAGTGCCTGTACCAGCTGGAGACGGCCACCAACGGGCGCTTCAAGTTCGTGCTGGCCGGCCTGCACAGCGTCATGCGCTTCTCCCGGGAGGGCACCAAGGGCAACAGTGTGCTGGGCAAGCTCAGCTCCCGGACCATCAAGCCCCTCACCTTCCCGGAGGCCAGTCAGCTGCTGGAGCTCCCCCTGTACTACCTGGGCTTCCGCATGAAGCCGGAGCAGAATGTGCTGCTGTCCCAGATTTTGCTCAGCTGCAACTACTACCCCGGCCTGATCCAGTTCTACTGCCGCCAGCTGGTGGACTCCCTGCGGACCCGGCGGGCAGGAGAGGAGCCCATGCCCCCCTATCAGCTGGACGAGGCCACCATCCGCAGCCTGCTCCAGAAGGAGGACTTTGTGGAGCAGATCCGCAACAAGTTCTTCATAACCCTGGACGTGGAGGAGGACAAGCTCTACTACCGGTCCCTGGCCTACTGCCTGGCCTACTGCTACTACGACTCCAGCGAGGACAGCGTGGAGGGCTATACCTTTGAGCAGATCCAAGAGGTGTACGAGGGCTTTGAGATCCGCAGCCTGTGCGAGCTGGAGCCCAAGAGCGTGAAGATCCTTCTGTCCGAGATGGAGGAGCTGAACGTCCTCATGCAGATGGACGGGCGCTACTCCTTCAACGGCGCCAACTTCCGCCACATGATGGGGGACGAGGAGACCATTATGACGGAGCTGGACCGGCTGAACCGGCTGGGAGGTGACCAGGCATGAGTCATCTCGCCCAGCTCTGGTGGAGCCAGTTCCACGGCCCCGCCCAGTTCCTGGACCGCTTCTGCCGGGAGGCGGCCCTGGGGGGCTGCTTCTTCCTGCGGCACACCCAGGAGATCCCCTGGTACTTCCAGTTTCAGGAGCTGGTCCTGGAGAGCCTCCAGCGGGAGGTGGGCCACTTCCGCCAGGAGGAGCCGGAGGACCTGCCGGAGGACGGCTCCCCCCAGTGGTTCGTGGAGCGCTTTTTGCCCCAGCAGGCCTCTAACTTTCTGTCCACCACCAAGCTGTCCGCCTTTCTGGCCCAGACCGGCGGCCTGCGGGGGCGGGTCGTCTGGCTGCGGACCTGCGACCCGGACCAGCTGGCCCTGTGGCTGGAGCAGCTGTCCCAGCTTGCGGTCACTCCGGCGGCCAGGGAGACCATCTTCATTCTGGAGGGGCGCAGTCCCATCCCGACCCGGCGCAAGGTGAAGCTCTTTGACGCCGATGGGGCTTTCAGCCCCTTTGACGCGGTGCAGCTGTGTACCATCGCCGCCAACGAGACCCCGTGCCGCGAGCTGCTCAAGCCCTACCTCACCCACCTGCTGGACCAGCTGTGCGGCCCGGAGCCGGGTCTGGTGGAGCTGCTGCTGGACCAGAGGGAGGAGCTGGCCCGGGATCCCCAGTCCGCCGCCGCCTGCCTGGACCTGGACGCCGAGACCCTGGACCGCCGGGTCCGCCGGGCCCAGATGATCCTGCTGCTGCCCATTGCGGAGGATATGCGGGTCCATCTGCTGACTCAGCTCCAGGACCAGTGCCAGAAGCTGCTCCCCTTTGCGGAGATGATCGGGACCCACACCAACACCTATGAACAGGTCTTCGAGCTGGAGGTGCGTCACCTGCGCAACTTTAAGCGCAACGGCCAGCTCCAGATGACCGACAGTCAGTGGTCCGTGGCCCAGGCCGCCTACGACGCGGGCAACCACTTCCGCCATAATATGAGCCCCATGGCCTTCCCCCAGGTGGAACAGCTGCTCCAGCTGGCGGAGACCCTCCGCTGACCCTGCGTGTGGGTTCTGCGGCCACACATGGAGCGGGACGGCCACGCTCCGCGCCCGCCGCAGGAGCGCACAAGCGGCGAAGCCGCTTGCCCCCTTTGGCAAAGGGGGGGCTGAGCGAAGCGAGGGCGGGGGATTGTCTTAGGAAATCTGCTTCTATTTGAGCTTTTAAGTAGAAGCAGTGCCTGCAAGTCAATCCCCACCCGCTTCGCGGGAGCCCCTTTTCAAAGGGGCCTGACCGCCTGCGGGCGGGACGAGGGATGGGCCCTGCGGAGCAGGGCCCCACAAGCGGCGAAGCCGCTTGCCCCCTTTGGCAAAGGGGGCCCCTGAGCGAAGCGAGGGCGGGGGATTGTCTTAGGA
>NZ_QWKI01000023.1 GCF_009911645.1 Pseudoflavonifractor sp. 60
CTGCCCCGCCGCAGGGTGATATCATACTGCCCATCAAACAATTTTCTCAGAATGCTATCCATTTCTTACCTCCCAATATAGTACCCTTTAAGAGTACTTTGTGATATTATTATAGTCCCTTTTAAGGGGACTTGTCAAGAGGTATTATTATGTTTTCAAAACAACTTTTTGGCCAGCGTATCCTTGAACTTCGTATGCAGCACAATGAGACACAGACCGCTTTGGGCAAACTGCTTGATGTGGGAAAAGGACACATCAGCGAAATTGAGCGTGGCAACCGCACTACCTCCGCTGAGCGGATAGTCCTAATCTGTGAACACTACAAGGTTTCCGCCGACTACCTCCTGGGCCTCTCTGACGACCCCATACCAGGGAAGGATCGGGAAAAGCCGTAGAATAAAGCGGCGAAGCCGCCAGCCCCCTTTGGCAAAGGGGGCCCCTGAGCGAAGCGAGGGCGGGAGATTGTCTTAGGAAAACTGCTTCTATTTGAGCTTTTAAGTAGAAGCAGTGCCAGCAAATCAATCCCCACCGCACCGCTCTGCCCCTTTTCAAAGGGGCCAGGCCGCCTGCGGGCGGGACGGGGGATGGGCTTTGTGGAGCAGGGCCCCACAAGCGGCGAAGCCGCTTGCCCCCTTTGGCAAAGGGGGGGCCTGAGCGAAGCGAAGGCGGGGGATTGTCTTAGGAAAACTACTTCTATTTGAGCTTTTAAGTAGAAGCAGTGCCAGCAAGTCAATCCCCACCCGGCTTCGCCGGGAGCCCCTTTTCAAAGGGGCCAGGCCGCCTGCGGGC
>NZ_QWKI01000024.1 GCF_009911645.1 Pseudoflavonifractor sp. 60
AATCCTGCGACAGATACTTTACGAATGAACATAAAGAGACAGATTTTGATTGTCATTTTTCCGTTCATGTATTATACTATAAAGAGAGACCTTGGGCAGACCGGCAAGCTCCGGAAGCTGCCCCATCTCACAGGGAGGTGTGAGCTATGAGCAACTATGTGATTTCCATCAGCCGGGAGTTCGGCAGCGGTGGACGCCTCATCGGCAAGCGGCTGGCCGCCCGCCTGGGCATCCCCTGCTACGACCGGACCATCATCCAGAAGACCTCGGAGAAAAGCGGGCTGTCCCCCGACTTTATCGCCCGGGCGGAGGAACGGGCCCGCAGCCGCTTCCATCTGTCCCTGGCGCCGGCGGGGGTGGGGGCCCCTACCCTGGCCCACCATGGAGTTCCGGTGAGCCATCAGGCATTCTTCGCCCAGTCGGAGGTCATTCGCGAGCTGGCCGACGAGGGCCCCTGCGTCATTGTGGGCCGGTGCTCCGACTATGTGCTGGGGGAGCGGCCCGAGTGTCTGAAGGTCTTTGTCCACGCCGGTCTGCCCAGCCGGGTGGAGCGGTGCGTGGAGGAGTACCACATCGACGCCGAGGACATGGCCAAGCGCATTATCCAGATGGATAAGGGCCGGTCCAACTACTACAACTATTATACCGGACACAACTGGGGCGATATGCGCCGCTATGACCTGACGCTGAATTCCGGCATCACTGGCGTGGAGGGCGCGGTCGAATTAATCGTGGCCCTGGTGAAGGCAAGAGCTGCTTTGGAGGTGCAGGAGACATGAAAATTCAGATATCCGGCGGACAGAAGCTGATTGAGAACTACATGGCTGCGGTGGCCAATGCGGGAGCTGAGCCGGTGGCCGCCTACTGCCCCCAGCCCGACCTGTCCTGCGACGGCCTGCTGCTGTGCGGCGGGGGCGATATCGAGTGCTCCCTCTACGGCCAGGAGGACCAAGGCTCCCAGCCCCCCGACCGTGCCCGAGACCAGGCAGAGATCGCCCTCTTCAACGCCTTTTATCAGGCAGGCAAGCCCATTCTGGGCATCTGCCGGGGAATGCAGATGATGAATATCCTGCTGGGTGGCACGATGATTCAGGATATGCCCGCAGAGCAGTGCATATTCCATGCGGGCAGCGACGGCGACCGGATCCATCCGGCCCGAACTCTGGAGGGTACCATCCTCCACCAGCTCTACGGTCCCCTGGTCCAGGTGAACAGCCACCACCACCAGGCGGTGGACCAGCTGGGCAAGGGCCTGGTGGTGACCGCCTGGTCGGAGAGCGGCGTCCCTGAGGCGCTGGAGCTGTCCGGCTACCCCCTGCTGGGCGTCCAGTTCCACCCGGAGCGGATGTGCTGTGACTTCCGCCGTCCCGACACCGCAGACGGCGCGCCTATTTTTACATGGCTTATCAAGCAGTGTCAGAAAGGATAACAAGGAAACATACCAATGAGAAAATCAGCCCCTTGGCATATTTCAATTTCCCTGCTGGCGGCGGTCTGCCTGACCCTCCCCGCCCAGGCGGCGCCAGAGCTTCCGGCACAGCAAATTCAGGCGGAGCTGGAGACAAGCTGGCTGGAGCTGCCCAACGCCCAAGCGGACCGGCTGGAGCGCTATACCCTCTGGGCGGCGCGGAATCCGGAGCTGGATCGTGAGACAGTGGTGCTCCAGGTGAATCTGGACCTGGACCGGACTCCCTACGACAATCCCCGGACGGTGGATGACCCGTCCAGTTTGACGGTGCTGGTCAACAAGCACAACGCCCTGCCCCGGGACTACGTTCCGGAGCTGGAGACCCTGGGGGCGGACTACGGCAGCGGCTCCCTGCGGCCGGAGGCGGCCCAGGCCTTCCGGGAGATGGCGGACGCCGCCCGGGAGGAGGGGATTGCACTGCGCAGCGTGTCAGCCTACCGCTCCTATTCCTATCAAAACGCGCTTTACAGCCGCTACCTGACCCAGTACCGGCAGAATACAGCGGATACCTTCTCCGCCCGGCCCGGCCATTCGGAGCACCAGACCGGGCTGGCCCTGGACATTAACACGGCCAGTACCCGGGACCACTTTGAAAACACGCCCGCCTTCGCCTGGCTGAAGGAGCACTGCGCCCAGTACGGCTTTATCCTCCGCTACGACCAGGGGAAGCAGGATATCACCGGCTACCGCTTTGAGCCCTGGCACTACCGCTATGTGGGAGTGGAGATTGCACAGGCGTGTATGGAGCAGGGGCTGAGCTATGAGGAGTATCTGGCCCTGGGATTGACGCCCCAGGAGGAGGAGGCGGTCCCGCCTGCCCCGGAACCGGAGACCCCGCCCCTGTTCCCCTTCCCCATCGCCCAGGGAAAGCCTATTGCATTATAATGAAAAATTCGCCCCTCTTCCTTCGGGAAGGGGGGCGAAAAAATCCGGAACGCTTGGGGGGCGTTCCGGATTTTTTATTTGGCGTATTCGATGGCCTTGGTCTCCCGCAGGAGGTGGACCTTGATCTGGCCGGGGTACTCCAGCTCGTCCTCAATTTTCTTGGCGATCTCCCGGGCCAGCAGCACCATCTGGTCCTCGCTGACCACCTCGGGCTTGACCATGATCCGGACCTCGCGACCGGCCTGAATGGCGAAGGACTTCTCAACCCCGTTGAAGGAGGAGGTGATCTCCTCCAGGGTCTCCAGCCGCTTGATATAGTTCTCCAGGTTTTCCCGGCGGGCCCCGGGGCGGGCGGCAGAGATGGCGTCAGCCGCCTGGACCAGGCAGGCCACCACAGTGTGGGGCTCCACGTCGTTGTGGTGGGCGTGGATGGCGTGGATAATGTTCTCGCTCTCCCGGTACTTCCGGGCCAGCTCCACGCCGATCTGTACGTGGGAGCCCTCTACCTCGTGGTCGATGGACTTGCCCAGGTCGTGGAGCAGACCGGCGCGCTTGGCCTCGGTGACGTTGGCCCCAATCTCAGCGGCCAGCAGCCCGGCCACGTGGGAGACCTCAATGGAGTGGTTGAGTACATTCTGTCCGTAGCTGGTGCGGTAGCGCATACGGCCCAGCAGCTTCACCAGCTCGGGGTGGAGGCCGTGGACATTGGTCTCGAAAATGGCCCGCTCGCCCTCCGACTTGATGACGGCGTCCACCTCCCGCTTGGCCTTCTCCACCATCTCCTCAATGCGGGCGGGGTGGATGCGGCCGTCCAGGATCAGCTTTTCCAGGGCCAGACGGGCGATCTCCCGGCGGACGGGGTCGAAGCAGGAGACGGTGATGGCCTCGGGGGTGTCGTCGATAATCAGGTCTACGCCGGTGAGGGTCTCCAGGGTCCGGATGTTGCGGCCCTCACGACCGATGATGCGGCCCTTCATGTCGTCGTTGGGCAGGGGCACCACAGAGACGGTGGCCTCAGACACATGGTCGGCGGCGCAGCGCTGGATCGCTAGAGAGATGATTTCCCGGGCCCTGGTGTCGGCCTCCTCCTTATAGCGGGTCTCAATCTCCTTGATCTTCATGGCCGACTCGTGGGTCACGTCCTCCTCCAGCTGCTTGAGGAGGTAATTTTTGGCTTCCTCGGCGGTAAAGCCGGAGATCCGCTCCAGCTCGTCCATCTGCTTCTGCTTCAGCTCCTCGGCCTGAGCCTGAGTCGCGTCCAGCTTGGACAGCTTGGCGGAGAGCTGTTCCTCTTTCTTCTCGATGTTCTCCATTTTGCGGTCCAGGTTCTCCTCCTTCTGCTGAAGGCGGTTCTCCTGGCGCTGGAGCTCGTTCCGGCGGTCTTTTACCTCTTTGTCGTGCTCGTTCTTGGCCTTGAGGATCTCCTCCTTGGCCTCCAGAAGGGCTTCGCGCTTTTTGCTTTCTGCGCTTTTATAGGCCTCGTTGACAATACGGGTTGCTTCGTCCTCGGCGGATTTGATCTCCCGCTCGGCGGTGGCCTTGCGCCGGTTCCAGCCGAAGAGAGCTCCCCCCAGAGCGCCCACGATCAACGCGGCGATCATCCCGATGACTGCTACAATTGGGTTCATTGGGTCTTCTTACACCTCCAAATTTTTTCATTGCCCGGCGGACCGCCGGAGCGCCTGCTGTCAGGCTTGCAGTAAAAGGCCGCAAGGGGGCAGTCCTTCCCTCCCTTGCGACAACTGAAAAACATCCCCACAGGTTTTTCATATTTGTCCTTCTTCATTGTAAAGGCCAACCGGTTTTCTGTCAAGATTTATTCACATTTGAAATGGAGGGTTTTTTGAAAAATTTTTCCAAACATACAAAAAAGCGGGGCTTGCCCCCGCTTTACCACAGTGCGCCCACCTCGGCCCCGGTGTAATACCAGATGAGGATGTCCTGAAAAGAGCTTCCATTTTTCGCCATAGCGTTGGCGCCGTACTGGCTCATGCCCACACCGTGGCCGTAGCCGGTGACGTCAAAGGTGAACTGCGTCCCGTCCCAGGAGACGGTGAAGCTGGCGGAGCGCAGGGAGAACAGGGAGCGCACCTGGCCGCCGGTGAGGGTCACGCCCCCCAGCGGTACGGAAATCACACCGCCCCCCTCGTTGCGGCTGGCCTCCCCGAACCAGGAGGCCGGGTCCCCGGACAGGTCGGCGCCGGGGTAGGCGGTCAAGGTCAGCGCCTTCACCTCCTCCGCCCCCAGGACCACCTGGCTGTGGTAGTTGGGCACCTCGTCCCCCTCGGGGCTGTCCACACTCTTTAAATAGTCCACCGCGTTGCCCCAGACCTCCACCGCGTCCACCGTCCTCCCAGCGGCGGAGGAGAAAAACAGAGCCTGAATGGGCTTGCCCTGGTAGAGGACCCCCAGGCCGTCGGTCTCAGCCAGGGCTCGGTCGATTTTTTGGCCGTACTCCCCGGCGCTCAGTCCCCAGCGGGCCTCGGCGGCGGAGCGCTCAATGTATGCCTGACAACAGGTGCTGTCGCCGCAGATATCGGCCTCGGGGTGTTTTTGGCTGTTCTGGAGAACTGCGGTGTAGGTCCGGGCGGCGCAGGCTTGAGCCTTCAGCGCCTCGGTCTCGAAGGACGCGGGCATCTCCGCCGCTACCACGCCCCACAGGTACTGCTCCATGGTCAGCTCCTCCACCGCCCCCTCCTTGGTGAGAAGGCGCACCGTCCGGCCCTTGTCCCGTCCGCCGGTGGCGGTGTCCGGCTGAGAGGAGGAAAAAAATGGGACGGTTTCCCCGTTGGGCAGCAGGGAAAAGTCCTCACGCTGGTAAACCGGCTCCCCCTGTATGACCAGCGCGGGGAGAAAAAACAAGATCCCCGTCAAAATCAGGGCCGCGCTCACCGCCTGCCGCCGCCCGTCCCCCGTCTTCTTATCCATATTTGCCGCCTCCTTTGTCCATATTATATGGGACAGGCGTTGGGGATATGACGGTCCGTGTGATAGGGTTGTACTGTCGCGTACAACAACCGGGGGAATCGCCGGGTTAGTATCAAATCATTGGAGGTGGAATATGCAAGCGTATGGCTATATCCGGGTGTCCAGCACGGACCAGAACGAGGACCGGCAGAAGATTGCGTTGGCAGACAAGGGGATTCCGGAGAAAAACGTCTACATGGACAAGCAGTCGGGAAAGGACTTCCGCCGGCCCCAGTATCGGAAGCTGGTCAGGCGGCTGCGGGCGGGAGATTTGCTCTATGTGCTGAGCATTGACCGGCTGGGGCGCAATTATGAGGAAATCCAGAACCAGTGGCGAATCTTGACCAAGGAGATCGGCGTGGATATCTGCGTCATTGATATGCCCCTGCTGGATACCAGAAACGGCAAGGACCTAATGGGTACCTTTATCGCAGACCTGGTCCTGCAAATTTTGTCCTTCGTGGCTCAGAACGAACGGGAGAACATCCGCAAACGCCAGGAACAGGGCATCGCCGCCGCCAGAGCCCGCGGGGTCCGCTTCGGACGGCCCAGCGTGCCCGTGCCGGAGAATTTCCCGGATATTGTGGCCCAGTGGGAGGCGGGTCACATTACCTTCCAGGAGGCCCTGGAGCGCAGCGGTCTGGTGCAGGCGACCTTCTACCGCCGCCTGCGAGAATACCGCCTGCTCTCCGGGAAAAAAGAATAGCAACTATCAAAAGGTACACCTTTTGATAGTTGCTTGACCAAGGTAAGAATACCATAAATCTTTTGAGATTGCAA
>NZ_QWKI01000025.1 GCF_009911645.1 Pseudoflavonifractor sp. 60
ACGGTCTTTGACAACAAATGTCAAAAGGTGTACTTTTTGACATTTGTGGGAGGTGAAAAAAGTTTATACAAAAGGATTGATAAGGCGGTATGTGTTGTAAAATGGAAAGGAGCGGATGTAATGAAGAAATATCTTTGCAGTCTACTGACTGGACTTTTGGTAGGAAGTATGCTTATTTGTCCGGTTTCTGCGGGGTCTGTGTTCCCTGATGTGGATGATGATGCACCGTATGCTGAGGCGGTGCAGTATCTGAACGAAGCCGGAATTATGAAAGGAAGCAGTTCCGGGAACTTCAATCCGAACAACACGGTCACGCGTGCGGAAATGGCTACCATTCTTTGCAATATGCTTGGCGAAACCGAGAATTTAACTGTCTCGGATACATTTTCTGATGTTCCCACAACCCATTGGGCTAATAAATATGTTACGAAAGCGTCTGAGCTTGGCTTTGTAAGCGGCTATGGGAGCGGAAAATTTGGGCCAAATGATCCAGTAACATATGAACAAGCAGTGACGATGGTAGTACAGGCCATGGGGCTGGGCGAAATTGCACTTGAGTATGGGGGTTATCCTAATGGACATATTGAAGTTGCAGATGAATACGGCTTTATCTGGGGGCTATCCTCACAGGTTGGCGACAATATGCCCAGAAGTCAAATTGCTGTCTTAGTATACAGAACACAGGTGTAGGAGGTACATAAAATGAAAAAATTGTTGAGTTTTTTCCTTGCAGTATGCACAATTCTGGCACTGTTTCCTGGCATATCTATTACCGCATCTGCCGCAGAACCCATTACAGACAAAATCATTCAGGAGAGGATTGACGAATTGGACCGCTTGTTGAGCGGAAAATATTTTACTGTAAATGGCCAAGGCTGTCGTCAATGGGCTTCTAATCATGGCTGTTCTAATTGCAATGTAAACAATATAATTAAATCACAATGGTTTAAAAATATGTTTGGAAGCATACAGAAATCTCAACTTTTCCTGAACGGCGGACAATCCTGTATGGGCTTTGTAGAGTTTGCTGGATGGTATATTTTTAGAGCCAACAATAGCGATACCGTACTGAGAGATAGCAATGTGAAATATACCAATGGATTTAATTATGAAACTATTTCAAAAAATGCTGCAATGGGAGATTATATACGGGTTAACGGACACTCTTTCATATTGATAAGTGTAGATAAATCTGGAGTTGAAGTGCTGGATTGCAACTCATATAGCACTTATAATTGTATTGTGAAACGGCACAGAATAGAATTTAGCAACAAAAGCTATGCTAATAAAACCATTTATATATCAAAATTATATTCAAAAATGACAGGAAAGCCCGTCAGAGGTACAGCTCAGCCAACTTGTGTAATTACTTTCGACCCCAATGGCGGCATGGTTTCCCCAACATCTAAAACCGTTGCCGCAGGCAGTGCAGTTGGCAGTATGCCTACGCCAACCCGTGAAGGCTACACATTCCTTGGTTGGTGTACTAGCAAAAACACCACTGGGCTTCTTCTTATAACTGGGGAGGAGATGTTTATTGAGAAGGATACCACGCTATATGCAGCATGGAAAGAAATTCCAAAAACATACACAGTAACTTTAGACGACGGTTCTGTTTGCAGCATGATTACTGTCACCAATGGCGACACATATAACAACTTAACCACGCCAACCCGAGATGGATACACATTCGAGGGCTGGTATACAAAAGCATCCGGCGGCTCCAAAATCACATCGTCAACAAAAGTCAATTTGACCAGTGACCAAACTCTATATGCCCACTGGACCCAGAATGCTGTCCACAAGCACGAAAAAATCAATCCTGCGGTCAGTCCAGAGCATCCACACTATACATTCTATACCTGTTCCTGTGGCGAGGTCTTTACAGATAATGTGGAAAATTATGTAGATTCCTGCACTGTGTGTGTACTGCATAAATTTGGAGAAACAGTAATTGAGGCCGTACCTCCAGAACCCCCAAAAGGTCATTGGGGGCCTTGGAGCGATTGGTCCTCAACTTTCGTCTCCGCTTCCGACACCCGTCAAGTAGAAACCCAAACTGTTACAGAGCGGGTTAAAATCTCTGACGGTTATACGGAGTACCGTTACGGCGGATATGCTACATCTGACAACCGGCATGAGTGCTGGTGCGAAACATATCTTCGAAATAAATTTGGCAGTGCAAACCTCCGTTATTCTGACTGGAGTACCACACAGTACAGTGTCAACGGCTCCAGTTGGACCTGTGGAAACTGTGGCGGAAGCCATGTCCACGTAGATCACTACACTTCCGATGGAAGAGCATGGTGGCCGGAGTATACACTCCCCGGTGGAAAGAACTACTACTGGGAAGAGAGCAGAACAGTTGATGCCCAGTATGAAACCCGTGAAGTAACTCAATACCGTTATCGGGATTGGATAAGCTGACAAAATGGCGCTCTGCCGTCTGGCGGGGCGCCATTTCCACAAACTCCCCTTTTTCTTTGTCAATGTACACAAAACGGGGGATGGAAATTTGTGTAACATACGAATGGAAACGCGAGAAACACTGTGTTATATTCTGACTATCAAAGTGAGAATGCGTATTCAAGGATGCGAACTATGATTACCATGACCGAAATCGCAAGGCTTACCAATGTTTCCCAGCCCACGGTGTCCCGGGTCCTCAACGGCAGCCAGACCGTTTCCCCGGAGATACGGGAGCGAGTCCTGGCCTGCGCCAGGGAGCACGACTATCAGCTCAACGCCCTGGCCAAGGGGCTCCAGGGCAGCAAGACCCATCTGCTGGGTGTTCTGGTCACCGACATTTCCAACGGCTTTTTTGCCAGTCTGGCCAAGGAGATCGAGACAGCGGCCCGGAAGAACGGCTACAGCATCATCCTCTTCAACAGCGACTACAACCCTCGCAGCGAGCAGGAGTACCTGGACGTGGTCCGCCGCTACCGGGCCGACGGTGTTCTGGCCGTCCCCATCCGGGAGACCAGCCAGGAGTGGCAGGAGTACGTCAAAAAGCTGGACGTCCCCGTGGTGACGGTCACCAGGCAGGCCCAGGGTTTGGATTCCATCTATGTGGACCATGTCCAGGCTGGGGCCATGGTGGCGGAGTACCTGGTGGAGCGGAGCTTTCAGCGGTTCCTGTTCATCGGCAAGGAGTACGACGGAAAATATGTGGGCTTCCGCCGGGCTTTGGATGAGCGGGGCCTGGGGGACCGGACTGCCAATGTGATTTACCAGGAGGACGGCCAGTTTTACCGGGCGCTTCAGGGGTTGCTCCAGGCGGGCAGGGGCAGAGTGGGGATCTTCGCCGGCAACGACATTTACGCGCTGCGGGCCCTGGACGCACTGCGCACCATGGAGATCCCGGTGCCTGCCCAGGCCGGGGTCATCGGATTTGACAACACCGACCTGGGCCGCTACCTCAACCCCCGCCTGAGCAGCGTCTCCCAGCCCATTGCCCGGATGGCCCAAGCGGCGGTGGCCCGGCTGCTGGACTGCATTGACCGCCCCGGACCCCGGGAGGTGCTCAACAGCCCCTTCTCCGCCGAGCTGGTAATCCGCGAGAGCACGTAAAAAGGACGACAGCGGTTGTCCTTTTTTCGGGGCCGTCAAGAATACGTATTCTCAATCATTTTCGTTCATCCGCTCCCCGGAGCTGAAATTAGAAGAGAAAGGAAGCAGAACTATGGATTACAGAAAAGTTGCCCAGGAAATCTATGACAAGGTGGGTCAAAAGGAGAACCTGATCTCTGCCGCCCACTGCGCGACCCGCCTGCGCCTGGTGCTGGCCGACAACGCCAAGTGCGACGCCAAGGCGGTGGAGGAGATCAACGGCGTAAAGGGTGTGTTCAGCGCCTCCGGCCAGCTCCAAATCATTCTGGGCACCGGCACGGTGAATAAGGTCTACGACGAGTTCATTGCCATCTCCGGTCTCACCGCCGCCACCAAGGAGGAGGTCAAAGCCGCCGCCGCTGCCCAGCAGAACATCTTCAAGCGGGCCATCAAGTGCCTGGGCGACATTTTTGTCCCCATCATCCCCGCCATTGTGGCCAGCGGCTTCCTCATGGGCATCATGGAGGCGCTGAACTTCATGGTGGCCAACGACTTCCTGAATATTGACACCTCTGGCTCCATCTACGTCTTCGCCAATCTGTTTGCCAACACAGCATACGTATTCTTACCCATTTTGATTGCCTACTCCGCCGCCAAGGCCTTCGGCGGAAATCCCTACCTGGGGGCGGTCATTGGAATGCTGATGATCCACCCCGACCTGCAAAACGCCTGGACGGTGGCAACCCAGGGCGTCCTCAGGACCCAGAGCGTGTGGTTCGGCCTGTATGAGGTGGACCTGGTGGGCTATCAGGGCCACGTGATCCCCGTCATCATCGCCGTTTGGGTGATGTGCTTCATCGAAAAGCGGCTGCACAAAATCGTCCCCGCCATGTTCGACCTGTTCGTCACACCCCTGGTCAGCGTCTTTGTCACTGGCTACCTGACCTACTCCATCATCGGCCCCATCTTCGTCACCATTGAGAACGGCGTCATCGGCGGCATCCAGACCCTGCTCACCCTGCCCCTGGGCCTGGGATCCCTGATTATGGGCGGGCTGTACTCCACCACTGTGGTGGCCGGTATCCACCATATGTACACTGTCATCGACATGGGCCAGCTGTCCATGTACGGCGTGACCTACTGGCTGCCCCTGGCCTCCGCCGCCAACATGGCCCAGGGGGCGGCAACTCTGGCAGTGGCCCTGAAGGCCAAGAATCAGAAGGTCAAGTCGGTGGCCCTCCCCTCCGCCTTCTCCTGCTTCATGGGCATCACCGAGCCCGCCATCTTCGGCGTCAACCTGCGCCACTTCAAACCCTTCATCTGCGGCGCCATCGGCGGTGCGGCGGGAGCCATGTACGCCTCCCTGGTGGGCCTAGGCGCCAGCGGCACCGGCGTCACCGGCCTGTTTGGGTTGCTTCTGTGCCTCAATGACCCCATCAACTACATCATTATGGCTGCCATCTCCATCGGCGTGGCCTTCGCCCTCACCTGGCTTTTCGGCTATCAGGAGGCCGCCCAGACACAGACCGCCCAGCCCAAGGCCCCCGCCATCCAGTGCCAGCCCGGCGCGGTGTACGCCCCGGTGACCGGTACCGTCATCCCCTCCGAGGAGATCCCCGACGAGACCTTCGCCGCCGGCGTTCTGGGCCAGGGTGTGGGCATCCAGCCTGCGGACGGCCTGGTGACGGCCCCCTTCGACGGGGAGATCTCCTCCGTCACCGACACCCAGCACGCGGTAGGCGTCTCCTCCCCCGACGGCATGGAGCTGCTCATCCACGTGGGAGTGGACACGGTGGCCATGAAGGGCGACGGCTTCCAGTGTCTGGTCCAGGAGGGCCAGCAGGTGAAGGCGGGCGACCCCCTGATTCGCTTTGACCGGGACAAAATCGCCGCCGCCGGCCACCCCGACGTGGTGGTGGTGCTGGTGACCAACTCCGACGACTACCAGGCGCTGACCATTCAGACCGGCAGCTGCAAGGCGCTGGACAAAGTGATTCAAGTCTGATAAAATAGAGGCTGGAACCACGGCAGCACTGATAAGTTGGAGGTAATCTGAGATGAAAATCCGCAGAAATTCCTATGACCACCGGCTGGCCCGGCACTATAACGAGCTGAAATGGCTCTATATGGAGCTGTACCACGACGAGAATGCCTTTGACTACTTTGTCCAAATGCTGGCCCGCTGCTGGGACCAGCGAAAGAAACCCCTCCGGGACCAGGACCAGCGCCGGGAGGCCGACCCCGACTGGTACCGCCGCCGGGACCTGTTGGGCATGATGCTCTATGTGGACGCATTTGCCGGGACCCTGGAGGGCGTCAAGAAAAATCTGAAGTACATCAAGGAGTGCGGGGTCAACTACCTCCACCTGATGCCCCTGCTGGACAGTCCCAAGGGCCGCAGCGACGGGGGCTACGCCGTCAGCGATTTCCGCAGAGTCCAGCCCCAGCTGGGCGCCATGGAGGACCTGGAGTCCCTGGCCAACGCCTGCCGCCGGGCGGGGATTAGCCTGTGTTTGGACTTTGTGATGAACCACACCAGCGAGGACCACCAGTGGGCCCGCAAGGCCAGGGCGGGGGAACCGGGCTACCGGGAGCGGTACTTTTTCTACAGCAGCTGGGACATCCCCCGGGAGTTTGAGAAGACGGTGCCCCAGGTCTTCCCCACCACCGCGCCGGGCAGCTTTACCCAGCTGGAGGACGGCCAGATTGTAATGACCAGCTTCTACCCCTACCAGTGGGACCTGAACTACGCCAATCCCACCGTCTTCAACGATATGACCGAAAACCTGCTGTTCCTGGCCAACCGGGGCATTGACATCATCCGCCTGGACGCCATCCCATACATCTGGAAGGAGCTGGGCACCGACTGCCGCAACCTGCCCCAGGTCCATACCCTGGCCCGGATGCTGCGCATGGTGTGCGAGATCGTCTGTCCCAGCGTACTGCTGCTGGGCGAGGTGGTGATGGAGCCCGCCAAGGTGGCCCCCTACTTCGGGACCCCAGAGAAGCCTGAGTGCCATATGCTCTACAACGTGACCACCATGTGTACCACCTGGCACACCCTGGCGTCGGGGGACGCCTCTCTGCTGAAAAAGCAGATGGAGGCGGTGTGCGCCCTGCCCAAGGACTTCCTCTTCCTCAACTACCTGCGCTGTCACGACGATATCGGCTGGGGGCTGGACTACCCCTGGCTCAGGGAGCACTTCGGCATTGACGAGGTGGCCCACAAGCGCTACCTCAACGACTGGTTCACCGGCAGGTGGCCGGGCAGCAGCAGCCGGGGGGAGCTGTACAACGACGACCCCCGCCTGGGGGACGCCCGTCTGTGCGGCACCACCGCCTCCCTGTGCGGGATCGAGGCGGCGGACTTTGAGGGGGACCCCTTCAAGCTGGAGCGGGCCCTGGCCTGTGACCTGACCCTCCACGCCTGGATGCTGTCCCAGAGCGGTATCCCGGTGATCTACAGCGGGGACGAGGTGGGCCAGCTCAACGACTACACCTACCACAGCGACCCGGACAAGCGGGAGGACAGCCGGTACATCCATCGGGGGAAATTCCTCTGGGGGCTGGCAGAGCAGCGCAGGGACCCCGACACCTACCAGGGCAAGCTGTTCCAGGGTCTGCGCCGGCTGGAGGAGCTGCGGGCCGGGGAGCCCTGCTTCGACGCCCGGGCGGACGTTCAGGTGCTGGACAGCGGCGACCGCCGGGTCCTGGCCATCTGCCGCCGGTTCGAGGACCGGGAGCTGGTGTGCCTGTTCAATTTCAGCGGTGAATTTGTCCAGGCTGGCGCGGACCGGGCGGGGGAATATACCGAGCTGATGTACGGCGCCAAATACAATGATATCCGCTCCATTCAGCTGTGGCCCAACGGCTTTGCATGGCTGCTGAGAGATTCGAAAAAGGAGTGAGCGCCCTTGAAAATACGCTATCTGGGTACCGCCGCCGCCGAGGGCTGGCCTGCCCTGTTCTGCTCCTGCCCCATCTGCACCCAGGCCCGGGAGCAGGGCGGGCGCAATCTGCGGACCCGCACCCAGGCCATTCTGGACGGGGAGCTGCTGCTGGATTTTCCCCCTGACACCTACTGCCACGCCCTTCAGCAGGGCCTGGAGCTGGCCAAGGTCCACACCCTGCTGGTGACCCACAACCACATGGACCATTGGTTCCCCACCGACCTGATCCACCGCCATGAGCACTTCGGCCACGGGGCGGAGGGGACCCTGGAGGTGTTTGGCAATCCGGCAGTGAAGGAGGCCTTCGACGCCCATATCCTCATCGACCGCTTCAAGCCCCACCCCATTGATGACGTGGTCAACTTCCACGTCATCCACGGCGGCGATCGCTTCCGCTCCCACGGCTGGGAGATCATCGCCGTCCCCGCCGACCACGACCAGCGGGAGGAGTGCCTGGTCTATATCTGCAAAAAGGGGGGCAAAACGGTGTTCTACGGCCACGATACCGGCGTCAACCTGAGCGATGAAGCCTGGGCCCTGGTGGCGGCGGAGCGGTACGACTTGATCAGTCTGGACGCCACCATGGGGAAAAAGACCATCCCCGGCTACCACATGGGCCTGCCCGACGACGAGGCCATGTTCCAGCGGCTGGCCCAGCTGGGCTGTGTCGGAGAGCACACCGTAAAGGTCATCAACCATTTCAGCCACAACGGCGGTATGACCCACGACCAGCTGGCCGCCTGGGGGGCGGAGCGGGGCATTCTGGCCGCCTACGACGGGATGGAAATTGAATTTTAACAGACACCAAAAGGCCGCCGGCTTCTTCGGAAACCGGCGGCCTTTGTTTTTTGTGGGGCGTCAGAGGACCATCTTCTCGGGGAAGGCCTCCCTCCGCAGCAGCCCCCACATCTTGTCGATGTAGGCCAGGGTATAGAAATTCTCGTAGTAGTGGTAGTAAAAGGCCCCCTTCAGGGTCATCTCATAGACCCCGCTCCGCTCTGTTACCAGGCCCAGCCCCTTGGCCAGGGCCAGCTCCAGGCCGTACATCTTTTTCAGAGAAACGCCGAAGAACTCCTCAAAGGCGGCGGCGTCAACCCGAGTGCTGTAGGCGGTCCAGAACAGGTAGTAGACCATCCGCTGGCGGGGGGTAAAGCGGAGGGTCAGAGCGGTGGGGAGGGTCCCCCGGTCCATCCGCCCACAGTACTCCTCCACCGAGAAGGTGTTGATCTTGAACTGGTCCCCCAGCAGGGTCGCGGCGGAGCAGCCGAAGCCCAGGAAGTTGTCCCGGGTCATGGAGGAGTACCCGGCCCCCGCCTGACTGGCAAAGGTCCAGATGGAGGTCCGGACATAGCCCTGTTCCAGACACCAGCGGGTGATTCGGTCCAGCAGGGTCCGCTTCTCCCCCCTGCCCATGGGGGAAATGCCGCCGGCGGTGAAGGAGAAGTCGATGAAGGGGTAGATGGCCACATGGTTGGCGCCGGTGAGAAAGGCGGTCTCCAGGTCGACGCGCAGGTCCTGGAAGGTCTGGCCGGGCAGGGCAAAGATGAAGTCCATGGAGACGGTCTCGAAGGGGACCCGGGCCAGAGCCTCCGCCATTGCCCTCCGGTCCGCCCCTCTCCGGCCCAGCATCGTTTGATACTTCTCCTGAAAGGACTGGACCCCGATGCTGACCTTGGTGACCCCCGCCTCCCGCAGGGTCCGGAGCACCGGGACGGTCACATCGTCCGGGCTCAGCTCCACCCCAATCCCTTGGGTTATGATGAAGTGGTCCTCCAGGGCGGCAATGACCTCCCCCAGCCGCTCCGCCGCCAGCGCAGGGGTCCCGCCGCCGAAGTACAGGCTGGTGACCCGCTTCCGCTCCGGCCCGCCCACCTGGTGGATCTCCCGGATAAGGGCGTCCAGATAGCGGTCACACCGCTCCCGGTCATAGACCTCTTTGCAGTAGGGGCAGAAGCCGCACAGCGTCCTGCAAAAGGGGATGTGGACATAGAGCCCCAGGTCCCGGCAGTCCCCGTAGGGCAGCGCCTCGTCGTACTCCCTCTGAAAGAGGAAGGGTTTGACCGACCGGGTCAGCCACATTCTGGTGCAGTTGGTGATAATACTCATAGCCCTCCTAAATATACCTCAAATAGGTTTTCAGCATCTCCAGGACGATTTTGGGGTTCCCCCGAAACAGCAGGGTGTACTCCGCGACGAAAAAGTAGCCGCACCGCTCGCACAGGCCGGAGACCTCAATGCACCGCCCGCAAGTGCTCAGCTTCCCGTTCTCCATTACCACGCACTGGCGGCAGGGGGTCGGGAAGCGGTTGTGGATCAGGTAGGGGAAGGCGCTTTTCAGGTTGAACACTGGCGCCCCCTCCTCCATCATCCGGGCGATGACCTGGCAGCAGGCCGCCTTCTCCTCCGGGGACAGGGCCAGGTCCTCCGTGTCCGGGTAGGGGGTGTGGAAGTTGAAGGACACCGCCCGCACGTGCTCCGTGTCCCGGGCGGCGGTACACACCTCCCGGATGGCCCCCTGGTTGATCTGATTGATGGCCATGTAGAAGCAGATGTTGTCCGCCGTGGCCCGCCGGATGTTCTCAAAAATCAGGTCGTAGGTGTCCCCGCGAATGGCGTTGTGCCGCTCCCGGTCCCCGTCCAGGCTCAGCAGGATCAGGTCGGCCTCGGGCAGGTCCAGGGGGAAGGTGCCGTTGGTGACCACATTGACAATGAGAAAGCCCATTTCTTTGGCCTCCACCACCAGGTCCCGCAGCGTCCTGCCCCCGTCCCGCCACAGGAAGGTCTCGCCGCCGCAGAAGAAGAGGATGCGGACTCCCATGCGGTAGAGCTGGCCCATCTCCTCCAAAATCTGAGGGTAGGGGCTGATGACTGCGGTAATGTTGTTGACGGAGCAGTGCTTGCAGTGCAGGTTGCACTGGTCCGTCAGGATGATGGTGCCCAGAATGGGGTCCTGTCTGCGGAAGAGAATGGTCCGGACGCCGAAGCGGGCGAAGTGGAGAAACGAGGAGATCTTCATGGAAATTCCCCTTTCCTTGGGGTTGGATAGCCCTATTATAGCACAATTCCCGCCCGCCGGACCGGCCACTTATCCTCCAAAAACGACCACTTATCCAAAAAAACTCCCCAGACCAAGGTCCGGGGAGGAAAGGGTCACAGCGCCGCATTGGCGAAGAGGACGATCAGGGGGATGGCAATCAGGGTCCGCTCCATGAAGATGAGGAACAGCTTCCAGAGATTCAGGGGGATTTCGCTCTTAATGACGATGGCCCCCACCTCGGTCATGTAGATGATCTGCACCAGGGACAAAACCCCGATGATAAACTTGGTCTTCACCGACTCCACGCCGGTAATCAGCAGGGCGGGGACAAACATATCGGTAAAGCCAATCAGGGTCGCGGGGGCCACGGCAAAGGCCTCCTCCACGCCGAAGAGCTGGAGGTACAGCCCCATGGGGTAGGAGATAATGCGGAACAGGGGGGTGTAGGTGGCAATCATCAGCACAATGGTGCCCCAGGAGATGACAATGGGGATCAGGTCGAAGTACATCCCCATCAGCACCTCCATGCCGCCGGAGACCACGTTCTTCAGCTGGAAGGACTCCGCCCGCTTACAGCTGCTCTCCAGGGCGTAGGCCATAAGGCTGGTCTGCTGGGGCACGTCCTCGTTGATCTGCTTGCCCGCCTGCTCCTGATAGGTGTCGGGGAGGGTCCGGATGGGGGGAATGCGGGCCAGGATGACGGCCAGCACCACGCCCACCAGGCAGATGCACAGGTAGAAGGGGGGAAACAGGTTGGAGATGCCCACCGTATTGGCGATGAGCAGGCAGAAGGGGATGGACACAATGGAGAAGTTGGTCATAATGTATCCGGCCTCCCGCTTGGTGTAGAAGCCCTTCATGTACTGCTCCCGGGTCAGGATGACGGCGGCGTTGGAGGCCCCGAACCAGGAGGCGATCAGGTCGATGGAGGCCCGCCCGGGAACCCGGAACAGGGGGCGCACCACCGGCTTGAGGAGGACGCCCAAAAACTCCATAATGCCGCAGTCGGTGAGGAAGGGCAGGAAGAAGCTGAAGCCCAGCACGATACAGAACAGGGTCGCGCACAGGTCGGCCATGGTTGCGCCGGTGTCCACCGAGGTGACCTGTTCAGGGCCCACCTGGAAGACCACCATCACAATGAACACCGCGCCCAGCACCTTGGAGAGCAGATACAGCGGCGTGGAGCAGAAGGCCTTGCTGAGGTAGTGGTTTTTGCGGATCCAGTCGGGCTTGCAGAAGTAGTCGTACACTGTCAAAATGGCGGAGCCCACAATGATGACCACCAGGATATAGTTCAGGCTGGCCCCAAACAGGTCCTTCAAAAAGGACTTGACAAAATCCAGCAGCGTGGTAAAGGAGTCCCCCTGGGGGATGGGCACCAGGAACATGAGGATGCCCAGGGCGGAACCCAGAATAAATTTCAGCAGATTTTTACTGTTGACATAGCTTGTTTTCATAAAGATCCCTCTCAACACAACACATTTTTGTCTCTGCCCGCCGGGGCGGAGGGGAGGCTCAGGTCAGCTGCTCCACCGCCTCCATGGCCTGGAAGAGCATATCCTCGGTGACGGGGTAGGGGATGTGCTCCATGTCCGGCCCGGCCACGGTCTCCCGGAGGACGGCCTCCAGGTGTCCCCGCTCCAGGGGGACCCCCATCTCTCCCAGCGTGGTGGGGATATCCAGGGTCTGGAGGAAGGTCTTCAGCGCCCGGGCCTGGGCCCAGTCCCCGTCCACCGCCAGCTGGACCAGCACGCCGTAGGCCACCACATTCCCGTGGAGATACCGCTCCTCAAAGCCGGGCAGCAGCACCAGGCCGTAGTACACCGAGTGGGCAATGGCACAGTTGTACTCGTCCAGCACCAGCAGGGACACCAGCCCTGTGCTCACCGCAATGGCCAGCACCGCCTGCTCCAGGGCGTGGGTCGACCGGTGCGCCCGGCAGTCGGCCAGGGCCTGGGCGCCGTGCTCCACCAGGGGGGCGTAGCACATATTGCTGATCTCCCGCCCCAGGGCGGAGCTGTGGGCCAGCCTGTCCCCCCGAGCGGCGAAGTGGCACTCGAAGAACTTGCCCAGGGTGTCCCCCATCCCCGCCTGGAGGTACTGCCAGGGGGCCCGGGCCAGAATGTCCAGGTCCAGGAAGCAGTGCCGGGCGGGCCGGGGGTAGAAGGCGAAGCGGGAAAAGCTGCCGTCCTCCCGGTAGACCACCGACAGGGCGGTGGTGGAGGCGCAGGTGGACGCAATGGTGGGGAAGGTGAACACCGGCAGCCCCGCCGCGAAGGCCGCCCCCTTGGCGGTGTCCAGCGCCTTGCCGCCGCCCATGCCGAAAATCATGTCTACGCCCAGCGCCCGGGCCCGGGCGGCCCAGCGGTCTATGGCCTCCTGGGTGCAGTCGCCGCCGAAGAGGACCGCCTCCACCAGTTCCAGTCCGCTGCCCGCCAGGGCGGCCTCCAGAGCGGGCCGTCCGGCCTCCATGGCCCGCCGCCCGCCGATGAGCAGCGCCCTGGCGCCAAAGGGGCGGCAGATGGCCGGGACCTGGCTGTATACGCCGCTGCCCACCGAGTAGTTGCAGAAAAATACCGACTTCATCTCCATCATTTCAGCAGCTCCGCCAGCTTAGACAGGCGGGAGAGCGCCTCGTCCATGGTGGACTCCTCCCGGGCGAAGTGGAGGCGGATCAAGTGGTTGACCTCCTCCTTGAAGAAGCTGGACCCGGGCACGGCGGCCACGCCGATGTTGACAATCATCCACTCGCAGAACTCCAGGTCGGTCCAGCCCTGGAACTGGGGCAGGTCCAGAAAGTCCTGAATGTCAATGAGGACGAAGTAGGTCCCCTGGGGGACGTTGTGCTTCAGGCCGATGCGGTCCAGGCCGTTCAGAAAGTGCCGGCGCTTTTGGGTGTAGGTGTCCAGCAACTGGTCATAGTAGCTCTGGGGGAACTCCAGCCCGGTGACGGCGGCCTCCTGGAGGGGTGCGGCGGCCCCCACGGTGAGGAAGTCGTGGACCTTCTTGGCCCCCTCTACAATCTCTTCCGGGCCGATGAGCCAGCCCAGCCGCCAGCCGGTGATGGAGTAGGTTTTGGAAAGGGAGTTGCAGGTGATGGTGTGGTCGAACATACCGGGCAGGGCGGCCATGCAGGTGTGGACATTGGGGGGGTAGACCATGTGCTCGTAGACCTCGTCGGTGACCACAAAGGCATCGTACTTCAGGGCCAGCCGGCCGATCTCCACCAACTCCTCCCGGGAGAAGACCTTGCCGCAGGGGTTGGAGGGGTTGCACAGGATGATGGCCTTGGCCCCCTGGCGGAAGCCCTCCTCCACCAGAGACAGGTCAAAGCTGTACTCCGGGGGGACCAGGGGGATGTAAATGGGGTCGGCGCCGGAGAGGATGGCGTCAGCGCCGTAGTTCTCGTAAAAGGGGGAGAACACCAGCACCTTGTCCCCGGGGTTGCAGATGGTCATCATGGCGCACATCATGGCCTCGGTGCCGCCGCAGGTGACCACAATCTCGGTCTCCGGGTCGATCTCCCGTCCGATGGCTCTCCCCTGCTTGCGGGCCAGGGCCTGTCGGAAGTTCTCCGCGCCGAAGGTGATGGAGTACTGATGGGGACCGGCGTAGGCGGCTTTGGCCAGGGCGTCCAGGATCTCCTGGGGGGGATCGAAGTCGGGGAAGCCCTGGGAGAGGTTGATGGCCCCGTGCTCGTCGCTGATGCGGGTCATGCGGCGGATCACGGAGTCGGTAAAGGACTGAACGCGGCTGCTTGGGTTTGGCATAGTGTAAGCCTCTTTTCCGTTTATTTGGTATCTTCTGCTATCATACAAAAATCCAGCCGGCAGGTCAAGGGAAAAATGAATGAATATACAATAATATCCCGGAATTTTTTGTATTTTTATACTCGACCGCTCTCTGCGAAAAAAATTGAAGTTCCGGAAAAAACAAGGTAAACTAATCCAAATCACGGAAAGGGGACCTTGTAATGGAGGGATATCTGGTGACCGGGGGCCAGCTGGAGCGGTTTGTGGACGGTCTGCGCCGGGAGGAGCGGTCCGAGGGGACGGTGGAGAAGTACCGCCGGGACCTGGCGGGGTTTGCGGCGTGGCTGGGGGACCAGCGGGTGTGCGCGGGGACGGCGGCGGAGTGGAAGGAGCACCTGCTGGCCTCCGGGCTGACGCCTGCGACGGTGAACTCCAAGCTGTCGGCGCTGAACGGATTTTTTCGGGCCCAGGGCTGGAGCTGCCGGGCGAAATTTGTCAAGGTACAGCGGCGGGTGTTCCGGGAGCAGTCCCGGGAGCTGCACCGGGAGGAGTACAGCCGCCTGCTCTCCGCCGCCCGGAGCAGGGGCCGGGAGCGGCTGGCGCTGCTGCTGGAGACCATCTGTGCCACCGGCATCCGGGTCTCGGAGGTGCGGTACATCACAGTGGAGGCGGCCCGGGCGGGGCGGACGGACGTGACGCTGAAGGGTAAGGTGCGCACGCTGCTGCTGCCGGCGAAGCTGTGCCGCAAGCTGCTGAAATACGCCAAGGCGCAAAAAACCGCCTCCGGTGAGATTTTCGTCACCAAAAGCGGAAGGGGCCTGTCCCGGGGGCAGATCTGGCAGGAGATGAAAAGCCTGTGCGCGCTGGCAGGGGTGGAGCCCTCCAAGGTGTTCCCCCACAATCTGCGGCACCTGTTCGCCACGGTGTACTACCGGGCCTGCCGGGATATTGTCAAGCTGGCGGATATCCTGGGGCATAGCTCCATCAATACCACCAGAATTTACCTCCAGACCACCGGCGCGGAGCACGCCCGGCAGCTGGAGCAACTGAGGCTGGTTACTTAGGATTGGCAAAATAGACAAAATGGACCTTTTGTCCACCGGGATCCGTTCCTCAATGGACAAAATGGACCTTTTGTCCATTTTAGTAGATATATTGCATCGAATTTTTGGTTAAATTGAACGCCAGCCAGCCCGGCTATATTATTAAATATTATATCATACCCGCCCCTTAAAAAAAGCCCATTCCGTAAAAATCAGCGGAATCACGAAAAAATGGCACGAAAGTCCAGGACCGCGAATTGTTTTTTTCGCGGCCCTCGATTTTCGTGCTGCTTTTTGGGCCTGTTTTTTGCCCTATGAAGCAAATTTCGCCCAGAAATGGACAAAAGGTCCATTTTGTCCATCGGAGGCGGATTCCGATGGAATATTCAAGAAAAAAGTTGGATTTGACCGGGCAGCGGTACGGCCACCTGAACGTACTGCGTCCGGCGGAAAACGTTGGCGCCCGGACGGCCTGGCTGTGCCGGTGCGACTGCGGACGGGAGGCGGTCGTTCAGACCCACCGTCTGCGCAGCGGACACACCACCAGCTGCGGCTGCCGCGGCGCCCGGGACAATCCCCGCTCCGCCCTGGGGCTGACCTACATAGACGGCACCTGTGTGGAGATGCTCCGGGCCAAAACGGTGCGCCGGAACAACACCAGCGGCGTCCCCGGGGTCGACTGGTGCCCCGGCAAAGGACGCTGGCGGGCCACCATCTGCTTCAAGGGGCGGCGGTACTATCTGGGCAGCTACACCAGCTTTGACCAGGCTGTTCAGGCGCGCAAGCAGGGCGAAGCGGCTCTGCACGACGCCTTTCTGCATGAATTTGCCCAGCAGACGCTGAGCTGAAAGGAGGGAGCTTTATGTTGCAGGCGATCCCCCCCTGGCGGGGCCCCGCCGTTCAACACGCCTGGGGCGGCGGGAGCAGGACAAGGCGCAAGGGCAAACCATTGGAAACAATGGGACGCAAAGCCAGAGGCTGACGGACCCGGGAATACATTGCTTGGGTTCTATGCTCGTTCGGTTGCGATTGGCAAACCGCTGGAAACGGCGGGACGGCAAAGCCAGAGGCTAAGGGGCCGCGCCCTATGCTCGTTCGGCTGCAATCGGCAAACCATCGGAAACGGTGGGGCTGCAAAGCCAGAGGCTAAAGCGCATCCGCGCCACGCTCGTTCGGCTACCGGATTTCTTTGCGTCCGGATTTTGCAAAGAAAGGAAGTAAAATAATGAAAACAATGAACAATTTTGGCAAACGTTCTCTTGCGATGTTCCTGGTCCTGGTCATGTGCCTGGGAATGATGAACCTGACCGTGTTTGCGGCGGAGGAGCATACCCACAACGAGGATGGCTGGACCTGCACCCAGGGAGCAAGTTCCCAAGGGGACCTCAGATGCACGCTGCACGTCCACGATGAGAACTGTTACTCCACGGAACAAGGAGAATTGACCTGCCAGCAGGAAGAGCACACTCACAGTGATGCGTGCTACGAGGCCGGCGAGGAAATTCTGACTTGTGGCCTGAAGGACTCCGAAGGCCATACCCACACCGACGACTGCTACGAGTGGGAGGCCAAGAGCGTTCTGAGCTGTGATCAGGAGGAGGTTACTGGTCATTCCCACGGCAGCAGCTGCTACACTGAGACCCAGGTCAAGGGCGATTTGAAGTGTGCTGATGAGTCGGAAGACCATGAGCACAACAACGATTGCTACGATTGGACGACCGAGAAAGAGTTGACTTGCCCCATCGAGGAGGGCCACTCCCACAATGATGACTGCTACACTGAGCAGCGTACTCAGGGTAGTCTGATGTGTGAGCTGGAAGCGTCCGAGGGCCACAAGCACAGCGACGACTGCAAGAGCGCAGAGCAGATTCTGGCGTGTGACAAGGATGAGCACACCCATGATGACGGCTGCTATGCGCCGGGCGAAACGGTGAAGACCTGCACTGAGCCGGACCACACCCACACCAGCGACTGCTACGAGAGCGTCGAGGGTGAATGGACCTGCACTCCGCCCGAGTCCACCGAGGAGCCCGAGCCCGCTGAGTGTACTTGTACCGAGAAGTGCGGCGAGGACGGCAGCGAGAACTGCGCGGTCTGCGCCGAGGACCCCTCTGCCTGCAAGGGCGAGGAAGTGGAAGAACCCCAGCCTCCTGCCGTCTGCATCTGCGACGTCAAGTGCGCTGGAGACTGCACCAATGGCTGTGAGGTCTGCCTCAATAATCCTGGCGATTGTGAGGGTACACCTGTTCAAACGGTAGAGCTTTCCTTCGATGATGAGACCAAAACTCTGACCATCAGCGGCAATGGAACGCTTGATTGGAGCGATAAGGCAATCAGCGAGCAACTCCCCCAGAACTGGAAAGAGACCAAAATCTTGGAAGTCGATGGTGTAGAACTTAGCAGCGTTGTGTTTGGGCAGTTCAATGCCTTGACTGAGGTCAGCCTGAACAACGTGACCATTCCTGCTGGCACCTATCCGTTCTACGGAGCTGGGGCCAGTGATGGCATGACTGTCACTGTAAATGGCGGCACATTGGGGCAGTATGCGTTCTGGTCCTGTAAGTCCCTGACCAGCATTACGCTGGATGGCGTCACAGTCACTGATAATGCGGCTATTCTCTATCAGGCTGGCAGTGAGGAGTTGTCCGTTACTGTTAAGAACAGCAGCATTGGTGCATATGCGTTCAAGAGTAGTGACAATCTGACTTCGGTCACTGTAGAAAACTGTGATATTGGCGAGCGCGCATTTCTCTACTGTGCCAATTTGAACAGCCTTACTTTGAATGGAGTTAGCGACATTGCCAAATACGCATTCCAGTATTGTGGTTTGACTGAGCTTGACCTGAGTGACCTGACCAATATTGGTGAGGGCGCATTCTCTTTCAACACCAGTCTTACCAGTATCAACCTGAGCGACATTACCTTTATTGACAAGCATGTGGCCTACGGTTGTACTGCGCTGAAAACTGTTGAAATCAGCGATTGTGGTACTGTCGGTTACCGTTCGTTCAGAAATTGTCCCGCTCTGGAAAAAGTCACCATCACCAATGTGGGAACTGTCGGTTGGCTTGCCTTTGAGTCCTGCCAGGTTCTGACCGATGTGACCCTGACCAATGTCAATTTGGTTGAAGGCGGCGCGTTTGAGGGCTGCGACAGCCTTGCAAAAGTCGAGATTGACAAAGGAACCCATCTGGGCTACCTGGATTCCGGTCGCAATCTGATCGATGTAATTCCTGGCATTGCAGAGCGCGTGGAAGCTATCCTCAAAAATCAGTTCAATTTGGACCCTGCCCCTGGTATTGCAGAGCTGACCCCTGATATGGGTTGGGCCGACGGCAAGGTGGCCAAGAGCGACAATTGGGAGGACTATGACAGCGGCACTCAACTGGTGGAGCAGGCCCGCTGGACCAACAGCGTTGCTACTGAGGCCGAGGTAAAGGTAGATGCCTACTACACTGCCGAAAAGCAGATGGACTATATCTTCGTGGTAGACCTGTCCAACTCTATGACCCTCCTGGGCAGTCCGTCGGACATGAATGCCCGCTTTTATGACATGCAGTCCAAACTGCTGGATGTAAGTGAGCAGCTGCTGAGCTCTCCTGGGTATGATTGCCGGGTTGCCTTTGTCACCTTTGGCGAGAAGACCAGCGAGACATACCAGTTCTCCCCTGACAAGGACTCGGTTCGAGGCACCATCTATAGTCTGAACCCCTACTACGAGAATACCAATTATGGCCTAGGCCTGGCCGGTGCTAAGGCGTTGGTGAAGACTCAGGACGTCGGCCGCAAGACCACTGTGGTATTCATTTCCGATGGTCAACCCCGCAGTACTTCCGGGACGGTTGTAGAGGACCTTAATGGCTCCGTGAATGCTGCGGCAATCAAGGAACTGGGCGTATCCATTTATGGAGTGCTCCAGTCCGTCCCCGCTGACGAGTACGCTGGTGCTACAGCCGCTCTGAAGAATGTATGCTCTGATGGGCTGTTCTTCGAGTCCAGCAATACTCAGAGCTTTAGTGACGCGGTAAACGATGCAATTACTGCTCCCTACACCAATTACACTGTGACCATCCCGGTAAATCCTGCCTTTGAGAACGTAACTGCTCTCAACGTCAGCACCAGCTCTGGCGAGGCCTCTTACGACTCCGGCAGCCATACCATTACCTGGACCATCACCGGTATGCCCTTTACCAAGCACACCCTGACCTACCGCATGAGCCTGACAAGGGAAAATGCAGAGCGTATTGGTGACCAGGTATACGATGTAAACAGTGGTAACGCCAGCTTTAGTTTGGGCGGCGCTTCTGTGGAGACCCCCGTACTGACCCGCAGTGTGACTGTGCCTGTGCAGCTGTATACGCTGACAATTAACTATGTATACGAGGATGGCAGTGTGGCAGCGGAGACTGATATCCGCACGCTGGCCGCTGGAACGGACTACTCCGTACCTTCCCCGGGGATTGAAGGCTTTGTGGCTGATATTCTCTCTGTGGACGGCACCATGCCTGCCGCAAACGTAGAGCTTACTGTGGTGTACACCCCCGCAGTAACTTACACTCTGACCATCAACTATGTATACGCAAACGGCGCCACGGCGGCTGAAACTGTTGTCCGTGTTATGACCGAGGGTATGGAGTATTCCGTGCTCTCCCCGGAGATTGGCGGCTATGCGGCTGATCTTCTCTCTGTGGACGGCGTAATGCCCAACAACAATGTGGAAGTCACCGTGACCTACACCACCACCGGCGGCACTACCGGCGGCGGCACTACCGGCGGCGGCACCACTGGCGGCGGCGACACCGGCACCGACAATCCTCCCGCGCCTCCCACTGAGGAAGTCACCGACCCCAATGTCCCCCTGGTGGAGACTCCGGAGGAGGAGATCCCCAACGAGGAAGTCCCCCTGGTGGAAACTCCCAACATTCCCACAGAGGAAACGTTGATTGAGGAGAAGGAGCTGGAGGAACTTCTTGACGAGAAGGTACCTCTGGTGGATGTGCCCCAGACCGGCGACAGCTCCGCTCTGTGGTACGCCATGACTCTGCTCTCCGCCTGCGGGCTGGCGGCGCTGAACCCGCTGAAGAAGCGGGGGAAGTAAGCCCAAAATCTCTCCTAAACCCAGCAAAACAGCCAGAGCCTTCGGGCTCTGGCTGTTCTTATTGTCTGGTGCGCTCCGGCAAGGCGGCTGCCCAGCTGGAGGCCGATATGGAATGGCGCTTATCCTCTCACGAAGGTGAGGGTGTAGGTCTGCTTGGTGGTTCCGTCGGGTCCGGTGACCTCAATGGTGACAGGGGCGCCGGTGCTGACGGTGACCGGGCAGCGGCTGGACACCTTTGTGCCGTTGACGGTCATGCCGGTGACCCGCTCCGACATGGCGGTGGGGGTGAAGGTGACTGTGCCCTGGAGGGCGCCCACCTTTACCTCGTAGTTGTACTCGAAGGGCACAAACTTGTTGGGCACCACATATTTCAGCCGGCCGTCGGGCAGCTTCTCGTCCACCTCGTCAAAGCCCATCTTGTACTTGAAGTCGTGGCCCACCAGGGTCGCGTCCTTAAAGGTGAGGTTGCTCAAATGGGCGTTGGTCTTGTAGTCGAAGTAGAGGTTGCTCTCCACGGTGGGGTTCTCCTCGCCCCGGGCGTCCACCTCCATGCGGTAGAAGGTCTGGCCGTCGTAGTCGCCGGTGTACTGGGCGCGGATCAGCTTGCCGCCCTCGGCAAAGCCGGTCCAGTTCAGGGTCTCGTAGGGGTCGCCGTCCATGGCCAGGATGGCGCCGTCTCCCCGGCGGTCGTCGGTGACGGCGGCGGGGCCGTAGTTGACCAGCTTTTGCAGGCACTGCTCCCAGACGGTCAGGTAGTCGCCGCCTACGCCGATGCGGTTGTGGCCGGTGTACAGCTCCCGGACCACGCCGCCGTTCTTGGTGTAGATATCCATCAGCTGCTGCTGGAGGGAGAGGAGCAGGTCCTGCTTGACCCCCCGGGCGGCAAACTGGTCGGCGACCCAGTAGCGGTTGACGCCGTAGATGTCAGAGGAGAACAGCAGGCCGGTCTCCCGGCTGTACAGCAGAATGGAGGCGTCCTCGTGGCCGGGCAGACGGACCACCTCAAACTTGCAGTTGCCCAGGTCGAAGACATAGCCCTCGTCGATCTCGTGGACGCGCTCGCCGGAGTAGGTGCCCTCCTTCTCGGAGTCAATGACAGGATTGCCGCTGGTGTACTTCCGGTTGTAGACCTGGATGCTCCACTTTCCGCCCTTCACGCCGACGCGGTCGCAGAAATAGACCTCGCCGCCGCCGTCATAGACGTAGGGCATCGCGCCGGAGTGGTCGCCGTGGTTATGTCCCAGCACAAAGACAAAGGGCTTGGTGGCAATCTCCTTGACCCGGTCATAGAGAGAGATGTTGGTGCTGGTGGGCATCAGGCCGTCGAAGAGAATACCCATCTTGGTACCCTCGATGTAGTAGGCGGCAGCCTGGAAGTTGTCAAAGAAGCGGTGGACCGTGGGGTACCTGGAATCGCCCTGATGGAGGATATCGTGGGCGAAGTCATGCCAGGCGGGACGGTCGATCAGCCACTTGAAGTTGGTCACAGGGCTGTCTTCCATGCCGGGCTTGGTGGCGTAGGCCTGGACCTCCACCAGGAAGTTGATGTTGTCATAGGGCAGATCCTTGTTGTTGTTCAGGCCGAAGCAGGGGTCGGTGGAATAGCCGGGGATATAGTCGAACCAATCGCTCCAGCCGGTGCCGATGTACACGCCCACGCCCCGGTCCTGCACGAACAGGCCGTTGAGCTCCTCATGGGAGTACTTGTCCACCTTGCAGCGCCAGTGGACCACGGCGTCCTGGGTTGAGGTGAACCACTCGGGGCGGACACGGACAAATTTCCGGTTGCTCACCGGCATGGCCCACACGGGAGACACCACCTGCCGGTCGATGTTGTCAATGATGATGCGGGCCTCGGTGTCGGTGATCCCGTCGGTGGGATTCAGAGTGGTGTTGGTGCGGCCCCGCATAAAGTTGCGGCCTACCAGGGTGTTCAGGGCGGCGCGGCAGTCCTGGGAGATGTTCTTCACGTCGTCAAAGCCGCCCAGATAGTCGGCGCTCAGGGGGGCCATCTGGAAGGCGTTCACCAGGATCACCGCAGCGTCCTCCCGGGTCATGGCGGACATGGGATAGAAGCAGTCCTCGGAGGAGGAGGCGGACAGCACGCCCATATCCAGGGCGGACTCGATGGGCTTCACATAGTCGGCGTTGCCGGTGACATCGTAGAAGTTGCGCACCCGCTCGGTCTTCAGGATGTTGCCCTCGTCGTCAATATCGGTGCCGTCATCCATCACCGCGTTGTAGTGGGGCCAGCCGAAATACTTGGCCAGGCGGATCATAAAGGCGCCCCGGGTCATAGGACTGTCGGCGTCGATGGAGTGGGCGCCGGCGGTCTGACCGGTCTTCATGGTGACCGTGAACTTCTTCTCCCCCAGGGTCCAGGAGATGGTCACCTGATAGCCGCCCACGCCGTCCCGCATGACCACGGTGCCGTCGGGGTCTACCGACACCAGATGCTTGTTGCTGGTGCGCCAGGTGCCCTCGGTCTGGATCTTGCCGTCCGACACGGCCACCAGCTTAATGGGCTGGACAAACTCCAGGGTGTAGGTCCGGCCCCGCATATTCTCCTTCAGTCCGTCGATATAGATGCCGTCCGCCGCGTTGGACAGATCCACCTTCTGGGGCTCGTCGCCGGCGGCCGCCGCAGTAATGATGCCTCCGGGCAGAATGGCGGCAATGCCCAGGCCCGCAGCGCTCATGGCCAGTCCTTTTACGAATGTGCGCCTAGTCATGCCTGTTTCCTGTTGACTCATAAGTATTCCTCCTCAATATTTCCTGGTCTGCCGGGCGGGAGGGCACGCCAGACCGGTTTGACTGCTTATTCCTGTGCCTCCCGCTCCGCCCGGGCCAGCTTCCGGCGGAACAGCAGCTTGCACAGCAGTATACTCAGATAGAACAGCACCATCAGGGGTACTGCCATCAGGATCTGAGATGTGATATCCGGCGGAGTCACAATGGCGGATACCGTTAAAATGACCAGTATCACGTATTTGAAATTCTTTTGCAGGACCTTGGGCTGCAAAATGCCCAGAGCCGTTAAAAGCACCAGCACAATGGGGGTCTCAAACACGATTCCAAAGGTGGCCATAGTGGACAGGACATAGCTGATATACTCCTGCACCGACACCATGGCCGTCACCGTGTCCGTTGTGTTCAGCCGGGCAAAGAAGCTGAGCAGGATGGGCAGCACAACGGCAAAGGCGAAGACCGCGCCCAGGAAAAACAGCAGCAGTCCTGCGGTCATCACCAGGAGCATGACCAGCCGCTCCCTGCGGTGCAGGCCCGGTCGGATAAACTTCCAGACCTGATAGCCGATCACTGGAATGGTGACCACTATCCCGCCCACCAGAGCGATGCGCACATAGGACAGCAGCAGCTCCGCCGGGGCGATGTACACAAACGTAAACTGCTGGCCCAGCTCCAGCAGCCGGTTTGTAAATCCCTCCGCCTGGCTCAGGCAGAGGGAGAAGCACACCAGAAAGCAGGCCAGGCAGACGATCAGACGCCTGCGCAGCTCGGCAAAGTGTCCCGTCAGAGACATTCTGCCATCCGCCGCCCTCTGCTTCCTGCCCTTCCGCCCCTCTGCCTTGGGCTGGCCGGTCCCCTCCTGGCCAGATCTTTCCCTATCGTCCGTCATTGTTCCTGATTTTTGCTGCTCTGCTTGGCCTCGCCGTTTTCGGCGGCGGCACTGCTCTTTTTAAAATTGCCGATGGTCTGTCCAATGGCCTTCCCCAGCTTGGGCAGCTTGGAGGGGCCAAAAATCAACAGCGCAATGCCTAAGATCAATAAAAGCTCTGTGGTTCCGATGCGTCCCAACATAATTGAACTGCGCTCCTTTCTGAAATTTGTGAAGCCGGTCAAACCGCCTCCTGGTCCCCCGTGGTCTGAGCTTGCGCCTGGACGGGCTGCTCCTCGGAATGGGCGGGGGCGGCCCCCTTTTCCTCCTCCTCCTCCAGCTCGGCCCAGTTCTCGGTGTTGGCGTAGTGGCGCAGGGTCCCAACGGCCTTACCCACCATCTTCCCCAGCGCCGGGAGGCGGGAGGGTCCAAAAATCAGCAGGGCCACTGCCAGGATGACAATGAGCTCACCAGTTCCTATCTTCAACATTGACAAATTCACCTCCCTTTTTGATTCCGTTTTTATAACTTTAACATAGAGAAGGGGAACAGAGCAATTCAATTTTTCGATAAAATAATGGGCTATTTTCATGGTTGTTATATCCTGTCCCCTCTATTCCGCGCCGCGCCGGGGTGTTTCCGCAGACGCCCGGCGGCGCGGGAGAGGAAAAAGACAGACTCCCAATCAGGGCGGCAAAAGCGCCCGGAACGGGAGTCTCCCAGTCTCTATTCCTTCAGCTCCAGCAGGGTCCTGGCCGCACAGTCGGCCCAGAGCCGTCCCCCCGCAATGGCCTCTGAGAGGGTGTTGCCGTGGCCCCCCACCTCCACCAGGATGGACCCGGGGGAGAGCTGCTGATTGTACCGGCTCTTGCGCAGGACGGTGGGCCGGGCCAGGCTGGTATAGCCCTTTACCAGGCTGCGCTGAAGCGTCAGGGCAAAGGCCAGATTGTCCTTCCACCGGGGATGGGCCGCCCCGCCGGCGTCGGTGCCCAGCACCATCATCACCTGGGCCACCTTCTCCCCCGCCTCGGTGGATACCATTTTATAGATCTCCCCCTGGCTGCCCACCAGGGCGTCCCGGTGGACGTCCAGCACCACCTGAATGGTGGGGTACTGCTCCAGCCACTGCTCCGCCACCGCCTTGGAGCGGTCGTAGGCCCCGTTGTAGGCGGGGTAGTCGCACAGGGTCGTGTCGTGGATCACCTGAAAGCCATAGGCCCGGAAGACGGTGGCCATCTCCTCCCCCACCCGGACCACGTTGTGGGTACAGTCGGTGGTGCGGTAAGGGTCGCTCTCCTCATACAGGTCCCCGTCGGTCATGGAGTAGGCCTCGCTGCCGTGGGTGTGGAGGATCAAAATCTGGGGCCCCTCCCCCAGAGACACATCCACCGTCCCCTCCTGGAGCAGAGAGGCGTCCAGCTCCAGGCCGGTGCGGTTGTAGACGTACACCTGGCCGTCCCGCAGATACTGGCTGCCCTCCTTGCCCTGGCCCGTCATCTCCACAATGCCCTCCCCCTCCGGAGCGGGGCGCAGGTCGGGCTCCTCCAGGTCCTCCTCTCCATCGGGGTCCTCGGGGACCTCCGGCGCTTCGGGCCCCTGGCTGTCCTCCGCCCCCCGCAGGGCCAGCACTTCCTCCTCTCCGGCGGCCAGCAGAGGGGAGGTCTCCAGCAGCAGGCGGCCCCAGCCCGTCAGGCCCTTCTCCGTCCCGGGCAGCTCCCCCATCTGGGCGGTCAGCAGCTTCACCGCCAGGGAGGTCTCCAGCCTCTCCCCGGCGTCCCCAAAATCCACGGTCAGGCTCAGCCCCCAGACCCCCGCCAACGCCAGCCCCAGCGCAGTCCCACGGCGCAGGGCCCGTCCCACCTTGTTCCCCATGGTATCACTCCTTATCCTGTGTAGGAAATTATCGCGGTTGTCCCCAGTCTATGAGGAGGGATCCGGGGATATGACAAAACCGGCTGGCCCGAAGCCAACCGGTCTCGCTTTATCCCAGTATCCAGCTCTGGACGGCCACCAGCGCCAGGATGTGGAGGGGGTAGAAGGCGTAGCAGAAATATTGAAAGGCTCTGCTCCTGTGTCCCTGCCGCCCCCGGTACAGCCAGATGGGAACCAGCGCCGCCAGGGCCAGCCCCTGCTGCACCAGCTCCAGGGTCAGGCCGAACAGGGTCACCTCGTAGTAATAGCTCCCCAGCAGGGACACATTCAGGATATACAGACACACCAGCTGGGCCAGACGGTTTTTCCAGTCCCGCCCCCGGAAGAGGTGGAACACCAGCACCATCAGGACCCCGGCGCCGTAGTAGTCCACCATGGCCGCGTAGCCCAGCACGTAGCCCGCCAGCGCCAGCAGGGCCGTCAGCGGGAGGGCCAGCCAGGGGCGGAAGCGGGCCCGGCAGCGGTCGGTGAGGACCAGCAGCCCCAGACTCAGCAGAAAGGTCCACAGCACGTTCTGGTGGAAGGGGTAGAAGACGCTGCCCCCGTACATCAGGTCAAAGGGGACCTCCGACAGCACCGCCCACACCAGCAGCCGCAGGGCGTAGCGGCGCAGATCACCGGTGTGGGCGTAGCCCTCCGCCAGCAGAAAGGCGAATATGGGGTAGGCCAGCCGCCCCACGCAGGTCAGCCACTCCTGGGCGGGAAACAGGGTCGCCCACATATGGTCGCACATCATCAGCCCCATGGCCAGCACGTGGAGCTGTACCGAGGTGAGCTCAAATCCGCGCCGTTCCTCCATCGTCCCTTCACCATCCTTTGTTCCTGCCCCAATTGTACCCTCTCCTTCCACATTTGGCAAGAGTTTTGCGGCTTTCATTCGTAAAGCCTCTTTCGTGGAACACGACGGCCCCAGGGCAGAGCGAAGCGGTGGGGATTGATTTGCAGGCATTACTTCGACTTAAAATCTGAGGTAGAAGATGGCGCTTCCAGGGACAATCCCCCGCCCCATTGTGCGCACAGAGGCATCCTTGCCTTGACTTTTGTGCGTATTATGCGTATAATGGAGGCATAGGGAGGAAACAATATGACGGCGCAGGAAATTGAAAAGGAAGTCAAAGCGGACGGTTGGTATTTCCACAAAACAAAAGGCTCCCACAAGCATTTCAAGCACCCAACAAAACCCGGAAAAGTTACGATTCCACAGCACAAGGGTGATATTCATCCCCAAACGATTGAAACGATTCGGAAACAGGCGGGACTGAAATAAGCGCCGCCCTCCGGGGCAGCATAGATTAATTGGAGGTATTTCTGTGAAACTTGTATATCCTGCTGTCTTTTTCCCGTGGGACGATGGCGACGGTTACACCGTGGAGGTCCCCGATCTTCCCGGCTGCGTCACAGAGGGACCCACCCTTGCCGACGCTATTTTGATGGCCCAGGATGCCGCCAGCGGCTGGGTCCTGGACGAATTGGAGGAGGGGCGGCCAGCGCCTGCGGCCAGCGCTATGGGGGATATTCACGCGGATGCGGGCGGGCTTGTCAGTCTCGTTACGCTGGATATGGACGCCTATGCCGAAAAATATGGCAATACCGCTGTGCGTAAAAACTGTACGATCCCCGCCTGGCTGAATACCTTTGCGGAGGCGCGGCAAATCAATTTTTCCAAAGTCCTTACCGATGGATTGACCGCCCTCTATCAAGCCTCCATGTAATCCCCCTGCGCCGCCTCTCAAAAAGGGCGGCGCTTTTTGCTGTGTGGAGGCCCTCAAATCCTTGCGGCACTCCTCCCCGTTTATTTGCTGAATGCCTGCCCAAATCCTCCTTGTGTTTTTTCGAAAAAAATAGTATAATGTATGGGTTAAAATCGTGCCTCTGGAGGTCTTTATGGAACGCACCACTGTTATCTCTCCCGCGGATATTAAAAACCAGCTGGCCCACTGTCAGGCGGTGGCCCGGCTGCTGGCCCGACAGTCACCGGAGCCGCCCCTGGCCTTTGTGGACACCTACGGCTGCCAGCAGAACGAGGCCGACTCTGAGCGCATCCGGGGCTATCTGAAACAAATGGGCTTTGCCTTCACCGGCGACGAAGAACAGGCCCAGATCATCGTCATCAACACCTGCGCCATTCGGGAGCACGCCGAGCAGCGGGTATTCGGCAACGTGGGCGCCCTGGTCCACCTGAAGCGCCGGCATCCGGATACCCTCATCTGCCTGTGCGGGTGCATGGTCCAGCGGCCCGAGGCGGCCAAAAAAATCCGGGAGTCCTACCGCCACGTGGACCTGGTCTTCGGCCCCCACGCCCTGTGGCGGTTCCCCGAGATGGTCCACCAGCTGCTTGAAGCGCGGGGGCGGACCTTCTCCGTGGAGGATGAGGCCGGATCCATCGCCGAGGGCATCCCGGTGGTGCGCCAGGACAGAGTCAGGGCCTGGGTGTCCATCATGTACGGCTGCAACAACTTCTGCGCCTACTGCATCGTCCCCTACGTCCGGGGGCGGGAGCGCTCCCGCAGGCCGGAGGACATTCTGGCCGAGGTGGAACAGCTGGCGGCGGAGGGCTACAAGGATATCACTCTGCTGGGACAGAATGTGAACTCCTACGGCAGAGACCTGCCCCAGCCCACCGACTTCGCCGCCCTGCTGGAGCGGGTCAACGCCATCCCCGGGGACTTCCTCATCCGGTTTATGACCTCCCACCCCAAGGACGCGACCCCGCGGCTCTTCGAGACCATGGCCCGGTGCGAAAAGGTGGCTCCGGTGCTCCACCTGCCCTTCCAGGCGGGGAACGACCGAGTCCTTCAGGTGATGAACCGCCGCCACACCCGGGCGGAGTATTTGGAGAAGATCCGTCAGCTCAAGGCGCTGATTCCCCATATCGTCCTCACCTCCGACGTGATCGTGGGCTTCCCCGGGGAGACGACCCGGGAGTTCGAGGATACCCTGAGGGTGCTGGAGGAGGTGCGCTTCGACGCCTTGTTCACCTTCATCTTCTCCCCCCGACCCGGGACCCCCGCCGCCAGTATGGACGACCCCATGAGCCGGGAGGACAAGCTGGCCAATTTCAACCGCCTTACCGCCCTCCAGGACCAGATTTCCGAGGAGAAGCACGCCGCCTACGTGGGCCAGACCCTGCGGTGCCTGGTGGACGGGACCTCCGGCGACCAGCGCTTCCCCCTCACCGCCCGTACCCCGGGCAACCGGCTGGTCCGCGCAGCAGGGGACCCCGCCAGTGTGGGCCAGTTCCGGGATGTGAAAATCACCGGGGCGAACAAGTGGTCGCTGTTTGGGGAGATCGTGTAGTTGTTGGCTGACGCCGCTTTTGAGGCCCTGCGAAGCAGGGCCTGGCCCCTTTGAAAAGGGGCAGAGCGGTGCGGTGGGGATTGACTGCTGGCACTGCTTCGACCTGAAATCTGAAATAGAAGATGGTCTGCTGTTGACAATCCCCCGCCTTCGCTTCGCTCAGGTACCCCCTTTGCCAAAGGGGGCAAGCGGCTTCGCCGCTTGTGTGGCTCTGCTTCGACTGACAATCTCAAATAGAAGCAGTTCGCCAATTACGCGGAATCACGCGTTATTTTCTCTGTCATATACGCGTTTTCACGCGTTGTAAGGGGGCTTTGAAAAAATGTCAGCATTTTCTGCGCGTTTAATTGCATTAAGAAAGGCCCGGGGACTTTCCCAGTCCAAAACGGCAAAAGAGGTCAAAATTGCCCCCCGCGCCTACCAGAGCTACGAATATGAAGAGGCGGAACCGAAATTATCAACCCTCATCCGCATGGCCGACTTCTACGGCGTCTCTCTGGACTATCTGGCGGGGCGGTCTGACGTCCCTTAGTTGTACGCAAAAATACAACTGGGATTCCCTATGGTTATGGTAATCGTTATAGTTATGGTAATCGTTATCTTTATGGTAATGGCGCCCAGGGCAGGGCGCAGAGAGAGAAAGAAGGTAAATTTTCATGCCGGAGCTCACCCCCATGATGCAGCAGTATCTGGACATCAAGGCCCAGAATCCGGACAGCATTCTGTTCTTCCGGCTGGGGGATTTTTACGAGATGTTCAACGAGGACGCCAAGCTGGTATCCAAGGAGCTGGATTTGACGCTGACGACCCGGGACCGGAACAAGCCGCCGGACCAGCGCACGCCCATGTGCGGGGTACCCTACCACTCCGCCGACAGCTACATTGCCCGGCTCATTGCCAAGGGCTATAAAATTGCCATCTGCGAGCAGACCGAGGACCCCGCCCAGGCCAAGGGGCTGGTGGACCGGGACATTATCCGGGTCGTCACGCCGGGGACGGTGATCTCCTCCGCCATGCTGGAGGAGGGCAAGAACAACTACATCTGCGCCGTCTACGGCGACTCCAGCGGCTTCGGGCTGTGTCTGTGCGACATCTCCACCGGGGAGGTGTACGCCGCCTCCTTCCCCGCGGGCGAGGAGGGACTGAGCCACCTGCAAAACGAGTTAGGCCGCTTCAACCCCGCCGAGGCGGTGCTGTCCTCGGGGGCGTACAATACTGACGGGCTGGTCCCCTTCCTCCGGGACCGGCTGGACTGCCTGTGCGAGAACGGCGGCGAGGCCCGCTTCCGCATCGGCACGGCCCGGCCCCTGGCGGAGAAGCAGTTTAAAACCGGCCTCACCGACGTGCCCGCCCAGGACGAGGCCGCCATCCAGGCCGCCGGGGGGCTGCTGGCCTACCTGTACGAGACCCAGAAAACCGACCTGAGCCACATCTCCGCCCTCACCTACTACACCGCCGGGCAGTACATGGAGCTGGACCTCACCGCCCGGCAGACCCTGGAACTCACCGCCACCATGCGGGGCAAGGAGAAGCGGGGGTCGCTGCTGTGGGTCCTGGACAAAACAAAAACCGCCATGGGCGGGCGGCTGCTGCGGGGCTGGCTGGAGCGGCCCCTCCTGTCCCCGGCGCGGATCGCCCGGCGGCAGCAGGGGGTCGCCGACCTGGTGGAGGACGCCATAGTCCGGGAGGAGCTGGCCCTGGCTCTGCGGGAGGTCACCGATTTGGAGCGGCTGGCGGGCCGGGTCGTGTACGGCTCCGCCGGGTGCCGGGACCTGGCCGCCCTGTCCGCCGGGCTGGGGAAGCTCCCCCGCATCCGGGACCTCCTGGCCCACTGCCCCTCGGCCATCCTCCAGACGCTGCGGGAGGAGCTGGACGACCTGCCCCAGCTGCGCGCCCTGCTGGACCGGGGCCTGCGGGACGACGGGGAAAGGCCGCTGCCCTTCTCCGTACGGGAGGGGGACTTTATCCGCCCCGGCTTCGATTCCAAGGTGGACGAGCTGCGGGACCTGCTCACCAACGCCAACGGCCACATTGTGGACATGGAGGTGAAGACCAAGGAGCAGACCGGTATCAAAAATATGAAAATCACCTCTAACAAGGTGTTCGGCTACTATATCGAGGTGGCCAAGTCCCAGACTGGCCTGGTCCCCGACCACTGGACCCGGAAGCAGACCACCGTCAACGCCGAGCGGTACATCTCCCCCGAGCTGAAGGAGCTGGAGCACGCCATTTTGTCCGCCCAGGACCAGGTGACCGCCCTGGAGTACCAGCTCTTCTGCCAGCTGAAGGAGGCGGTGTGCCAGCAGGTGGAGCAGATCCAGAAAACCGCCGCCGCCCTGGCCCAGGTGGACGTGCTGTGCTCTCTGGCCGCCGTGGCCGCCGCCAACAACTACTGTATGCCCCAGGTGGACAGCTCCGACGCCCTCACCATTGTGGAGGGCCGCCACCCGGTGGTGGAAAAGGTGCTCAAGGGGACCCCCTTCGTCCCCAACGACACCCACATGGGCGGCGGGGACAACCTGGCCGCCATTATCACCGGCCCCAATATGGCGGGCAAGTCCACCTACATGCGCCAGGTGGCCCTCATAACCCTTATGGCCCAGATGGGCTCCTTCGTCCCCGCCCGCTCCGCCCGCATCGGAGTGGTGGACCGGGTGTTTACCCGCATCGGCGCCAGCGATGACCTGGCCTCCGGGCAGTCCACCTTTATGGTGGAGATGAACGAGGTGGCCTCCCTGCTCACCCACGCCACCAGAAAGTCTCTGCTCATCCTGGACGAGATTGGCCGGGGCACCTCCACCTACGACGGTATGGCCATCGCCCGGGCGGTGCTGGAGTTCTGCGCCGACCCCAAGCGCCTGGGGGCCAAGACCCTCTTCGCAACCCACTACCACGAGCTCACCGCCCTGGAGGGGACCGCCCCCGGGGTCAAAAACTACAACATCGCCGCCAAAAAACGGGGGAACGATGTGATTTTTCTGCGGAAAATTGTGCGGGGCGGGGCCGACCAGAGCTACGGCGTGGAGGTGGCCAAGCTGGCCGGGGTCCCCGACCGGGTTGTCAAACGGGCCCGGCAGATTCTGGAGGAGCTGGAGAGCCAGGGCTGGCGGCCCGCCGCTCCCGTCCGGGAGGCCCTCGACCAGGAGCAGGTCTCCCTGGGGGACATCGGCGGCCAGACCGTGCTGAAAAAACTGCGCATGACCGACGTGAATATCCTCTCCCCCATCGAGGCCCTCAACCTCCTGGCCGAGCTGAAACAGGATTTGAATGAGAGTTGAAACAAACGGTATTGTTTCAGTCTTCCCGCCCAAAAGCCCCCTTTTGAAAGGGGGTGGCCCTGCTGCGCAGGGCCAAAAGCGCCGTGCTCAGAGGCCCAGCGCCTCCAGCATCAGCCGGACTCCCAGGCGAAA
>NZ_QWKI01000135.1 GCF_009911645.1 Pseudoflavonifractor sp. 60
CCCGGCCCCGGCTCCCGCCCCCGCTGCACCGGCGGCGCCGCCCGCAGCGCCCGGCGCACCGGCGGCTCCCCAGGGGATGCCCCCCGCAGGCGAGATACCCGGCGGGTACCCCGGCTATCCCCCCTATGGGCAGTACCCCTACCCCTATCCGCCCTACCCCATGTATCCGCCGCAGCCGGCCCCCGAGCCCAAGGTTATCAACGCGCAGCCGGCCCGGATGCAGCCCCTGGACGCCGAGGCCAAGCTGGGTCCCGAACAGAAGCAGAATCTGGACTTGATTATGACCGTTCCCCTGGAGGTGGCGGTGGAAATTGGCCGTACCCGGCGGAAGATTCAGGATATTCTGTCGTTCTCCAAGGGCTCCCTGGTGGTGCTGGACAAGTTGGCCGGCGACCAGGTGGACCTGCTGGTCAATGGGCAGTGCGTCGCCAAGGGCGATGTGGTGGTCATCGACGACAATTTCGGCATCCGGATCACAGAGATCCTGCAAAAGCCGGATATTAATGAACTGATCCACGGTTGATCCCTGCAACTATACGATATAAAATATGAAGTAAATTTGAAAAGGATGGTTAACTATGGCTAGAATTCTTACGGTCGATGACGCTGCTTTTATGCGCAAGGTCATTAAGGACACTCTGAGCAAGGCTGGTTACACCGATATTCACGAGGCGGAGGACGGCGCTCAGGCGGTGGAGAAGTACAACGAGCTCAAGCCTGATCTGGTGCTGATGGATATCACCATGCCCAACATGGACGGCCTGGAGGCCCTGAAGGCCATCCGCGCCGCCGACGGAAACGCCAACGTGGTCATGTGCTCCGCCATGGGTCAGGAGACCATGGTTATCGACGCCATTCGCTCCGGCGCCAAGGACTTTATCGTCAAACCCTTCAAGCCTGAGCGCGTGCTGAAGACCGTCACCTCGATTGTGGGCGAGCCCTGATGCCTTTTCAGCAAATCCTCTCTGTTTTTGGTCTGCTGGCTGTTGTCCTTCTGGTGCTGGCGGGCGCCTGGATCTTTACCCGCTGGGCGGGGCAAAATCTGGGCGGCGGATTGGCCGGCGCTCTCCGGGGCGGCAGCCGGATCGAGGTCCTGGACCGGGCGGTTTTGGGCCGTGACCAGGCACTGCTGGTGGTGAGAGCCGGCGAGCGGTATCTGCTTTTGGGCAGTGCCCCCTCCGGCCTGAGCCTGCTGGCAGAGCTGACGGCAGAGGAGGGGGAGAGCTGGAGACCTCCAGCCGCTCCCCTGAACAGGCAGCAGTTTCCCGACTTCCGCGCCCTGATGCAGCGGCTGAGAGAGAAAAAATGAGGACCAACGACGGCCGATGAAACGAGGTGAGGAAGAATGCCGACCGATGCACTGCTCAATGTAAACGGCACCAATGTACAGGCGCTGGAAATTTTGTTCTTCACCACGATGATGATGCTCCTGCCCTCACTGGTTGTCGTGATGACCTCCTTTACCCGATATGTGGTGGTCTTCTCCTTCCTGCGCAACGCCATGGGGACCCAGCAGACCCCGCCCAACATGGTACTCATTGGTATGGCGCTGATCCTGACCCTCTTTACCATGAATCCAACCCTCTCCGCAATCAATGAGGAGGCGTTCCAGCCCTACCAGGAGGAGGAGATCACCCAGGTGGAGTTCTTTGAGCGGGCCCAGATTCCGCTGAAGCGGTTTATGCTGGAGTGGTCGGGGCTGCAGAGCATGGAGCTGTACTGCAATATGTCGGGGAACCCGGTGCCCAACACAGTAGAGGAGGCGCTGGAACTGCCCCTGACGGTGATTGTTCCCGCCTTTATTACGTCGGAGCTGAAGCAAGCCTTTATGATTGGCTTTTTGCTGTACATCCCCTTTATGCTGATCGACATGGTAGTGGCCTCGACCCTTATGTCCATGGGTATGGTCATGCTTCCGCCCTCGATGATCTCGACCCCATTCAAGCTGTTGCTGTTTATCCTGCTGGACGGGTGGCAGCTGCTGTTTTCCTCCCTGGCGCAGGGCTACGGCCTCGGGTAAGGAGGGGACATGGATATCAATGAAATAACTCAAATCGTTCGAGAGGGCATTTGGGTCGCCATCAAGCTGGGTGGTCCTATGCTGATCTTGAGTATGCTGGTGGGTGTATTTGTGGCCATTTTCCAGGCGGTCACCCAGATCCATGAGCAGACGTTGGGCTTTATCCTCAAGCTGATTGTAGTGATCCTGGTGCTTCTGATCGGAGGCGGTTGGATGATGGAGACCCTTCTGGAGTACTCCGAGAAGATCTTCGCGCTGATTGCCGTCCGCTAGAGGAGAGGGGGACCGCTGCTGTGGATTTGGATTGGAATATCCTCACTCTGTTTTTAATGATTACAGGTCGGATGACCGGCTTTGTGGTGTTTAACCCTCTGTTTGGACGGCGGGGCATTCCCAATATTGTCAAAGCGGGATTGATCCTCACCATGTCGGTGTGTGTGTTCTCTATGACCTCCGCACAGACGGAGATGCCGTCTACGCTGCTGGGCCTGGCCATTACCTTCCTGATGGAGCTGCTTTTGGGCTATGTGCTGGGCCTGGTGGTCAATTTCTTTTTCTACATTCCGGTTATGGCGGGCTCTGTTGTGGATATGCAGATGGGTCTGTCCATGGCCTCCACCTATGACCCCGCCTCGGGGATCCAGGTGACAGCCACCTCAAATTTCCTCAATGTGCTGATGTCCCTGCTGTTTTTTGCGGCCAACGGACACCACACTATGCTCCGTATTTTCCTCAACTCCGGCCTGGTGGTCCCCTTTGGAGAAGTTGCCCTGAGGGAGGACTTTTACAGTGCCATGATTCAAGTCTTCCTGGACTGCACCATTTTGGGCGTGAAGCTGTGTATGCCCATTTTAGGAGCGGAGATGCTGGGCCAGGTGGGGATGGGCATTCTGATGAAGGTTATCCCCCAGATCAATGTGTTCGCCATCAATATTGAGTTGAAGGTGATCGTGGGCCTGGTGCTGCTCCTGATGATGCTGGCCCCCTTCAGCAGCTTTTTGCTGGACGCGGAGGCTGAGATGATTCTTACACTCCGGCGCGTCCTGCCCCTCATGTCGGGCTGATGCCCCATATCCCAGTTGACTGACAAAGGGGGGATGAACCCGTGGCCGGCGACTCCAAGACCGAAAAGGCGACACCGAAACGAAGACGGGACGAACGAAAAAAAGGCAATGTCCTGATAAGTAAGGACGCCGTGGCGGTGGCCACCCTGATTGGGAGCCTCTTTATGGCCCAGTTTATGGGAGCCATTATTCTGGAGCAGGTCAAAGGGGTTTTTACCGTCTGCTTTTCCTATATTGCGGCGGACAGTATGACACTTGCGTCCAGTGCGATCAAAGACCTGCTCAAAATTATGGCCCTGTCCTTTGTGACTATGGCCGGCCCCTTTCTCGGGGTTACCGCGCTGCTGGCGGTGGGCGTGACCTTCTTCCAGACCAAAATGCTGGTGGCGGGCGAGTCCATCAAGCCCAAATTCAGCCGGCTCAGCCCCCTTCAGGGCTTTAAGCGGTTGTTTTCTCTGCGCAGCATTATCGAAGCGCTGAAGGGAATTTTGAAAATTTCCATCTTGCTCTTCCTCATTTATAACTACTTCAGCCATGTGGCCCTTAGCTTCAGCCGGTTTCTGGACATGAGCCTGTGGCAGTCCTGCGGCATTTTGTTTCAGGACATTATGACCCTTGTGATTCAAATTGCCGTGGCCTTTACAGTGTTGGCCTTCTTTGATTACCTGTACCAGTGGTGGGACTACGAGCGTCAGCTGAAGATGTCCAAACAGGAGATCAAAGAGGAGTACAAGCAGACAGAAGGCGATCCCCAGGTCAAGGGAAAAATCAAGCAGATCCAGCGCCAGCGGGCCCAGCAGCGCATGATGCAGCAGGTACCCGGCGCCGATGTGGTCATCCGAAACCCGAACCATTTCGCTGTGGCCCTGGGCTACAACGAGAAGGAGAACAACGCTCCCGTGGTGCTGGCCAAGGGTATGGATGAGCTGGCCCTGCGCATTGTCAAGGTGGCCGAGGAGCACAACGTGGCCACAGTGGAGAATGTTCCCCTGGCCCGAGCGCTGTACGCCAAGGTGGATCTGAACAAGGAGATTCCGCCGGAGTTTTACGGCCCGGTGGCCGAGGTTCTGGTCTACGTTTTGAAGCTGGATCAGAAGGCTCCATAAATTTGCGAATTAGGTCCAATTTGGACGTTTTCATAGAAAATTCAGGGAAAGGATGACACCATGCGGCGTATTTTTCAAAACAGCATAGCGCTTCTTGTGGTGATCATCGTTATGTTCCTGATCATCCCTCTGCCAGAGACGTTGTTAGACATTCTGATTATTGTCAATATCTCCCTTTCCATTGTCATTCTGATGATTACCATGACTATTTCAGAGGCGCTGGAATTCTCTATCTTCCCCTCGCTGCTGCTGATTACAACTCTGTTCCGGCTGGGCTTGAATGTGTCCACCACCCGGTCCATACTGGGCTATGACGGCAGCACCAGCGCACCGGGGACCCAGGTGATTCAGACCTTCGGCCAAATGATAACCCAGGGAAATATTGTGCTGGGCATTATCATCTTCTTTATCATCGTGTTAGTGCAGTTCATCGTCATCACCAAGGGCGCAGAGCGTGTGGCCGAGGTGGCCGCCCGCTTTACCCTGGACGCCATGCCCGGCAAGCAGATGGCCATTGATGCGGACCTGTCCTCCGGCCTGATTAACGAGCAGCAGGCCCGGGAGCGGCGGTACAAGATTCAAAAAGAGGCCGACTTCTACGGGGCAATGGACGGCGCCACCAAGATTGTCAAGGGCGACGCCATTATGTCCCTGATTATCACCGCAGTCAATCTGATTGGCGGTATCCTCATCGGTTCCATCAACGGCATAGGCGACCTGGGCGCAGTGGCACAGACCTACTCCATCGCCACCATTGGCGACGGCTTGGTCTCCCAGCTTCCCGCCTTGATGATCTCCACCGCCACCGGTATGATCGTAACCCGGTCGGTGTCCGAGGGCAGCCTGAACACCGATGTGGTGCAGCAGTTTGCCCGGCAGCCCCGAGCGATCCTCACCGCCGGCGTAGTGCTGGCCATTCTGGGCCTTATCCCCGGGACCCCTACCATTCCTCTGCTGATTGTGGGTGTGAGCCTGTCCGTGTTTGGCTTTATGATGAGCAGCCGGCTGGAGCAGCAGGAGGCTGCAGCTTTGGCACAGCCAGAGGAGCCTGCGGAAAATCCCATGACCGCTGCTCCCAGCGAGACGGATTACTACAAGGATATCAATAATGTATATGGGCTGCTCACCGTGGACCCCATTGAGATGGAGTTTGGTTACAGCCTGATCCCCATGGTGGACGAAAACAGCGGCGGCAAGCTCATCAGCCGTATTGTGATTTTCCGCCGCCAGTACGCCCAAGATATGGGCTTTGTCATCCCCTCTATTCGCCTCCACGACTCCTCCGCATTGGGAACTAACCAGTATGTGGTGAAGATCAAGGGAGAGGAGGTGGCCCGGGGCGAGATTTTGGTGGATTACTACCTGGCCCTGGAGCCCACCAACCCCGCCGGAGAGATCGACGGAATCGAGACCATCGAGCCCGCCTATGGTATTCCCTCCCGGTGGATTTTGCCTGAGAACAAGGAGATGGCGGAGATTTACGGTTACACCGTGATCGATCCTCTGTCCGTCATGCAGACCCATCTGTCTGAGGTGGTCCGCCGCCACGCCTATGAGCTTCTGGGCCGGGCGGAGGTCATTCAGCTGGTGGAGAACCTGAAGAAAACTGCTCCCGAGCTGGTGGAAGAGGCAGTCCCCAATATTCTGTCCTACTCCAACTTGGAGCGAATCCTGCGCAATCTGCTGAAGGAGGGCGTTCCCATTCGGGATCTGGCCACCATTCTGGAGACGGCGGTGGACTCCGTGGTCACCACCAAGGACCTGGATATGGTGACCGAAAACGTCCGCGTGGCCCTGAGCCGCACCATTACGCGCCGCTTCTGCGAGCACGGTCAGCTGCGGGTTGTCACGCTGGACGCCGAGATCGAGAAGCGAGTCATCAGCTCTCTCAGCAAGAACGAACAGGGTATCTACCTGGCCATGGGCCCCGATTTGATGCAGGGCATTGTAACTCAGCTGGGCGAGTACCTGAAAAAGTTCAACGACCTGTCTCAAACCCCCATTGTCCTCACCAGTCAGGTGATCCGCATCTACCTGAGCCGGATGCTGGCCCAGTTCTACCCCGGCGTCTATGTGCTGTCCTTCAATGAGATTACCAGTGACGTGCAAATTCAGTCTCTGGGCAACATCAGCTTTGACTCGGCTCCGGCCAGACCGGCGAGAAAGGCGGCTGCGGTATGAGCGGCGCTGCGGAGCGGATCAAAGAGGGCTTGACGGAGGAACAGCTGGAGGAGCTGTCCGCGGAGGAACTGTTTCAGCTTTATAAATCCACCGGCGACCCGGAACTGAAATGGCCGCTGATTATGCGGTACGTGGGGCTGGTACGCAGCATTGCCCTTCAGGTGCGGGGGGTGTACAGCAGCTTTGCACAGGTGGACGATATTGTCAACGAGGGCCTGCTCACCCTGGCCGCGGCGGTGGATAAGTTTGACCCGGACAAGGGGATCAAGTTTGAAACCTATGTCTCCAAGCGCATCCGGGGCGCGGTGATTGATTTGGCACGGCGGCAGGACTGGGTGCCCCGCAGTGTGCGGCGGAAGGCCCGGGATATCGACCAGGCCAGCAGCGAGCTGTTTGCGGAGCTGGGCCGCTATCCCACCGACCGGGAGATGGCGGAGCGGCTGGGGGTGTCCCAAGACCAGTATCAGGAGGACTTGGCCAATTCCTCTATGTGCAATGTCCTCTCCCTGGACGCCCTCTTTGAGGACCGGGAGCAGACGGGCCGGGCTGAGCTGCCTGACGACGCCTCGGAGAGCAGGCCGGAGGACTCCATGCTCCGCCAGGAGCTGCTGGAGACCCTGACCAAGGCGATTGAGTCTCTGCGGGAGAATGAACAGACGGTTATCTCCCTGTACTACCACAAGAACTTGAGTATGAAGGAGATTGCCCAGGTCATGGAGGTCAGCGAACCGCGGATTTCCCAGCTCCACTCCCGGGCCATTCAAAAATTAAAACTTTATATGAATCAATATATGACCGGGGACCGCTGAGGCCGCCGGAGATGAGAGGAGTCTTGCTTTATGATGAAGGGATTTTATAACCTGACCTCTGGGATGCTGTCCCAGGGACGCAGGCTGGACGTGGTTGCCAACAACATGACAAACATCTCCACCGCCGGCTACAAGGCGGAGACCTATACCGACCGGACCTTCGATGAGGTGATGGTATCCCGCATCGGCAATAAGATCAAGACCCCCTATCAGACCTTCGAGACCTACCAGGCCTACATTCTGGCCCCCGACCAGCTGTACACCGACTTCAGCCAAAGCTCCTTCGAGGAGACCAATCTGCCCCTGGACTTTGCCATTCAGGGGGAGGGATTTTTTGCCATTGATACCGGCGACGGCGTGGCCTACACCCGGGCGGGCAGCTTCACCTTGGACAACGAGGGCTACCTGTGTCTGTCCGAGCTGGGCCGGGTCCTGGACCGGGAGGGCAACCCCATTCAGATGACCACCGACCGGCTGGAGCCGGACAAGCAGGGCGCCCTGTACAGCGCCGAAGGCAACGAATATTTTGGGACCCTGGGTGTGTTTACCTTTGAGGACAACGACGCCCTGGAGCGTACCCCCTACGGCCTGTTCATCGGGGAAGGGGCCCAGGTCAATGAGGATGTGGTCATCCACCATAAGTGGGTGGAGCGCTCCAACGTGAACATGGTCAAGGAGATGGTCAAAATGATGGCCACCCAGCGGGTCCTTCAGAGCGCAGCCCAGATGAGCAAGATTTATGACCAGGTGATTACCAAAGCTGTGACCGATATTGGCCGGCTGTAATGGCGATATTTGAAAGAAAGGCGTGAGATCGGAATATGAATATGTCCTTTTACACCGGTGCGGTTGGCGCTTGGCAGCAGGAACTGCGGATGAATGTGCAGGCCAACAACATTGCCAATGTAAATAACTTTGGCTACAAGGCGGAGCGGGCCACCTTTCACCACCTGATGTACGGCAACGTGACTGGCATTGATGAGGAGCTTTTGCCCAAAGGCTCCGGCACAAAAATGGTGAAGGCCAGCGTGGACTATGAGCCCGGCGCTTACACCGACACCGGCCGCCTGTTTGACTTTGCCATTGTGGGCAACGGCTTTTTTGCCCTGTATGACCCCACGAATGAGGAAATCACCTTTACCCGGGACGGCGCCTTTATTATGGCCCGCTTTGAGATCCCCCCCGCCGAGGACGCCGAGCCGGAGATTGACCCGGTCACCGGAGAGGAGATCCCCCCCGAGCCCACCGAGGAGTGGCGGCTCAGTGATAATGAGGGCCGCTGTGTGCTGGACAGCATGGGCAATTTTATCGTGATTGACCCGATGGACCGCCACGCCGACCTGAATGTGGGCGTCTTTGATTACCGAATTTATGACGGTATGCTCCATGCGGATAACGGTCGCTTTAGCCCCATTGAAAAAAACGGCGACCTGTATCTGGGGACCGGCGAGGTGCGGCGGGGCGTGCTGGAGACCTCCAACGTGGACCTGGCCCAGGAGTTTGTAAAGGTCATTGAGGCGCAGCGGGCATACAGCTATGCTCTGCGGATGGTCCAGACCACCGATGAGATCGAGCAGACCATAAATGGCCTGCGCAGTTAAACAGGGAGGAAACCAAGATGACGATCAAAGGCTATGACCAGATGAGCTCCCTGGAGATTGATACCCTGCGGGAAATTGGCAGCATCGGGACGGGGAACGCAGCCACCGCCCTGTCCGGTATGCTGGGCAAGGAGGTGCGTATAACCCTGCCTGAGGTGCGTATCATGGGCTATAACGAGGCCATTGAGTGGATTGGCGGCCCGGAGGCGGTAACCGCCGGCGTACTGGTTAAGATGGGGGGCGACATGGGCGGCATTATGCTGTCTGTGCAGAAGCTGGAGCTGGTGAACATTATCCTGGAGTCCATGCTGGGAGAGAGTATCCAGGGCTATGAGGAGCTGGCAGAGTTGGAGCAGTCCGCTCTGATTGAAATTGGTAATATTATGATTTCCGCCTTTGTCAACGCATTGTCTGGCCTGGCCGGGATCGATGTGAAGCTGACAGTCCCCGCCTTTGCGGTGGATATGCAGGGCGCCATATTGGCGGTGCCTATGGCCGAGTACGGCGGTATGTCGGACTATCTGATGACCATTGGCGGAAACTTTGTGTGCGACGGCAAGGAGGTGCCGAGCCACCTGCTGTTGTCGCCCGATCTGCGTTCTCTAAATTTTCTGCTGAGGAAGCTGGGCGTTAGCAATGAGTGACAGCAAATTAACAGTGGGCATTGCCGATATGAAGATGGCACAAGGGGGAGGCGTCCTGGTAACCTACGCGCTGGGCTCCTGCATTGGGCTGTGTTTTCACGACCCGCGGCTGAAGCTGGGGGCGCTGCTCCACATTATGCTCCCCATCAATATGGAGACGGGACGGACCCACCCCCTGAAGTACGCGGACACCGGTATTCGGGAGACTCTGCGGCAGATGGAGGCAAAAGGGGCCGTGCGCAGCCGGATGACGGTGAAGATTGCCGGTGGGGCAAAGATGTTTGAAATTGCCGGCAGCAGCGCTCTGGGGAATATCGGCCAAAGGAATATTGAAAGTGTTAATACCATATTAAAACGGGAAAATATCCGTCTGCTGGGTCAGGAGGTGGGCGGAAAAATTGCCCGGACCATGTTCTTCGATATCGCCAGCGGTCAGGCCTGTGTCCGCTCCTACGGACAGAAGGATATTTTCTTTTAGAATTTTGCGGTGCAGCCAGAATAGAGTAAGAGAGTGAGGAGTGTCAGAAATGTCTGAGGTTCACAACAGCGGGATCCTCTTGGAATCCGGTACCAACGAGATCGAGATCATGGAGTTTACCATTGACGATAATCTGTATGGCATCAACGTGGCCAAGGTGCGGGAGATCATTCTGTCTGCGCCGGTCAAATCCATGCCCCACGCCCACCCCGCAGTGGAGGGGATTTTCAAGCCCCGTGACACCGTCATTACTGTGGTGGACCTGCCCAAGTATCTGGGCGTGGAACAGGAGAAGACCCCCAAGGATCTGTTTATCGTCACCAATTTTAACAAGATGTTCATTGCTTTCCGGGTTCATACTGTAGTGGGGATCAGCCGCATCTCCTGGACGGATATTCATAAGCCGGACAAGACCGTCTCCGGCGGTTCTGAGGGAGTTGCCACTGGTATTGCCCAGTGCCGCGGGGAGCTGGTGACGATTCTGGACTTTGAGCGCATTGTGGCGGAGATTGCCCCCCAGACTACCATCCAGATGAACGAAATCGACAAGATGGGTCCCCGTGCGCGCAGTGATGAGCCCATTTGGATCGCGGAGGACTCCATCCTGTTGTCCAAGATGATTGAGGATTGCCTCCACAAGGCGGGCTATGCGAATTTGCGCATGTATCCCAATGGCCGAGAGCTGTGGGAAGCGCTGAACGCTCTGCCCAAGGACCAGGACATCGCTATGGATGTGGCGCTGATTATCACGGATATTGAGATGCCCCAGATGGACGGCCACCGGCTGACCAAGCTGGTGAAGGATACTCCCCGGTTCAGAGAAATTCCTCTGATTATCTTCTCCTCGCTGATTAGTGAGGAAATGCGCATTAAAGGCCGTCAGTTAGGGGCCGACGAGCAAATGAGCAAGCCGGAGATTGGCCATTTGGTGGACGTTATGGACCATCTGCTGGCCACGAAGCGGAATTGATAAGGGTGAGACGACATGATAAGCAGTAAATATATCGTCCGTCAGCCAGTCAAAGACCTGAAGGGCACAATTATCGGGTACGGCATCCAGTATTACGGCGAGAATCAGGCCTATGCGGCGGATGAGGCTGGCGGCAACGAGTTCGCGGCGGCAGATACCATCTACAGCTTTTTGACCCAGAACACGGATAAGGTGCTCAAGGGCTCGCTGAACTTTATGACCTTTACCACCAATCTGCTGATGAAGCAGACCCCTAAGCTCTTTGCCAGCAGCGACCTGGTGATTCAGGTGGGGGAGGACGTAATCATCCACCCCCTGGCCATGCGCTTTCTGGAGCGCTATGCCCGGGAGGGCTATAAGCTGGCGGTGAACGACTTCCAGTTTTCTCCCCGGTATTTTTCCATCATTGACAAGTTCGATTATATCAAAATCAACTTCCAGACCGCCGCCGATGTGAGCATCCGCAACATTGTGGAGCTGGCCCACAGCATGGGGAAGAAGTGCATTGCCATTGGTGTGGATACCGAGGAGCTGTATCAGAAGGCCTTTATCATGGAGGTTGACGCCATGGAGGGTCTGTGGGTTGCGGAAAAGCTGTTGACAGCGGTCCACTCCAGCAGCTTTCTCCAGAGCAGCTTTTTCCAGCTGATGGTGGCCATCAACCGGGACGACCCGGACGTGGACGAGATCGAGCGGATCATTTCCATGGACGCTGTTCTCACCTACAGCCTGCTGAAAATCGTCAATTCCAGCTATTTTGCTCTGCGCAACCGTGCCACTGATATCCATCAGGCCATTGTGGTGATGGGTCTGGGCCAGCTGCGCCAGTGGATCTATCTGCTGGGCACCAACAACAGCGAGGAGGGGCCCGACGCCAACCAGGAGGAGTTCCTGAAGCTGTCCTTCATGCGGGCCAGCTTTTGCAGCGCCCTGATGAAGCTGGCCAAGGATATGCCGATTTCTCAGAACGAGGCCTACCTGATGGGGATGTTCTCCACGCTGAACTATCTCATTGCTGCCCCCCTGGAGGAGATTTTGGCGGACCTGCCCATTGCGCAGGAGGTGAAGGACGCCCTGCTCTTTCACTCCGGCCGGTGCGGCGAGCTGTATGACTTGGTGCTGAGCTATGAGCGGGCGGACTGGAAGGTGATTGGTGACTTGGCTGAGGCACTGGAGATTCCGGTGAATCTGCTGACCAATACCTATTTCCACTGCCTTGGCGATGTGAACAATATCTGGCGTTCGCTGATGGAGAGCGGCGAGGATATGGCTCCGGCGCCCTCCGCCCCTGCCCCCCAATAACATTTTTTGACAAAACGGCTAAAAGCGCAATAAAAGGTACGGCAGTCCAGTAGGATTGCCGTACCTTGTTTTTGTAATGATGGACTGGAGTGAGCGCCATGATTTGGGCCGAAACTCCAGCGTTACTTGTAGAAATCCGCCAGCTCCTTAAACTTGGGCAGGGCGCGGCGGATGGTTTCAGTCTGGACGCAGTAGGAGATGCGCACATGACCGGGCGCACCAAAGCCGGAGCCGGGAACAACCAGCAGGTCCAGCTGTTTGGCCCGTTCGCTGAAAGCCATATCGTCGCTTTCCAGAGTGCGTGGGAAGAGGTAGAAGGCTCCGCCGGGCTCCACCACATGATAGCCCATCTCCCGCAGAGAGGTGACCAGCAGATTTCGGTTGGTCTCATACACTGTGATGTCAGAGGTCATGTCGCAGCACAGGGAGGTGACCTGCTGAAACAGGCTGGGGGCGCACACATAGCCCAGAGACCGGCCTGCGCCCGCCACTGCGGCGTAGACGTCGCCGCTGTCGGTAATGTCTCCGGGGACCAGTACATAGCCAATACGCTCGCCGGGCAGAGACAGGGACTTGGAGAAGGAGTAGCACACAATGGTGTCCCGATAGATGTGGGGGCCCCAGGGGACATCTACACCGGAGTATATGATTTCCCGGTAGGGCTCATCCGAGATCAGATAGATGGGGTGGCCGTATTCCCGGCTCTTTTCGGTGAGGATTCCGGCCAGCCGTTCTAGGGTTGCTCTGGAGTAAACGACCCCGGAGGGATTGTTGGGGCTGTTGATCAGTACACCCTTGGTCTTGGGACTGAGGGAGGCTTGGAAGGCGTCAAAGTCGATCTGAAAGGCTTCAATCTCTGGGGGGATCAGGACCATCTTGGCCCCGGCTCCTTCAATAAATACCTTATACTCCGGAAAGTAGGGGGCGAAGACGATAAACTCGTCTCCGGGGCAGGCCAGGCCGTTGAAGACACAGCACAGAGAGGCGGCGGCCCCCACAGTGAGGTAGAGCTGTCCGGCGGTGTAGTGGGAGCCATACCGGCGGTTGAGGGAATCGGCGAAGCGCTCCCGGGCGTCGGCAGCCCCCTGGGCGCTGGTATAGGCGTGAATTAGATCGGACTGCTCCTGAAGCAGGCGGATGGCCGTATCGTTAACGGCATCGGGGGCGGGAACGCTGGGATTGCCTAGGGAGAAGTCGAAGACGTTTTCTGCCCCCACTTGGGCAGCGCGGAGCTTACCGTATTCAAACAGCTCCCGGATCACGGACCGGGCAGTACCCAGTCCCTTCATACGTTCAGAAACCATAGGAAAAACCTCCTGAATCAAACTTGTCCTATTATATCATAAGAGTTTACCGGAGTAAAGCGAAAAGTGAACAGGGCGGGGAAATCAATGGTGGCTGCGCAGCGTGTAAAAGTCCCAGAAAAGAGCAGAAAAACGGCGGGACGGACCGCTCATCCTGCAAAAGGAGGGCAAAAAGCACAGAAATTGATTTTCAGGGGGTACAGGAGAGGGGAAAATCGAAAATTGCTAAAAACTGTAAGAAATGATGAAGTAGACGAAGAAAAGTTTTGAAAACCCGACAGATTTGGAAAATTGTAACCTTTACAAAGAGGGGTAGGAGGTCTATAATTTTTAATGCTGCCGAAATATTAGCTTGGAAGGAGGGGCGGCAGTATGCAGGTTATAAAGGGCAAGGCCATTATGAACCAGATTGTAGCGGGCCGTCTGTGCTTCTACCGCCGTCCTGCGCCGCAGGTCCACCTGTATACCCAGGGGGATTGGCGGCAGGAGATTAACCGGTTCCACCAGGCCCAGCAGACCGCAATATTGGAGCTGAACACCCTGTACCACCGGGCCATTAACCAGGTGGGCGAGGGGGTTGCCTCCATCTTCCTGATCCACGGGATGCTGCTGGAGGACCACGACTATGTGGAGACAGTCCGTTCCCTCATCCAGGGCCAGGGGGCCACGGCGGAGTATGCGGTGCAGATGGCGGAGGTCAGCTTTGCCGCCGCCTTTGCCGCGATGGACAGCCCCTATATGCGGGCCAGGGCGGTGGATATCCGGGATATTTCCCAGAGAGTTCTGCGCTCACTGATGGGAGGGCGGCAGACCCTGTTGATGGACGAGCCCGCGATTCTGGTGGCGGACGAGTACCTGCCCAGCGAGGTGATGGACTTTGACCAGCGCCGCCTGCTGGGGCTAATAACCCGGAAGGGCAGCCTGGACAGCCACACCGCTATGCTGGTTCGGGCCTACCACATCCCCGCCATTGTGGAGGTGCCCCTCCCGTCCAGATGCGAGGGAAGACCCGCCCTGATGGACGGCTACACCGGAAATGTGTACATAGACCCGGACCAGGAGCAAATGGACCTGCTGCGGGAGCTCTACCAGGCCAATGGACGGCCCAAGGGGCTGGCAATGAGTATGTTATAATAAGGCAGTCCCCCGGCGTAAGCCGGGGGACTTGTTGTTTTTTTACAGAGCAGCCCGGATATCAGTCCTTTGAACGGTCGATTTCGCTTCCAATCTTATTTCCGCTCAGGCCGCCAATCACGCCGCCGACAACCGCGCCGGGGACTGTACCTGCCACTCCGCCCAAAGGGCCCGCCACAATGCCAACTCCGGCGCCTAGCTTAGCGCCAGCCGCCGCTCCAGCCAACAGGCCGCTCACGGTTCCAGCTACTTCCGCGTCTCTTGATTTTCCAAACATATCAATACCTCCACTCGTTATTTACAGACAATCGTATCAGTTATTTGCCCACACGTCTTGTAGATTTCAGCAAGAGTTCCCGGTACTCCTCCCACCTCTTCCCTGATGACATCGCACAGGATATCCCTCACAACAGGGCGCATTGGGTGCATGTCCACAAAGCTCTGAAATATACTCATACTGCTTCCTCCTGTAATTGTATTTTTGGCTGGTATACAGCCTCAGATTAACTATACTATAAAATTCGTAACTTGTAAAGTTACAAAAATTATATTTTACGTTATATACCTTCTGCGGATATGTGGGTACAATTACACACAAGAGGTGGGCATATGCGCAGCAGCCAGCTGGAACGATATAAAAATCTGGGTTTGAACATTTCCTTTTACCGCAAGCTGCGGGGCTTTTCGCAGGAAAAGCTGGCCGAAAAGGTAGATATCAGCCGCACACATATGAGCCGGATTGAAACTGCCGACTGCGCAGTGTCGCTGGATGTTGTATTTGAGCTTGCGGATGCGCTCAGCGTGGAGCCCTACAAATTGTTCCAGAGCAAAGAGTAAAGACCGCAGGAAAAATTCCTGCGGTCTTTCAGCAAGCGGAGGATAGTTCAGCCCTGAACGAGGGGGCAAACGGGGTGGAACTGGCGGACCTCCTCCTCTCCCCGGAGGATGCGCAGGCCGCCCAGGGCCAGGGCCTCCATTTCATTTTCCCCGGGGAGGACCACAACCCGGCACAGACTGTGGAGGTAGTCGATTACTTTGCCGGTGAGCATTTTGGAGTTGGCCAGCCCGCCGGTGAGGATGACCGCGTCGATGAGCTCCTTAAAGCAGGCCAGCATGGTGCCAACCCCCTTGGCGATTTGAAGGGCCTGGGCCTGATAGACCAGGGCGGCCCACTCGTCCCCCTGGGCAATGCGCCGTTCCACCTCCTGACAGTCGTGGGTCCCCAGCAGGGCGGACATGCCCCCCTCGCCCCGGAGCTTTTTCAGCATTTCCGCCTTGGTATATTTGCCGGAGTAGCACAAATCCAGAACATACAGCATATTCAAGCTGCCGCTGCGGTCGGGGGAGAAGGGGCCCGCGTCGTCTGACACCGAGTCGATGATCCTGCCGCGGCAGTGGGCGGAGATGGAGATACCGCCCCCCAGATGGGCCACTACCAGATTCATATCCTCATAGTTCCGCCCCATGGCCTGAGCGTATTTGTGACCAGTGGCTCTGGCGTTGAGAACGTGGCAGAAGCTGGTGCGGGTCACTTCCTTGAAACCGGTGACCCGGGCCTCGGGCAGCAGCTCGTCGCTGGTGACGGCGTCGTAGATGTAGGCGGGGATCTTCAGAGGCAGGGCGAACTCCCGGGCCATCAGACCGCCCAGATTAGAGGCGTGGTCGAAGACGGTGTGGTGCAGCAGGCAGTCGGTCAGGGCGTCGTCCACCAGGTAGCCGCCGGAGACGATGTTTGGGATGATGCCGCCCCGGCCCACCACGGCGGAGAGCTGAGACAAGTCGTAGCCCTCCAGGGCCAGCCAGCTGCGCACCATGCTCACCCGGTAGTCCAGCTGGCCGCTGAGGGCGGGGTAGGGGGCCAGGTCCTGGTTGGTGTGGACCACAGTGCGGGTCTTCAGGGGCCGTTCATCCCGATATACCGCCGCCTTGGTGCTGGTGGAGCCGGGATTGAGCACTAAAATGTCGTAAGACATAGGGACCTCCTTTCTATGAAGCGGGTCTTTCCGTCTAATTCATGGCGGCACAGATGAGGATGGACCAGTATTTTTCTTGAGCGGTGGCGCCCCGGGAGTTGACAGTGATGGGGACCGCTGCCCCCAGTACGACCCCGGCCATCTCGCCTCCGGCCAGGCCGTAGAGAGACTTGCCCAGCAGGTTGCCTGCGGCGATGGAGGGGGCCAGCAGAATATCGGCGTCCCCCGCCACCGGACTGTGGTAGCCCTTGGCCTGAGCGGCCTGGGCATCGGTGGCCAGGTCCAGGGAGATGGGTCCCTCCACCACACAGGGGCCGAAATCTCCGTGCTCCGCCTCCTCCTTGAGGACGGCGGCGTCCCGGGTCTCGGGCATGGAGGGATTCACGGTCTCCACCGCGCACAAAGTGGCGGCCTTGGGCCGGTCATAGCCCAGAAAACGGCAGAAATCCACCGCGTTTTTCAGAATATGTCGCTTTTGCTCCAAATCAGGGGCCACCACCATGCCGCCATCGGTGACGTAGAGCAGCTTGTGGTAGCTAGGCACGTCCAGAATAGCCACATGGGACATCACCTTACTGGCCCGGATGCCTGACTCCTTGTGGACCACCGCCTTGAGCAATGTGCCGGTTTGGAGCATTCCCTTGATGAGTATGTTTCCCCTGCCCTCCTGGATGAGAGCCACCGACCTCCCGGCGCAGCTGGCGTCGTCCTCCGCATCTATTACCTGGTCCGGGTCCAGCTCCTCTCCCAGGCTGCCAGCAATGGACAGAATGTCCTCCCGGTGTCCTACCAGAATGGGGCGAATCAGCCCGTCCCGCCGGGCGGCGAAAACGGCCTGGAGAGTATGCGCATCATGGGCCGCCGCCACCACCGCCGGCTTGGGCGGGAGAGTGTGCAGCATTGCTTTCAAGTCGGGAAAACTGGAAATTACCATCGTTCGTCCCCCTTTTCTATTTCACTTACAATCATTTTATCATTGTTGTAGAAAAAAGTATAGCAGAAATTTATGTGGATATCTCTTGACGAATGGGCAATGCTTGAGTATAATAATATCCGTTGTACACAGACACAGTTCAGTTGGCAGAACAGAGGGCGCGTCAGCGGTGGACTGCGGATTGTTGATAAGGACAACTGACCATAAACTGAATCATAGGCTAGTGTGGCTCAATGGCAGAGCACATCACTCGTAATGATGGGGTTGTGGGTTCGATTCCCACCACTAGCTCCACTGAAAAGCCTTGTACCGTAACAGGTGCAAGGCTTTTACTTTTGTGCCGATGAAAGAAACGGCAGTATTGAGGTGAAAACGGGAACCGGACAGGGGAAACTCTGCCCGGTTTTTTGCTGATTGCCTCTTCACTTTGAGTGCGTAGTCTGACTGGTACGGTGTACGCCCCGCAGATTATCCCGTGATCCGCAGAACCCAAGGATTACTAATTTTTTGCTCTCCTGTCTGATGATATGGGCCATAATTCCAGAGAATAGTGGACAAAATCCACAAATTTTTCACTTTGTTTTTGTTCACACTTTGTTCTTCTTGCATCTTCCCCGGTTTTGTCTTATAATGGTTTGAAAAAGAGCTTGCTCCGTCCCTCTGTTTTTTCCAAAAGGAGGCCTTCGTTTTGAAACGTTTTCTCATATTTCCCTGTGTTCTGTGCCTGGTGATCGGTCTTCTGGTGGGCGTTCTTCTGCCCATCGACCTGACCGAAGAGCCCGTCACACCGCCCCTGAACAATCCCAACAACAATTTCACGCCCCCGCCGGGGGGCTCCCAGCTGACGGGCAGCAATTCCTCTGCCCCCGACTCCTCCGAGGCGCTGGACCCCACGGAAAACTTTCCCCTGCTCAGCTCCGCCTGTGCCGTCAACCGCTGCATTCAGCGGGGGGATTGGGCTGGGCTGGCCAGCTATGTACACCCCAGCCGCGGGGTCACCTTCACCCCCTACTCCACCGTGGAGCCGAACAGCGACCTGAACTTCACCGCCGACCAGATCAAAAACCTGGCCCAGGATCAGAATGTGTACACATGGGGCTTTGAGGACGGCCGGGGGGACCCCATTCAGATGACCATTCCCCAGTATTTTGCCCGCTACGTCTACAACGCGGACTACACCCAGGCCACCGAAATCGGCATTGACCAGATCATGACCGGCGGAAACGCCCTGGAGAACCTGGCGGAGATTTACGTCGGGTGCCGCTTTGTGGACTTCTGCTTCCCCAGCGCCGACCCGGTGAACGACGGGCTGGACTGGACCTCTCTCAAGCTGGTCTTCCAGCCCGAGGGGGAGCACTGGTATCTGGTGGGCGTGGTACACGGGGAGTGGACCATCTGAGCGGGACCAACCCCTGTCCAGGGGGACTGACACAGTGCCCCTATTTTTTCGTGCAGAAAGGATCACCGACACTATGAACATAGTCATTGTAGGCAGCGGCAAGGTGGGCTTCACCCTGGCCGAGCAGCTGGTGCGGGAGGAGCACGACGTCACCGTGGTGGACAGCGACGAGGAGGCCCTTCAGCGGGCCGGAGACCAGCTGGACATTATGACGGTGCGGGGCAACGGCGTCTCCTCCTCCACACTGCGGGAGGCGGGGGCCGCCGACGCCGACCTGCTGGTGGCCGCCACCAACTCCGACGAGGTAAATATGGTGTGCTGTCTCACCGCCAAGGACCTGGGGGCCAAATACACCATTGCCCGCATCCGCAATCAGGAGTACACCAACAGCGTGGCCGAGCTGCGCCGGAACCTGAAGATCGACATGGTCATCAACCCGGAGAACACCACTGCCGTGGAGATCTCCCGGCTGCTCCGCTTCCCCGCCGCCGCCAATATCGAGACCTTCTGCCGGGGCAAGGTGGAGCTGATGGGCTTCCGCCTCCAGGAGGGGGACTTTCTGGTGGGCGTACCGCTGTACAACCTGCCCGCCCAGGTGAAAAAGCTGTCTCTGCTGTTCTGCGCCGTAGACCGGGGGGGCCAGGTGTCCATCCCTAACGGCTCCTTCGTGCCCCAGGCGGAGGACAAGCTGTACATGGTGGGCCGCCCCGACAGTCTGGACCAGTTCTTCCGTCAGCTGGGCCGGTACGCCCCCAAGGTGCGCCAGGTCTTTCTGGTGGGGGGGGGCAAGGTGTCCGTCTACCTGGCCGCCATTTTAAGCCGGATGAATATCCGCCTGAAAATTGTGGAGCTCAGCGAGGAGCGCTGCCGTCTGCTCAGCGAGCGCTTCCCCAAGGTGACCGTCATCTGCGGCGACGGCACTGACTCGGAGCTGCTGGAGTCGGAGAACCTCACCGGGAACGACGCCTTTATCGCCCTCACCGACCGAGACGAGGACAATCTGATTATCTCCCTGTACGCCATGCAGCAGGGGCTGGCCAAGGTCATCACCAAGTGCAACCGGCAGAACTACGCCGGTATTGTTCGCTCCCTGGGGCTGGACAGCGTCATCTCCCCCAAATTTGTCACCGCCTCCCACATCCTCCACGTGGTGCGGGGACTGCAAAACTCCCAGGGCAGTGTGATGAACTCCCTCCACCGCATCGCCGGGGGCGGCGCGGAGGCCATGGAGTTCACCGTGGGTCCCGGGACCCGGCACCTCCAGGTCCCCCTGAAGGAGCTGCGGCTGCGCCCGGGGATTCTGCTGGCCGTCATCGTCCGGGGAGGGGATATTATCATCCCGGAGGGCTCCTCCTTCCTCCAGCAGGGGGACCAGGTGATTATTATCGCCCGGGAGAGCGGTATTCTGGATTTGAATGACATCTATGGGCCGGAGGTCAACCCGGGAGGGTCCAGTCTATGAACATAAAGCTGGTTTTAAAGCTGGTGGGCCGGGTCCTTACCATGGAGGCGGCGGTGCTGGCCATCCCTCTGGCGGTGGCGCTGCTCTACCGGGAGGACCCCGCACCCTTCCTGCTGTCCATCGTCCTGGTGGCCGTCTGCGGCTTCGCGCTGTCCGCCCTGCCCGCCAGGCAGCAGTTCTTTGTCCGGGAGGGCTTCGCGGCGGTGGGACTCATCTGGATTTTCACCGGGCTGGTGGGGGCGCTGCCCTTCCTGTTCTGCGGCGGCTTCGCCTCTCCCATCGACTGCATCTTTGAGTCCTGCTCCGGCTTTACCACCACCGGCTCCACCATTCTCACCGACATAGAGGCCCTGCCCAAGGGTATCCTCTTCTGGCGGGCCTTCACCCACTGGCTGGGAGGTATGGGGGTTCTGGTGCTGGCCACCGCCATCGTGCCCAAACTGGGCATCCGCTCCCACTACCTCACCCAGGCGGAGACCCCGGGCCCGGTGTTCTCCAAGCTGGTGCCCAAGCAGTCCAAGACCTCTAAAATCCTCTACGCCATGTACTGCACCCTCACCCTGGTGGAGGTGGCCTGTCTCAAAATCGCCGGGATGCCCCTGTACGACTCCTTCATTCACGCCTTCTCCACTGCGGGCACTGGCGGCTTCTCCAACCGGAACGCCAGCGTGGGGGCCTACGACAGTGTGGCGATCGACATCATTATTACGGTGTTCATGCTGCTGTTCTCCATCAACTTCGCGGTCTACTTCCTTGTCCTTACCAGGAAATGGAAGGAGGCCCTGGCCAGCGACGAGCTGCGCTTCTTTTTAGGGGTTGTGGCGAGTGCCACTGTGATCCTCACCGTCTCCAATCTGAGGGTGTATGCTGGGGTGGGAGAGAGCCTGCGGTACACCGTATTCCAGGTGGCCTCCATCATCTCCACCACCGGCTTCGGCACTGCGGACTTTGTTCTGTGGCCCCAGTTTTCCCAAATGATTATCGTTCTGCTTATGTTCTGCGGCGCCAGCGCCGGGTCCACCGGAGGCGGCATGAAGTGCTCCCGGGTCCTGATCCTCCTCCGGGCCATCCGGCGGGAGATCCACCGCATCACTCACCCCCGCTGTGTGGAGGTGGTCAAGCTGGACGGCAAACTGGTCAGCGAGTCCACCCTCCACACCCTGCTGGTCTTCCTGGGGGCCTACGTGATGACCGTCTTTGCCGCCGCCCTTGTCATCTCTCTGGACGGCTGTTCCTTTGCTGTATCCTTCAGCGCCGCCCTCACCTGCGTCAGCAATGTGGGCCCCGGACTGGAGGCCATCGGTCCCTCCGGCAATTTTGCCGCCTTCTCCGGGCTGTCCAAGGGGGTCATGTCCCTGTGCATGATTATCGGGAGGCTGGAGATTTTCCCCATTCTGGTGCTCTTCGCCCCCTCCACCTGGCGCAAAGCATAAAAAGACCGCCTGGCTCAGCCGGGCGGTTCTCTTTGATTCAGGCCATCTTAGCCACCAGCCGGCTGAAGGCGCTGGGGGACACGTCGTCCTCCACCACCACGCTGGCCTTCTTGCCCACCAGGGAAAACAGCCCCAGCAGAGACCGGGCGTCCAGCATGACGTCCTTGGTAAACAGCCACACCTCATAGGGGGCTTTACAGGCCAGCTGGTTGATCTTTTCCACCTGGGCCTCGTTCTTGATTTCAATTTCTCTCAGCATAGCAAAAACCTCCTTGCCTGCAATCCAATCGAATTTGTAGATTCCTCTCTTAGGGGCGCCGGGTTTGGTGCCGTGCGCCAGAGGATGAAGGTATTGTAGCAGGAAGGACTTCCCTTCGTCAAGAACGGTTTTTGTTAAATATAGATAAAAAGTACTATCAATTTTTGTGCATAACAGAGATTTCTGGGCCGGGTGTCCCTGTGAATGCGGACGTCTGTGCGCTATATGCGGACAATTATTCTCTCCAGATTCCTCCGGGCCACCGCCTTCAACTCCCTTTCTGACCATGAAATTTAGCAGAAAAACTATGGAAATACCGCCCCCTTCTCCTCTTTTGCCATTGACACCCATTTCCCTCTGGACTATAATAAAACACTGCTAAACCCTCACAAGATGTATTTTTGATTGATAGAAAGGGGCTCTCCTTATGAGCGACCAGCGCGTTTACAATTTTGCCGCCGGCCCCTCTGTGCTTCCGCTGTCCGTGCTGGAGCGTGCCGGGTCGGAGATCACCAACTACCGGGGCTCCGGTATGTCCGTCATGGAAATGAGCCACCGTTCCAAGGTATTTATGGATATCTTTCAGGAGACCCAGGACAAGCTGCGCCGGCTGATGAATATCCCCCAGAACTACCGTATCCTCTTCCTCCAGACCGGGGCCTCGGGGCAGTTCTCTGCGATTCCTTTGAACCTGATTGGGAAAACCGGCAGGGCGGACTACGCCGTCACCGGGAATTTTTCCAGTCTGGCCTATCAAGAGGCCAAAAAATACGGACAGATTTCTCTGGCCTGTGACACCGGCCACCGGAACCACTGCTATATCCCCCGGCAGGAGGAGCTGAAGCTGGACAAGGACGCCAGCTATTTCTACTACTGCGCCAACAACACCATCTACGGCACCGAGTGGGACTATGTGCCCGACACCGGGGATGTGCCCCTGGTGTGTGATATGTCCTCTGACATTCTGTCCCTCCCGGTGGATGTGTCCAAATTCGGCATCATCTACGCCGGCGCCCAGAAGAACATGGCCCCCGCCGGTCTGACAGTGGTCATCATCAAGGACGGTCTGGCGGGACATGAGCTGCCCTTTACGCCCCTGATGATGAACTACCAGACCATGATCGACAAGGATTCCATGTACAACACGCCCCCATGCTGGTGCATCTATATGCTGGGCCTCACCCTGGAGTGGGTCGAGGAGAACGGCGGGCTGGCGGGCATGGAGGAGCTGAAGTGGAAGCGGGCCAATATGCTCTACAACACCCTGGAGCACTCCCGCCTGTTCCAGCTCCACGCCGACAAGGGGTCCCGCTCTGGCATGAACGTCACCTTCCGCACCGGGGACGAGGCCCTGGACGCCAAGTTTGTCCAGGAGGCCGCCGCCGCCGGCTTTGTCAACCTGAAGGGCCACCGGAAGGTAGGCGGAATGCGGGCGTCCATCTACAACGCCATGCCGGTGGAGGGCGTGGAAAAGCTGTGCGACTTTATCCGCAAGTTCGAAAAGGCGAATTAGCCTATTGACGAGATAGGAAATTTGGCGTATACTCCTTTTTATTCCAAGACAAGGAGGAGTTCCCATGCGCCACAAAGAAAACGTGCATCTGCTCACCATAACCGCCCTGTTTGCCGGGGCTATCACGGTGATGACCGCCTATATGCTCCACATCCCCATCCCTACCGGGGGATACATCCACCTGGGGGACGCCCTGATCTACCTGGCCGCCTGCCTGCTCCCCGTCCCCTGTGCGGCGGCGGCTGCGGCTATCGGCGCGGGGCTGGCCGACCTGCTCACCGCCCCTATGTGGGTTCTGCCCACCCTGGTTATTAAGGTCGTGGTGGTGCTGTTCTTCACCAGCCGGGGGGAGAAGCTCCTGTGCCGCCGGAATCTGGCCGCCGTGGTCCTGGCCGGGCTGTTTTCCCCCGCCGCCTACGCCCTGGCCGGCTGCGCTATGGCCGGAACAATGGCCGCCTTCGCCCCCCAGTTCCTGGGGACCCTGGTTCAGGGCATTGGCAGCGGCGCGCTGTTCCTGGTCATCGCCCCCGGGTTGGACGGGGTGAAGCTGAAGGAACACGTACTCTGATTTCTTCCTTTTCTTTGAAAAGAAAAGGAAGCGAAAAGAAACTTTTACGCAAAACTCCGTTTTGCTTACTGCATCCTGGGAGGTTGAATGCTATGACGGACACTCAATTGGCACAGGAAATCTGCCGGGAGATTCGCGCCGGCCACAAGAAGCGCTGTCTCCCCTACAAGCTGGAGCCGGGAGACCCGGGCATTCTGGACAGCAAGGTGGGCGGGACCCCCTACCTGCCCAGAGAGACCCAGTGGCCCCTGTGCAGCAACGGCATTCCCATGAACCCGCTGGCCCAAATCGACTGTACCCAGCTGGCTGCTCTGCCCGACTTCCCCCACACCGGCCTGCTGCAATTCTTCATTGGGAACGACGATGTGTACGGGGCCGAGTTTGACGACATGACTGCGCAGCTGGGCTTTCGAATCCTCTACCACGAGACGGTGGACCTCTCGGTAACCCGGGAGGACGTGGCCGCCAAGCAGCCCCCTAAGCCGGAGGCGTACGACTCCCCGGTGCTGGAGCCCTGCCGCATAGTCTTCGGCCAGGTGCGGGAGCAGGAGCTGCCCGGGGAGGACTACCTCTTTGAAAAGCTGTTCCTGGAGCGGTGGAACTTGCGCCGTCCGGAGAAGCCCCTGAAAGACCTGTGGAGCTTCTACAAGCTGTTCCCCGAGGGGGAACGGGACTACAGCATCTTTGACGAGGAGCCGGACAAGGAGGAGGCGCCCGGTCCCCGCCACCAGCTGGACGGCTACCCCTTCTTTACTCAGATCGACCCCCGGCGGGAGGATGTGGACTACGCCGGCTTTGACACCCTCCTGTTCCAGCTGGACAGCGACGGCCGGGGGGCCCGCGACCTGGTCCTGTGGGGCGACTGCGGCGTGGGCAACTTTTTCATCCGCCGGGAGGCGCTGAGAAACCGGGACTTCTCCCAGGTCCTGTACAACTGGGACTGCTGCTGACGGCAAGCGCACGTGGGCGGCATGACGGAGGGATCAAATATGACAAATTTTGAGCTTACCAAACAAATTTGCGAAGAGATCCGCACAGAATACCGGGTCCCCTGCCTCCCCTTTGCCCTGGAGAAGGGGGAGACGGGGATCACTGACAGTAAGGCAGACGGCGTCCCCTATCTCCCCAAGGACCAGCCCTGGCCCAGGGACGCCAAGGGGACCCCGCTGCTGTTTCTGGCCCAGATCAACTGTACCCAGCTGGTCCCTCTGCCCGACTTCCCCCACACTGGTCTGCTCCAGTTTTTTGTGGGTGCGGACGACCTGTGGGGCATGGACTTTGACAACATGACCAACACCGGCGGCTTCCGTGTCCTCTACTGGGAGACTGTGGACCCCTCCGTCACCGAGGCGGATGTGGCGGCCAAACGTCCCCCTGTCCCCCAGGAGTACGGCTCCCCGGTCTTCCAGCCCTGCCGCATCCTCTTCGGTGCGCCCGTTCAGCAGGGCATGACCCCCGGCGACTTCCACTTTGATATCCTGTTTGTCCAGAAGTGGAACCAGAAAAAACCGGACCAGCCCATTGAGAAGAGCTGGGACATCTTCGAGCTGCTGGACGAGGAGGACGACGCCGACGCTCTGTTCGCCTACCACGATGAAGACGATGAGGACAACCCCTTTCACCAGCTGGGCGGCTTCCCCTACTTCACCCAGAACGACCCCCGGGAGGAGGATTACAGCGAAATGGATGTCCTCCTGTTCCAGCTGGACAGCGACAGCAGCGACCGCAAGGACCTGGTCCTGTGGGGCGACTGCGGGGTGGGCAACTTCTTCATTAGCCGGGAGGCCCTGAAACGCCGGGACTTCTCCCGGGTTCTGTACAACTGGGACTGCTGCTGAGGGTTCCGGCAAAATTTCAACAAAAGGTTAGGTAATAACGTATGTACCGTATTAAGACCCTAAACAAAATCTCTTCCGTGGGTCTGTCCCGGCTGGACCCGACCCGCTTCCAGGTGGGCAGCGACGTGGTGAAGGAGGACGGGATTCTGGTCCGGTCTACCTCCATGCACGAGTATGAGTTCCCCGACTCCCTTCGCGCCATTGCCCGGGCGGGGGCGGGCACCAACAATATCCCCATTGACCGCTGCTCAGAGTGCGGCGTGGTGGTCTTCAACACCCCCGGCGCCAACGCCAATGCGGTGAAGGAGCTGGTGATTGCCGCCATGCTGGTGGCCTCCCGGGACATTCTGGGGGGAGCGGACTGGGTTCAGGAGCAGGCCCACACCCCCAAGGTGGACGTGGCCGCCGCCGTGGAGAAGGGCAAGTCCGCCTTCGCCGGGCCGGAGCTCTACCGCAAGACCCTGGGGGTCATCGGTCTGGGGGCCATCGGCGCGCTGGTGTGCAACATCGCCCTGGACCTGGGGATGGATGTGTACGGCTACGACCCCTTCCTCTCGGTGGACGCCGCCCTCCGGCTGGACCGCCACGTCCATGTGGTGAAGGATGTGTCAGAGCTGTACAAGGTATCCGACTATGTGACCCTCCACATCCCCTACACCCCCGCCACCAAGGACTTTATCAACGCCGAGGCCATCAGCAAAATGAAGGGACAGGTGCGGATCCTCAATCTGGCCCGGGGCGGTCTGGTGAATAACGAGGATATGATTGCCGCCCTGGAGTCGGACCGGGTCGCCAAGTACGTCACCGACTTCCCCGATGAGACTATCACCACCGTGAAAAATGTCATTGCCCTGCCCCACCTGGGGGCCTCCACTCCGGAGAGCGAGGAGAACTGTGCCGTGATGGCCGCCCGACAGCTCCAGGACTATCTCCTCAACGGCAACATCAAAAACTCCGTCAACCTGCCCAACGTGTCTCAGGAGTGGAGCGGCATCGCCCGGCTGTGCCTGATCCACAAGAATGTCCCCGCCATGCTGACCCAGATCATGACGACCCTGTCCGACGACCACATCAACGTGGAAAACATGACCAACAAGTCCAAGAAGGACTACGCCTACACTATGGTGGATGTGAACAGCCGGATCACCGACGAGGTGGCCGAGGAGCTGCGGGCCATCCCCAACATGATCCGGGTCCGGGTCTTGAACCACTGACCCCCACAGGAGCGGTGTCTGCCGCTTCTGTTTTTATATCCGGAACAGGCAGATTGACCTTTGGCCGTTCTGTGCTATACTATAGGCATATCTCCCGGCCAAGACTGGAGGGCTCGCCATGAGGAAACGAAGATTTTCCTCCGCTCAAATCGTCATTCTGGGCTTCGCCGCCGTCATTCTGGCGGGAAGTCTTCTGCTTATGCTGCCCCTCTCCGCCCGGAGCGGGCAGTGGACCAGCTTCCCAGACGCCCTGTTCACCGCCACCTCCGCCGTCTGCGTCACCGGGCTGGTGGTACGGGACACCGCCACCTACTGGAGCGGCTTTGGCCAGGGGGTCATTCTGCTGCTGATTCAGATTGGCGGCATGGGGGTCGTCACCTGTGCGGTGGTCATCTCCCTGGCGGCGGGGCAGAAGCTGTCCCTGCGGCAGAGGGGCGCCATGCAGGAGGCCATCTCCGCCCCCAAAATCGGCGGCATTGTCCAGCTCACCGGCTTTGTCGTTGCCGCCACCGCCGCCCTGGAGCTGCTGGGGGCCGCCGCTCTGGCCCCCGTGTTCTGCCGGGAGTTTGGTCTGCTCCGGGGCCTGTGGTACAGCCTGTTCCACTCCATCTCCGCCTTCTGCAACGCCGGCTTCGACCTGATGGGCGTCCGGGCCCCCTTCTCCTCCCTCACCGCCTTTGCCGCCCATCCGGTGGTCAATGTGGTGATCATGCTCCTGATTATCGTGGGCGGCATCAGCTTTATGACCTGGGAGGACGTGCGGGTCAACCGCCTGCACTTCCGCCGCTACCGGATGCAGACCAAGGTGATTCTGGTCACCACCGCCCTGCTGATCTTCCTCCCTGGGGCCATTTTTTTCTGCTTCGACTTTGCAGCCCTCCCCCTGGGGGAGCGGTTCTGGGGCGCTCTGTTTCAGTCGGTCACCGCCCGCACCGCCGGTTTCAACACCCTGGACTTTAGCCTGATGAGCGAGAGGGGGATTGGGATCATGATCGTCCTGATGCTCACCGGGGGCGCCCCCGGGTCCACGGCGGGGGGTATGAAGGTGACGACCCTGGCCGTAATGTTCTCCACCGCTCTGTGCGTTTTCCGCCGGCGGGAGGACACCCACTTTTTCGGGCGGAGGATCGAAGAAACGACGGTGCGCAGCGCAATGGCCATTTTGACCTTGTATATGACCCTGTTTTTCACCGGCGGCCTGATCATCAGCCAGGCGGAGGACCTGCCCCTGCTCACCTGTCTCTTTGAGTCCGCCTCCGCAGTGGGGACGGCGGGGCTCACCCTGGGGATCACCCCCGGGCTGGGCCAGCTGTCCCGGTGCATTCTGATTTTGCTGATGTACACAGGACGTGTGGGGGCGCTGACCCTCATTTTTGCCGCCCTGTCCGACACCAAGGCGGCCCCCGCCCGTCTCCCCCGGGAGGGGCTGATTGTGGGCTGAGCTCCGCCCGGATATTTGCAAGGAGGATAAAATGAAAGCAGTATTACTCATTGGATTGGGCCGCTTCGGCCAGCATGTGGCACGGAAGCTCAACGATCTGGGCCAGCAGGTAATGGCGGTGGACACCGACGAGGGGCGGGTTGACGCCGTTCTGCCCTTTGTCACCAACGCTCAGATTGGGGACAGCACCAACCGGGATTTTCTCACCGCCCTGGACGTCCCCAGCTTCGACGCCTGCATTGTGGCCATTGGCGACAACTTCCAAAACTCCCTGGAGACCACCGACCTGCTGAAGGAGCTGGGGGCGAAGAAGGTCATTGCCCGGGCCTCCCGAGGGGTCCAGGAGAAATTCCTGCTGCGCAGCGGGGCGGATGAGGTGGTTTACCCGGAGAAGCAGCTGGCCGCCTGGACCGCCATCCGCTGTACCTCCGACCACATTTTGGACTACATTGAGCTGGACGAGGATTTTTCCATTTTTGAGCTGGCAATCCCCCGGGAGTGGGCGGGAAGGACCATCCTCCAGCTGGATTTGCGGAAAAAATACGGCCTCAACGTGCTGGGTCTGCGCACAGGCGGAACGCTGGATATGCGCATCACCCCCGATACGACTCTGGACGAGGACCACTCTGTCCTGATTTTGGGCCGCCCCAAGGACGTGCAGAAGTGCCTGCACCTGTGATTCAATAGGCCCTCCGCCCTGCCGGTCTCCTACGGCAGGGCGCATATTTTTGCCCGCCCGCAAATAAGCTGTCACAGAATATGACAGCTCCGCCTCCTGGACGGCAGAGCTGTCGAAAAGCGGGAACATGCTGTGGGAGGGATACAATGGAGCTGTATGAGCTTTTGATTCTTGCGGTGAGTCTGTCCATGGACGCCTTTTCCGTCTCGGTGTGCAAAGGACTGTCCACAGGCAGACCCAGGCCGGGGCAGTGTCTGGTATGTGGAATCTGGTTTGGCGGCTTTCAGGCCCTGATGCCCCTGATTGGCTGGCTGCTGGGGGTCCGGTTTCAGGGGATGATTGTGGCGGTGGACCACTGGATTGCCTTTTTCCTGCTGGGCTTTATCGGCTTCAATATGGTACGGGAGGCCCGGAGCGGCGAGGCGGAGGCGCTGGACGGCTCCTTTTCCCCCAGGGCCATGCTCCCCCTGGCCCTGGCCACCTCCATTGACGCCCTGGCGGTGGGGGTCACCTTCGCATTCCTTCAGGCGGACATTTTCCCTGCCGTGGCCCTGATTGGTATCATCACCTTTCTGCTGTCCGCCGCCGGCGTGCAGGTGGGGGCCGTCTTCGGCGGACGGCTGAAAAGCAGGGCGGAGCTGGCCGGCGGACTGGTTCTTATGGGGATGGGGGTCAAGATCCTTCTGGAGCATACCCTGCTGGGCTGACCGGGAGCTGAAACACAGTTTGCATTTCCTGCCATAGTATGCTATGATAGCAATGTACCCTGACCTGTGTGTGTCATCGGACAGAAAGGAGTTTTGTTATGAAAAAATCGGAAAACCTGCCCCTGAAGCTGCTGATTGGCATTGTTGTGGGAATTGTATGCGGACTGTTCCTGCCAGAGCGGGCTATGACCATTGTGGTCACACTGAAATATGTGCTCAACCAGCTCATTATGTTCTGTGTGCCCCTGATCGTAATTGGCTTCATCGCCCCTTCCATCACTAAGATGGGCTCTAATGCGACCCGGATGCTGGGGGTGGCCATTATTATCGCCTATGTCAGCACAGTGCTGGCAACCCTGATGTCCATGGCGGCTGGCTATCTCCTGGTGCCCCACCTGCCCATCGCCACCACCATGGAGGACCTGAAGGAGCTGCCCGGCGTGGCCTTCCAGCTGGATATTCCCCAGATCATGCCCGTGATGAGCGCCCTGGTTTTCTCCGTCCTGGTTGGCCTGGCGGCGGTGTGGACCAAGGCTCAGACCGTGATCCGGCTGCTGGATGAGTTCCAGGAGATTGTTCTGTGTGTGGTGAAGCGAGTCGTCATCCCTGTGCTGCCCTTCTTTATCGCACTTACCTTCTGCGGCCTGTCCTACGACGGCACCATCACCAAGCAGTTCCCCGCCTTCCTGCTGGCCATTGTCATTGTGATGGCCGGTCACTACATCTGGCTTGCCATTCTCTACGCCGCCGCCGGGGCCTACTCCGGCCGCAGCGCCATTGACGTGGTGAAGTACTATGGCCCCGCCTACCTCACCGCCGTGGGCACCATGTCCTCCGCCGCGACCCTGGCCGTGGCCCTGGACTGCGCCCGGAAGAGCAAGAGCCTCCGCCCCGATATGGTGGAGTTCGGCATCCCCCTGTTTGCCAACATTCACCTGTGCGGCTCCGCCCTGACAGAGACCTTCTTTGTGATGATCGTCTCCAAGGTCCTCTTCGGCCGGCTGCCCAGCCCGGGCGCCATGGTCCTGTTTATTCTGCTGCTGGGGATTTTTGCCATTGGCGCTCCCGGTGTACCCGGCGGCACCGTAATGGCCTCCCTGGGGCTGATTACCGGCATCCTGTTCACCGACCCCGCCACCTCCGGCGACGCCACCGCCCTGATGCTGGCCATCTTTGCCCTTCAGGACAGCTTCGGCACCGCCTGCAACGTCACTGGCGACGGCGCGCTGACCCTGATCCTCACAGGGTACGCCGAGAAGCACAAAATTCAGCAGGCATAAGCAGGCAGAACCCAGCTAAAAAAATGCGGCCTGGAGGCAATCCTCCAGGCCGCTTTCTTTTGAAATCAGTTTTCCTGTTCCATCTGGTAGTTGTCGCCAAACTGCAAATCGGAGGCGGCAATTTCCGGCTCCTGGGGTCGTGCCGGAGGGGTCAGCATGGTGCTGCTGCCGTCCAGACGGCCGTTTTCCACCACCAGGGAGGCGGTGGAGATATCGCCGTGAATGCTGCCGGTGCGCTCCAGACACAGGTGCTCTCTTGCGGTGACGCTGCCCTGCACATCCCCCGCGACCCGGATGGTGTCGGCGGTCACCGGGCCCTGGATCTCGCCGGTGTTGGCCACCGTCAAGCTGCCCTTCAGATCGATTTCGCCCTCCACGCGGCCCTCCACCTGGACAGAGCCCTCGCCCCGAATCACGCCGGTCAGGGTGATTCCTTTGGCGATGATGGTGTTGCTGTGGGCTTTGGGCAGGGTGGGCAGAGAGTCGAAGGACTCCTCAAAGGCGTCCTCCTGGTAGGGGGCGGGCGTAATCTGCTCCTGCTTGGTTGGTCCAAAAAAACCCATAATGAATCGCTCCTTATGTTCAATCATTCACCGGCCCAAAAGCCGGAGGTTCCAACGCATGAAGGAATTATATCAAATTTGCTCCGCCAGCGCAAGGGGGTTCCGCAGAAAAAGGTGTGTCGGGTTCCCTGGCATAGTTTACAAAAAAGGAAAATCAGCGTATAATTATCTATCACCATTTTCAAGGAGGAACACAATTATGGAGCAAGTCCACCGGTCGGACCCCATCCCCGAGGTCCCGTCCAGCCCGGTCTCGCTGACCCTCCCCCACAGCATCCATCTGGTCCCCCTGGATCAGATTGCCGGCTTTGACGTCCGCCCCGGCTTCTACGATGTAAACGGCGCCACCGCTATCCCCGGCGGAGTGAACTTCACCGTCCACTCCCATGGCGCTACCTCCCTGGAGCTGCTGCTCTTCCACCGCATGGCGGACCAGCCCTTTGCAGTGCTCCCCTTTCCCAAGCACTACCGCATCGGCAATGTATACTCCATGATCGTCTTCAAGCTGGATATTGAGGAGTTTGAATATGCCTACCGGGTGGATGGCCCCTATGATCCCAAGAAGGGTCTGATTTTCGACCGTACCCGCTATCTGCTGGACCCCTACGCCAAGGCGGTCACCGGTCAGAGCCAATGGGGCGACTCCTCACCCCGAGGCCAGCACTACAAGGCGCGGGTTGTAAAGGACGACTTCGACTGGCGGGACAGCCAGCAGCCCCTCATCCCCATGGAGGACCTGATCATCTATGAGCTCCATGTTCGGGGCTTCACCAGGGACGACTCCTCCGGCGTGACCCACCCGGGCACCTTCGACGGCCTGCGGGAGAAGATCCCCTATCTGGAGTCCCTGGGGGTCAACGCGGTGGAGCTGATGCCCATTTTTGAGTTCGACGAGATGCAGGACTACCGCCAGTACAACGGAAATACCCTCTACAACTACTGGGGCTACAGCACCGTCAGCTTCTTCTCCCCCAACACCAGCTATACCGCCTCCACCGAGTACAACCGGGAGGGCAACGAGCTGAAGGGGCTGATCCAGGCCCTCCACCAGCGGGGCATTGAGGTCTACCTGGACGTGGTCTTCAACCACACCGCCGAGGGGGACCAGCGGGGGCCCTTCTTCTCCTTCAAGGGCTTTGACAACAACATCTACTATCTGCTTACCCCCGACGGACAGTACTACAACTTCAGCGGCTGCGGCAACACCGTCAACTGCAACCACCCCATCGTCCGCCAGATGATTCTGGACTGCCTGCGCTACTGGGTCACCGCCTACCGGGTTGACGGCTTCCGCTTCGACCTGGCCTCCATCCTGGGCCGCAGTGAGGATGGCTCCCCCATGGGGGCGCCCCCGCTGCTCCAGTCTCTGGCCTTCGACCCCATCCTGGGCAATGTGAAGCTCATCGCCGAGGCCTGGGATGCCGGAGGACTGTACCAGGTGGGCACCTTCCCCTCCTGGAACCGGTGGGCGGAGTGGAATGGCCGCTATCGGGACGACATTCGCCGCTACCTGAAGGGGGATATGGGTCTGGCCCAGGGGGCGGCCCTGCGCATTGCCGGGTCGCTGGATATGTACGGCGGCCGGGGGGGCTCCAATGCCTCGGTGAACTTCATCACCTGCCACGACGGCTTTACCCTGTGGGACCTGTACTCCTACAACGACAAGCACAACGAGCCCAACGGCTGGAACTCCACCGACGGCGCCAACGACAACAACAGCTGGAACTGCGGCGTAGAGGGGGACACCCAGGACCCCGCCGTGGACGCCCTGCGCCGGCGGATGTGCCGCAACGCCTTCGCTCTGCTTATGTGCTCCCGGGGGGTCCCCATGTTCCTGGCGGGGGACGAGTTCTGCAACACCCAGTTCGGCAACAACAACGCCTACTGTCAGGACAACATCATCTCCTGGCTGGACTGGAAGCGCCTGGAGCAGAATCCGGACATGTTTTCCTTCTTCCAATACATGATCCGCTTCCGCAAGGCGCACCGGGTGGTGCGGGCCAAAACAGGGGACGGGATCCACGGCTTCCCCGACGTCAGCTTCCATGGGGTCACGCCTTGGCGGGACCGGCCCTTTGACAGTCAGGACCGCTATGTGGGCGTTATGTTCAGCGGCTGGGAGCGGACGACCGGCCCGGACATTGTCTATGTGGCCTCCAACGCCTGGTGGGAGGACCTGGAGATTCAACTGCCCCAGCTGCCCGCCTCCATGTGCTGGGAGCAGGCGGTGGACACCTGGCAGGCCCAGCAGTCCCCCCATATCCTCCCTGACCGTCAGGTCACGGTGCGCGCCAGAAGCGTGATGGTGTTTGTGGCAAAATAATTCCTCGGAGGCGGAGAGATTCCGCCTCTTTTTTTGAATCCCCCGCAACCCAATGAAATTTTTGTCGGGTAGAACAGTACAGACGTCTGAAACACAAGGAGAGGAGGGCAGCCTATGGAGGACTGGGAGATTGTGGCTCTGTATTGGGACCGGGACCAGGAGGCCATTGCCCACACCCAGCGGCAGTATGGGAGTTATTTGTACAAAATCGCCTGGCAGGTGCTGGCCGACCGGGAGGACAGCGAGGAGAGCGTCAACGACACCTACTGGAGGGCCTGGAGCTCCATGCCGCCCCACCGGCCCGGAGTCCTGCGCACTTATCTGGGCAAAATCGCCCGCCAGCTGTCCATCGACCGCCTCCGGGGCCGGGACCGGGTCAAGCGGCGGGCCTCGGAGTATGCCCTGTCCCTGTCCGAGCTGGAGGAATGCGTCTCCGCCGGGGACACGACCCAGGAACAGGTGGACCTGCGCCTGCTGGCCCAGTCCATCCAGCGCTTCCTTTCCGCCCTGCCCCCGGAGGCCCGAACCGTCTTTGTGGAGCGGTACTACTACCTGGACCCGGTCCGGGACATCGCGCAGCACCACGGCTTCACCCAGTCCAAGGTGAAGAGCCTGCTGTACCGAACCCGGCAGGGGCTGAAGCGTCATTTGGAACAGGAGGATTTTTTATGAGACCGGAACACATCAGCGATTCCTTGAACCACCTCAGCGACGAAATTTTGGAGGAGACCGACCGGGTGCGCAGCGGAAGGCGGCCAAAGAAGCGGGTCCTTTGGACGGCGGCGGCCTGTCTGTGTGTCATGATCGCTGGAGCCCTCCTTCTCCGCCCGGGAGGGGACACTGTCCAGCCGGGCGGGGAGCTGCCCCTGCTGGAGATCTCCATGGAGAGCGGCGGTATGGGCTTTGAGGGGCTGCTCTACTACGAATTTTCCGAGCTGGAGAACGGCAATCCCTGGCATGAGGGCATGGAGCTGGAGGCCCTGCCCGTCTTCCGCAACGGCGCTTACAGTGAGGTGGGGGAGCCCATCGGCCTGAGCGCAAAGGAACTGGAACAGCGGGCTGAATCCGCCGCCCGGGCGTTAGGAATTGAGGACTTCACCATAGAGCAGGAGCGGGGCAGCTATGTCGCCTCCTCCATAACCCGGGTCCGGCTGACCGGGGAGGGAGTCCGCATTGATGCCGAGGCGGACGGCTGCGTCACTGTCTGGTTTGACGATGAGCTGGCCCTGCCCGAGGAGTACCGCTTTGAATACAGCGACATCACCAGCCAGGAGGCGGAGGCGGTGCTGGACTACCTCATCGGCCAGTACGCCAAACTGCTGAACTTCCAGCAGCCCCAGAAGGCCATCTTTCGGGACCGAAACATTTATGGGGAATTGGGAGTTGACTACCAGGTATATAACGCCGCCGGGGACGACGTGGAGGATATCCTCAACTACGCCTTCCGCCAGGCGGACTTTGCCCCCGACGGCGAGGGGAAGCTGATGCTTATCCGCCTGTATGACGGCCTGGCCTGCGCTGAACAAATGGGGGACTACCCCCTCATCTCTCTGGAGGAGGCCCGGGAGGCCCTGCTGGCGGGGCAGTATGTCACCACTGTGCCCTACGACTTTCCCGGGGAGGCGAAGGTGTACGGCGGCGAGCTGGTCTACCGGGGCAGCGCCAGAGAACAGGTGTTTATCCCCTACTACCGCTTCTATGTGGACCTGTCCCATGAGTTCCCCAACTGGGACGACACCGAACTGAAAAACTTCGGCGCCTACTACGTCCCGGCCATTCAGCACCAGTACCTCAAGCCCGGCTGGCAGTGGGACGGCTCCTTCAACTAAAATTTGCGCCCCCATCGGAGTGTTCCGGTGGGGGCGCTGATTTAAAAGGACTGGAGCAGGCACAAAATAAGGCCGTAGATCACGCTGGTCGAGATACCGAAGACCAGCACCGGACCGGCCACAGTGAACAGCTTGGCTGCCGTGCCGGTAATCAGTCCCTCGCTCTTGAACTCCAGCGCCGGGGACACCATGGCGTTGGCAAAGCCGGTAATGGGTACCAGGGTCCCCGCACCCGCCCGCTTGGCCACCTTGTCAAAGATGCCCAGGCCGGTGAGGAGGGCGGCAATGAAAATCAGGGTCACCGAGGTGGCCGTCCCCGCCTGCTCCTTATCCAGGCCGTAGCTCTGATACAGATTGCTCAGCCCCTGGCCGGCGGCACAGATGGCCCCGCCCACCAGAAAGGCCCAGAGGATGTTCTTCCCCATGGGAGAGGGCCGGGAGCGCTCATTGACCAGCTTGCCGTAGTCCTGGTTGGTCATACTCATCCTTCTCACTCCTTCTGAATTTTCTCTAGCATTGCCCGTCCTGAAAAAAATATGCGCCGCCGTATGAACCGGGCCCTTGGCGCATAAGTTGTAGTGGAAGGAGTGAGAGAGTTGATCTATCCCAAACGACAGTTTATTTTGACCTGGCTTGCCGCCATTTTAGCGGGGTGTATTCTCCATTTTATATACGAGTGGATGCCCAACGCTGTCACCGCCCTGTTTTCCCCGGTCAACGAGAGCCTGTGGGAGCACGTTAAGCTGGTGTTCTGGCCCTTCCTGGGGGCGGCGCTGATCCTCAACCGGGACCGGCCCACCGGCGTCCGTCCCTGGCTGCTGGTGCTGCCTCCGCTCTGTGCCCTGATCCTGGGGCTGGGCTGGGTGTACCACGTGATGCTGGGCGGCGAGACCATGTGGGTCGATAGCGCCCTCTACGTGCTGGTGATGACCCTGGGCTTCTGGCTGGCCTCCCGCTTTTCCGGCCCCTTCCAGGGGGTCAAATGGCTGCTGCCTGTGCTGGCCGTCCTGGCGCTGGCGGGGCTCATTGGTGGGTTTACCCTCTACCCGCCCCAGGGTCTGCTGTTCCGCGACCTGTCCGCCGTGGGGTCCTGGCTGCCGCTGCCCTGCTGATTTTCCGCTGGATTTTCCCCTCCGTCTCTGCTACAATGGGGCGGAAGGAGGGGAGCGGTTTGGTCCTCTACAGCGCGAAAAATCTCACCGCCCGCAGTCAGGCCCGGGAGCTGCTGGCGCTGGCAGCAGGGGAGACGTGGGGGCTGTCCCCACTGCCCCGGATTGCCCGGCAGGAGGGGGGCAAGCCCTTCTTCCCGGAACAGGAGGGACGCCACTTCAACCTGTCCCACAGCGGCGGCCTGGCCCTGTGCGCCCTGGACGACGCCCCGGTGGGGGTTGATATCCAGATCGTGAAGCAGTGGCGGCCCGCTCTGCCCCGGCGGGTGTGCTCCCAGGAGGAGATGGCCTGGCTGGAGTCTCAGCCCCAGCTGTGGCCCGCCTTTACCCAGCTGTGGTGCCTGAAGGAGGCCCGGGTCAAGGAGAGCGGCCAGGGGCTGAGGGGCCTGCTGCGGAGTATTCGGGTCCCGTTCCCGGAGGAGGGGGCTGTTTCGCTGGACGGCCTCTGGTTTCGAAGCTACCAGGGGGACGGCTGGGCGGCGGCGGTGTGCGGCCACTGTAAGCCCCCAAAAAATGTTGAAAAAGTCCTTGACATTTCCACTGTGTGAGGGTTTATCCTGTATCTCGGAACCGGTTCCCACTACAAACAAGGAGGAATGTCATGCTGACCATCGGCGAGTTTTCCCGTCTGAGCCGCGTCACTCCCCGGATGCTGCGCCACTACGACGCCCTGGGTCTGCTCCGCCCGGAGATGGTGGGGGATAATGGCTACCGCTACTATCGCCAGGAGCAGCTTTCTGACCTGCTGCGCATTCAATGGCTCAACAGCTGCGGCTTTCCGCTGAAGGAGCTGGGGCCGCTGCTGTCCCTGGACAGGGAAGCGCTGCTCCCCCATCTGCGCCGCCGGCGGGACGAGCTGCTTCAGGAGTTGGAGCGGCAGCAGGAAGTGCTTCGCCGCATGGAGGCGGACATCCTACGTATGGAGGGAACAAATATGGAAACACCTTATCACGTTGTCCTGATCGAAGACCCGGAGCAGAAGGTCTTCTCCATTCGGGAGACCATCGGCGTGAACCAGTACCACGACTTCTTTGAGCGGCTGTACCAGGAGGCAGAGAAGCGGGGGCTGAAACAGGCGGGGCCCATCCAGATGCTCTACCACGACGAGGAGTTCAGCCACGAGCACTCCGACGTGGAGGCCCAGATGGTGGTGGCCCAGGACGGCCCCGACGTTAAAATCAAGCCCGCCTATACCTGCGCAGCGGTGCAGCACAGGGGGCCCTATGAGAATCTGCACCTGGCCTATAACGCCCTGTGCGGCTGGCTGGCGGAGCACACCGAGTACCGGATTTGCGGCCCCGCCATGGACCGCTACTTCGGCGACCCTGACAGTACGCCCCCCGACCAGCTGGAGACCGGGGTCCTGTTCCCCGTCCGGCGGGTATAAGCAAAGGGACAGCCTCCGTGGCTGTCCCTCCTGTTATGTCCAGACAGGCGTCAAGGTGCTTTGAAACTTCTGCTTTTCTCCGGGAGCGGTGAGATCATATGGGACTGACAAATCTTCAATTCGCAAAGTAGAGAAAATTTGTAGCGCGGGCCGGGGTAGTTCCACCTTGTGATGCCGCAGGAGTACACAAGCGGCGAAGCC
>NZ_QWKI01000136.1 GCF_009911645.1 Pseudoflavonifractor sp. 60
ACGGAGAGCCGTGTGCATCGAGAGGTGCCCGCACGGTTCGGGAGGGAGTGCCCATGTGGTGCTTACCTCATACCATGCAGAAGTATTTGCAGTATGAAACGCTCCGTCGTCAAGGTCTTTTGCACTTTGACGCCTGGGCGTCCACGTTTGGGGAAACTGTCACCGCTATAGAGTTGGCCCCGGAGGGCACCGGCTACCGGGCCAAGACCCGGTTTGCCAAGTTCCATAACCTCCCGGAACTGATGGCTATGTTCAAAGAGGTGGCGGACATCCAGACGGCAGATATGCTCAAACTCCCCGTTCCCAAGGCCATCTATCACAATATCTCCCTGAAACCCTCCAAACTGCAAAAGGAGATGGTGGGGGGACTTGCGGAACGTGCTGAAAAGGTACGCAACAAAGAAGTGGACAGCACCGTGGACAATATGCTGCTCATTACCAACGATGGGCGCAAGCTGGCCCTTGACCAGCGGCTCTTGAACCCTATGCTCCCGGACAGCGATACCAGCAAAATTAACGCCTGTGCAGAAAACGTCTTTGAAATATGGCAGAACACGGCGGATCAGTGTTCAACGCAAATGGTGTTTTGTGACCTGTCTACTCCCGGCAAGGGACGTCCTATCGAAATGGTGCAGAAAGAACAGGGCACCTTTGAAATGGCTGTGTTTCAGAATGTGTATGACGACTTGCGGGACAAGCTGATTGCCAAGGGCATACCAACCGAAGAAATAGCCTATATCCATGACGCCAATACAGAAGCGAAGAAAAAAGAACTGTTCGGCAAGGTGCGTTCCGGCCAGATACGGGTGCTGATCGGCTCCACACAGAAGATGGGGGCGGGCACCAACGTCCAGCACAAGTTGGTCGCGCTTCACCATTTGGATTGCCCGTGGAGGCCCAGCGATTTACAGCAGCGTGAAGGCCGCATCATCCGGCAGAAGAATGAGAACGACGAGGTGGACATTTACACCTACGTCACCGAGAACACTTTTGACAGCTATCTCTACCAGTTGGTGGAGGGTAAGCAGAAGTTTATCGGCCAAATTATGACCAGCAAATCCCCGGCCCGCTCTGTCGAGGACATTGATGAAACCGCCCTGTCCTACGCCGAGATCAAAGCCCTGTGTACGGGCAATCCCCATATCAAAGAGAAGATGGATTTGGACATTGATGTGCAGCGGCTCAAACTCCTGAAAGCCAACCATTTGAGCCAGAAGTATTCGCTGGAAGACAACATCGTTAAATACTTTCCCCAGGCAATCGCCATCGCCAAAGGGCGAATCAAGAATGCCCAGGAGGATATAGCCATCCGGGACGCAAACACCCACCCCAATCAGGACGGCTTCTCTCCAATGGTGGTGGTAGGCGTGACCTATGCCGAGAAAAAGGCAGCGGGCACCGCTATCCTTGAAGTTTGCAAGACCCTAACGGACAGCGCGTGCGTTCCCCTGGGCCAGTATCGGGGCTTTGAAATGACGCTCTCTTTTGAGCCGCTTTTTAATCAGTACAAGGTGGGCCTGACAGGTGCCCATAACCATAGCGTTACCCTGGGTGCGGATATTTTTGGCAACATCCAGCGGCTCGACAATGTGCTCAATGATTTTGAGGGCAACCTCACTTCCGCGCAGAATGACCTCGCCACCTATGAAGCCCAGCTTGCCAGCGCAAAGATCGAGGTGGAGAAACCGTTTCCCCAGGAGGACGAGCTGAAAACAAAGTCGGCCCGCCTGACTGAACTTAACGCCTTGCTTCATCTGGACAAGAAGGAAAATGAAATCGTGGACGGGGAACCGGGCGCGGAAGCCCCTGACCGGGACGGCACTGACCGGGAGCGATGAACCCAATCGCACATTTGCCGCGCCGATATATGCGCTGTATAATAAGCGCAGAATATCTCAAAAATGCGGGCATCATATGACAAGGGCGGCGCTGGCAATTAGCCAGCGCCGCCCACTACATACCAGTGGATATAAAATTTATCTCATGGGCGATACGGATGGAGGTTTACTCCGCCGGGAAGGTATTTTGTCAGGAACCGTACATAGCTGGGGAGATTTTCAAAAATCCCCCCGGCTATTACTATCTGAAAAAGGAGCTGATGAATATGGCGAACCCCGATCTGCTGACCAAGCTGTACCAGCGGATGAGCGCCGAACAGGAACAGTATCGCAAGTGGCTGATGGGCCAGCCCCCCGGCGAAATCCTGAACCACGCCGCCGAGTACACCGTCCGTGAGGACATCGTGATGGAGATGTCTGCGCTGGAGCTGCCGGACGCCCAAGCCAGGGCACTGCTGCGCTCCAAGACCCCGCTGGCGGACGTTTACAAGGAGTGGAACAAGACGGAAACCCACCACATGGAGGACTTGCGGGATGTGATCGAGGCCCGCGCCGACGCCGTGATACGGGCTGAAAAGGAAAAGGGCCAGCGGGAGGGACGGTAGATGGGCTATGTCACGCCGGAACAGATCACCCAAGCCAAGGAGCTTGACCTGCTGACCTACCTTCAACGCTTTGACCCCCATCAGCTTGTCCATGTCGGTGGCAGCACCTATTGCACCCGTGAGCATGACAGCCTGAAAATCAGCAACGGGAAATGGAATTGGTTTTCCCGTGGGATCGGCGGCAAGACGGCCCTGGACTATCTCATCAAAGTCCAGGGCTTTTCGTTTACCCAGGCGGTGGAAACACTCGTCGGACGGGCGGCAGTATTGCCGCCCGTTTCTCATGCCGCTCCCAAACCTGCCCCACCCCGAAAACTTCTCATGCCGGAGTTAAACGACAATAAAGACGTGGTGCTGAACTATCTTATGGGGCGCGGCATTCACCCGGTCGTTCTGGACTACTGCCTGGAACACCGGCTGCTCTTTGAAACAAAGCAGTATCACAACGCCCTGTTCGCTGGGTATGACCGGGAGGGCCAAATGCGCTACGCCGCCCTGCGGGGAACGCTGGGAAACTTCAAGGGTGAGGTTACGGGCAGCGACAAGCACTACTCCTTCTCTATCTCCGCACCCCAAGAGTCGGGCAGGCTCCACTTGTTTGAATCCGCCATTGACCTGTTGAGTTATGCCACCCTGATGTTGGGGCGGGGATGGGACTGGCAAAAGGACAGCCTGCTCTCCCTGGCTGGCGTCTATCAGACCAAGAGGGAGAATGTGGTGCCTATCGCTCTCAGCCGGTATCTTCAGGAGCATCCCAACATCCACACCCTGCAACTCCACCTGGACAATGACGAGGTGGGCCGGGGTGCGGCGGCGGGCATTATGGGCGGCTTGCAAGACCGCTACAAGGTATTAGACCAGCCGCCCACCGGTGGAAAAGACGTGAACGAGCTGCTCCAGCGGAAGCTGGGGCTGACACAGCGAAAGGAGGACTGGAGCCGGTGAAGGAATACCAGGGCACGAAGATCATCGGCATCGACAACGGCTATGGCAACATCAAGACCGCCAACTGCTGTTTCCCGGCAGGGCTGACCGCTTACGACACCGAGCCGGTATTTAAGGACGAGCTGCTGGTGTACGGCGGGCGGTACTACCTGATCGGAACGGGTCACAAGGAGTTTACCGCCGATAAGACCGGGGACGACGATTACTATATCCTCACCCTGGCCGCTATCGCCCGTGAGCTGAACGTGCATGGACTGACCTCCGCCACAGTGCGGCTTGCGGTGGGCTTGCCTCTTACCTGGGTGAGCCAACAGAGGGAGGACTTCAAGGCGTACCTCATACGGAGCCGGGAGGTGCGCTTTACGTTTCGTGGAAAGCCCTACCGGGTGGAGATCGCCGGGGCCGACGTGTTCCCCCAGGGCTTTGCGGCGGTAGCCAGCCAGATCAGGGATTTTCAGGGCGTGAATATGCTGTGCGACATTGGCAACGGCACCATGAACATCATGTTTATCAACGACCGCAGGCCCGCCGCAGATCGAATGTTCACAGAAAAGTACGGAACCCATCAATGTATGCTGGCCGTCCGGGAGAACGTCATGCGGACCCACCATGCGACGGTGGACGATTCCATCATCAACCGTGTGCTGCGGTTCGGTACAGCGGATATTCAGGGGGACTACCTGACCACCATCCGGGAAACCGCCGCAGGATATGTGCGTGAAATCTTCCGCATTTTGCGTGAGCGCGAGTATAACCCGGCCCTTATGCGGCTCCATGTGCTGGGCGGCGGGAGCTGCCTGATCCGCAACTTTGGCGAGTATGACGCAGACCGCGTGACCATCTACGAGGATATTTGTGCCACGGCCAAGGGCTATGAGCACCTGTGCGAGATGGCCCTCCGCAAAGGCGGCGGTGTTCATGCAACGTAAAAAGATGACCCTCCGCTTTGATCTTGACCGCCCGGAGGACAGGCAAGCGTGGGAGTATCTGCAAGGGCTGAACCCGGCGTCCATGAACAAGGCTGTGCTGTCCATCATCAACCAAGCAGAGCTAACCAGCCGTATCCGAGAGATCGTCCAAAACACCATCCGGGAAGAACTTGCCGCCTTGAAACAACTGCCTGTTCAGCCCATGCAAACAGAGCCAGGGGGCGACGATGGGACAGACGATGCCATCATGGGCTTTCTGGATAGCTTCATGTGACGGCAAAAATGCCGTCACTTTTTTGTCTGCAAATGACCATGACGGCAAAAGTGCCGTCACCTGCTGAAAAAAGGAGGTGTTTTTTCTATGCAGAGCAAACCGCCGCAGGGTAAGCCCCCTCCCCAGCCTGCCCGCCATGTTTCCCCAGCGGAGTGGGCGTGGCTCAACCGCATCAACCGCCAGCTTGCCTATGACGAATATATGCAGGCCAAGCGGGAGTTCTGGCTTGCGGCCCGCCCCGCCAAAGGGGAATCCGACCGGGCTTGAACCTACCCCGACCGTTCTCCCGCGCCACAGGCGCAGAGGGCGGTATTGTCTTAACAAGCAACGTCTTTGCTACAGCAAAGACAGCTTGACAGGGGCTTGCCGCCCCTATGACCCCGCATTTACAACCGACTTTCCAGAAAGGAGCGTTTCATTTTGAGAAAACGGAACTGCCGCGTCGTCGTCTATTTTTCCAAGGACGAGCTGGACGCGCTGACGAAAAAAATCCGCAAGTCCCACCTCTCGCGGGAGGGCTTCATCCGTGCGGCTGTTGCCGGTAAAGAGGTCAAGGACGGGCCGACCGCCGATGTGCCCGCGCTGATCCAGGAGGTGCGGCGCGTGGGGAGCAACCTCAATCAGATTTTGAAGCGGGCCAACTCCATCGGCCTGCTGGATGTGCCCCAACTCCGCAAGGATGTGGCCGACCTCCGCACGGTCGAGAAACTGATTGTGGACTCCTACACCATGCCAGACTGATATGGCCGTGACCTCTATCTGGCCCATCAAGGGGCGCGTGGACAGGGTGATAAACTACGCCCGGAACCCGGAAAAGACCACCGAGGGCAGCTATGAGGAACTGGCGTCCCTACACGCTGTTGGCGATGTGCTGGAGTATGCCGCCAATGACATGAAAACTGAGCGCCGCTCCTATGTGTCCTGCCTGAACTGTGAGGAAGAAACCGCCGCTCATCAATTTATTGAAACGAAAAAGCTATGGCAGCGAATATCGGGTCGGGACAAAATGGGGGGCCGTGTCTGTTTCCACGGCTATCAGTCCTTCAAGGCCAATGAGGTCACAGCGGAAACCGCCCATGAGATCGGCGTCAAGCTGGCGCAGGAGCTATGGGGCGACCGTTTTGAGGTGGTGGTGGCGACCCACTGTAACACCGGCCATTATCATAATCACTTTGTCCTGAACTCCGTTTCTTTTGCGGATGGGCTGAAATTTGACAACACGCCCGCCGATTACGCCCGTATGCGGGAGGTGTCAGACCGGCTTTGCCGGGAGTATGCCATCTCCGTGATAGAGAACCCCGGCGGGCGGGCCAAGCACTACGCCGAATGGCGGGCCGAGCAGAACGGCAAGCCCACCCACCGGGGCACCATCCGGGCGGACATTGACCGTGCCATCCTTGCCTCCACCACCGAGCGCGACTTCCTGCGGGTAATGGGTGAGATGGGCTACCAGCTCAAAACAAGAGGTAAGGGCGGCAAACCCCTGAAATATCCGGCCTTGAAACCGCCAGATGCGGGCGGGTATTTCCGTTTCCACAAGCTGGGTGAGGGCTACTCGCTGGAGCAGATCAAGGAGCGCATTTTGCAGAATCTCCAAAAGCAAGTCCCATTCCCAGAGGTGGTGCATCGTCCGCCCCGGCGTTATCGGGTACGGGGCAAGCCCCGGAAGAAAGTCACCGGCCTGCGGGCGCTGTACTTCCGCTACTGCTATGAATTGCACATCATCGTCAAACGACCGGCATCCGTCAAGCGGGTGTCTTTTTTACTGCGTAAGGACATCGCCAAGCTGGACAGGCTGGACGCGGAAACCCGGTTTTTGGGAAAACAGCACATCAGCACCATCGGGGAGCTGACCGCCCACCGGGAAACGGCATCGGCGGAGATCGACGCCCTGACCGCCCAGCGGCAAGAACTCCGTAAGGAGCTGCGGCGGCTCAACCGGCAAGGCGACCCCAAAGCCGTGGACGAGGTGAAGCAGAAGATCAGCGCCCTGTCCAGCCGTATCAGGGCGGCACGAAAGGAGGTGGTCTTATGTGACGGCATCGCCCAGCGTTCCGGGCAGGTCAAGGAGAACCTGGGACGGCTGGTGAAGCAAAAGGAAACCGAAAGAAAGGAGCTGACACAGCATGAGCTATTCAGGCGACGCGGCGGAGCAGGTCGTGAGGCTGTCCCTGGAAACAGGTGAGGTGGCGGTGAAGCTGGCCGGTGAGGGTGCCAAGCAGCTTGCCATCCTCTTGTACGCCATTCTGCGGGAGCAGAAGAAAACCAAGGGCAAGACCCGGCTGACCAATATGCTCCGCAGCGGCAAGGAGTTGAAGGTGTTCGCCGTAAAGGACAGCGACCTCCAGCTTTTTTGCCGGGAGGCCAAGAAGTACGGCGTCCTCTACTGCGTCCTGAAAGACCGGGACGCCACGGACGGGCTGACCGACATTATGGTGCGGGCCGAGGACGCCAGCAAGATCAACCGCATTTTTGAGCGGTTTAATCTGGCTGCGGTGGATATGGCCGAGGTCAGGAGCGAGATCGAGCGGAGCCGACAGGAGCAGCAGAGCGACGCCCCGGAAGCGCCAGCGGCGGCGGAGCCTATGTCCGAGCAGGAGGTGGACGATCTGCTGGACGCCATGTTCTCCCCGGCCCCGGAGCCGGGGGAAGAACTGTCCGCCCCGGAGCGCACCGCCCCCGAACAGGACAAGGACGAGTTTTTGGAGGCGGTGCTGGGTGTGTCCCCCACCAGGGAGGAAGGACAGACCGAAAGCCCCACCGAAGCCCGGAACGAGAAATCCCGTCAGTCCGGGCCTACCTCAAAGCCCAAAGAGCCAACCGCACCGGGTACTTCTGATCCGCAGGAGCGTTCCCGCCCCTCCGTCCGGCAGACGTTGAACGACATTAAAGCGGAACTGAAAGAAAAGGCGGCGAAGGGTAAGGAGCAGTCCAAGCCCACCAAGGGGCCGAAACACAAGGCCCCGCGAAAGTATAAACCCAAACGATTAAAGGAGCGATAACGATGCCGAATTATGATGATCTGTTTACCGGCCAGCCCGCCCCGCAGGAGGAATTTAATAAGGACGCATGGGCGGCGAAAAAGCAGGCGGAGCGTGAGAGCGTCTACGCCATGATCGACAGCTACGTTCACGACATGGGCATGGACGGCGGCGTGTTCCAAGGCTATCTGGATGTGCAGGCCCGCTTTGACCTCTACTCCGTGAGCAACGCCATCCTGATCGCCGCCCAATGCCCGGAGGCCACCAAGCTGGCCGACTTCGACACCTGGAAGGCCGACGGGGTGTACGTCAAGCGGGGCCAGGACGCCATCACCATCCTGGAACCGGGCAAGGAGTACAAAAAGGACGATGGCAGCAGGGGCGTGTCTTACAATGTGAAAAAGGTCTTTGACATTTCGCAGACCAGGGCCGAACAGCGGCCCGCCCCCGCCGTGGCCCGTGATGAGCGGCTTCTGCTGAAAGCCCTGATGAACAACGCCCCCTGCCGCTTCTCTATCTCCAATGAACTGCCGGAGGGCCTCAACATGGCCTATCACGCCGAGAGCAACGTGATCTATGTGCGGCAAGGGCTGGACGCCCCCACCATCTTCCGGGGACTGGCCCAGGAGTTGGCCCGCGCCCACATGGACAGGGGCGGTATCGCCTGTGAAAGTCCCGACTTCACGGCGTACAGCGTGTCCTATATGCTGTGCAAGCGCAACGGCGTGTCGGTGGAGGGCTTTTCCTTTGACCGCCTGCCGGAGAGCTACGCCATGATGGACGCCAAGGCGCTCCGGGCCGAGGTGAGCGTCATGCGGGACGTGGCTGGCAGCATCACCGCCGACATGAACCGGCTATTTGCCGCACAGGAGAAAGCGCAGAAAAACCGGGACGGCGGCGCGAGGTAAGGAGGGCGCTCTATGCGTGATGAAAAACGTGTGGTCACGCTGAACGACTACGAGCAGCGGCTTATGGTGGTAGGCCTGACCGACTTCCGCAACGACGCCATCCGGGATGGCAAGCCCACCGAGGATTTGGACGGCCTTATTCTCAAAGTCATTGACGCCCCCACCAAACGCCAGAAAAGGAGGGCTGACCGTGAGGCAAGATAAGTTTTCCAAGACCCACCTGACCCTCTACGCCTGCGGTATCATCCCCGTGGTCTGGCTGGCCCTGCTGCTGGCCCCCTATGTGGGCGGCGGTCTGCTGGGGCTGGTGCAGCACGGCGGCGCGGCGCTGAATGACCCGTTCCACATCGTACTGTGCGGGGACAGCCTGAAAACTGTCCTCGTTTTTCTGCTGTGCTACGGGCTGGGTATTGGTATTTACCTCTCCACCGACCGCAACTACCGCAGGCGGGAGGAACACGGCTCCGCCAAGTGGGGTACAGCCCAGGCCGTCAGGAAGAAGTACGCCGACAGGAAAGTGACCGAGAACAAGATACTGACGCAGAATGTGGCTATCGGGCTGGACGGACGCAAACACCGGCGCAATCTCAACATTTTGGTGTGCGGCGGCTCCGGCGCGGGCAAGACGAGATTTTTTGCAAAACCCAACATTATGAACGCCAACACCAGCTTTGTGTGCCTTGACCCAAAAGGGGAACTGCTGCGGGACACCGGGAACCTGTTGAAAGCCAAGGGCTACGACATTAAGGTGATCGACCTTATCAACATGGAGAAAAGCTACTGTTACAACCCCTTTGTCTACCTCCGCAGCGACAACGACATCCAGCGGCTGGTGACGAACCTGTTCAAGAACACCACGCCAAAGGGCAGTCAGAGCCAAGACCCGTTTTGGGATCAGGCGGCGCAAATGCTTCTGCTGGCGCTGGTGTTCTATCTCCATTATGAGGCCCCGCCCGATGAACAGAACTTCCCAATGGTCATGGAGATGATACGGGCCGGAGAAGTCCGGGAGGACAACGACGAGTTTCAATCGCCGCTGGATGAGCTGTTTGACCGCCTGGAAATGCGGAACCCGGAGCATATCGCCCTGAAATACTACCGCAATTACCGCTCCGGCAGCGGCAAGACCCTGAAATCCATCCAAATCACGCTGGTGTCCCGGTTGGAGAAATTCAATCTGGAATCGCTGGCCGGTATGACGCAGACGGACGAGATGGAGCTATGGAGCCTGGGTGAGAGAAAGACAGCCATCTTTGCCGTTATCCCCGACAATGACTCCAGCTTTAACTTCATCGTGGGTATGCTCTACACCCAGCTATTTCAGCAGCTTTACTATCAGGCGGACGTGGTACACGGCGGCAGATTGCCCGTCCATGTCCATTTCGTCATGGACGAATTTGCGAATGTTGCCTTGCCTGATGAATTTGACAAGCTGCTGGCTACCATGCGGAGCCGGGAGATCTCCGTGAGCATCATCATCCAGAACCTCGCCCAGCTCAAGGCCCTCTTTGAGAAACAGTGGGAGAGCATCGTGGGCAACTGTGATGAGTTTATCTATCTCGGTGGGAATGAGCAGGCGACGCACGAGTACGTTTCCAAGCTGCTGGGGAAAGAAACCATCGACACGAACACCTATGGACAGTCCAGAGGGCGGAGCGGCAGCTACTCCACCAACTGGCAGTTAGCGGGCCGCGAATTGCTTATGCCGGATGAAGTGCGTATGCTGGACAACCAGTACGCGCTTCTTTTTATTCGCGGGGAGCGGCCCATCCAGGACTTCAAGTACGACATTCTGAAACACCCCAATGTGAAGCTGACCACAGACGGCGGAGCCGAACCGTACCGGCACGGGGAGGACATCCACAGCATCGCATCCATCCAGATCGACCCGGAACTGCTGAAGCAGGCGGCGGAACTGGATGTTGCCGGAGAACACCACTTCATTCTTCTCACCGAGGAAGAATTGGAGGACTATATCAAAAATCATGGAGGTAACACACAATGAACATTTTCAAGAAGAACGACAAGAAGAATGAGAACCGCCTGCCCATGCCCGACAAGGTGAAGCGGGGCTACCGCTGGTACTGCTCCCTGGTAGCGGCGGTGGCCCTGATGGGCTGCTGTACCATGACGGCCCTTGCCGCTCCTGTTGCGGGCGGCGACCCTCTCACCGTTATCAACAACCTGTCCGAGTTTATCTTCGGCCTGATCCGGGCCGTGGGCCTGATCCTGCTGGGCTGGGGCATCGTCCAAGTGGGCCTCTCCCTCCAGAGCCACGACCCGTCCCAGCGTTCCAACGGCTTCCTGACCCTGGCGGGCGGCGTTATCATTACTTTCGCCAAGGAGATTTTGACCCTTATCACCGGCGCATAAGCACTCATTATCCATTGACACGGGGGCAGGCTCACAAGATGGGCCTGCCCCTAAAAGGAGGTGCTTTGCGTGTCGGATAATTGGGTAGTCCAGAATTTAGAGAACGCTTTGGAGGTCTGGAACGGCAAATTGAGCGAGATATGGCAGCTTATCACACAGTCGCCCCAGGACTTCAAGGGCGGCGCGATCTGGAACGTGGTATCGGACATCCACGGGGCGCTCCAAGCCATCGGCTACGCCCTGCTGGTGCTGTTCTTTGTGGTGGGCGTGGTCAAGACCTGCGGCAGCTTTGTGGAGGTCAAAAAGCCGGAACACGCTATTAAACTGTTCGTCCGCTTTGCGCTGGCAAAGGCCCTTATCACCCACGGCATGGAGCTGATGCTGGCCCTTTTGAGCATCATCCAGGGCGTGGTGTCCACCATTATGAACGCGGCGGGCTTCGGCGCTCCCAACTCCACCGTCCTGCCCGATGAGATCGTGACGGCCATTGAGGACTGCGGCTTTTTTGAGAGCATCCCCTTATGGGCGGTGACGCTGATCGGCGGGCTGTTCATTTGGGTGCTGTCTTTTGTCATGATTTTGAGCGTCTACGGGCGTTTTTTCAAAATGTATATGTACGCTGCGCTGGCTCCCATCCCCCTGTCCAGCTTTGCAGGGGAACCCAGCCAGAACGTGGGCAAGAGCTTCTTGAAAAGCTACGCCGCCGTTTGTCTGGAGGGGGCCGTCATTGTGCTGGCCTGCATCATCTTCTCCGTGTTTGCCAGCTCCCCGCCCACCGTTGACCCGGACGCGGCGGCGGCTTCCATGGTATGGAGCTATATCGGAGAATTGGTGTTCAATATGCTCATTTTGGTGGGCAGCGTCAAAATGTCCGACCATGTTGTGCGGGAAATGATGGGCTTGTAAAGGAGGCCGGAATGAAACGATTTTATGTGTTCAAGGACGGACGAATGGAGGGCAGCACCGCCACAAGAGAACGGGCGATTGATATGATCCGTCAGTATCAAAAGCTGGAAACCCATCCGTTTCTGCGCTCGGAGTTTAGCATGATCGAGGGAGAGGAAGAATTTATCCCCTACCCCTCCCAGCAGAAACCGCCCAGGAAAAAGAGCGGGATGGAGCGATAGGAGGTCTTATTTTGGAAGTCAAAATCAACCGTGAAATCCGCAATTACACGGAGAGTATGTTTTTCGGGCTGTCCCTGCGGCAGCTCATTTTTTCTGCCCTGGCGGTGGCTGTGGCCGTGGGGCTGTATTTTCTGCTGAAACCCTATGTTGGCACGGAACCCGTGTCCTGGATGTGCATTGTGGGCGCGGCCCCCTTTGCCGCCCTGGGCTTCTTCACCTACCACGGCATGACAGCGGAGCAATTCATTTGGGCGTGGCTGCGCTCGGAGGTGCTGGAACCGAGAGAACTCCGCTTTGAATCGTCCACGCTGTACTACGACCTTTTGAAGTCCAGCCTGGAAAAGCGGGAAAAGGAGGAATACAAGCGCCATGATTAAGAGCATCAAAACCATCATGCGGCAGGATCGGGAACCGTACCGCATCCCCCGCAGGGTGCAGGACGTGATACCCATTCAATGCGTCTGGCCGGACGGCATTTTCAAGGTGGGTATCAAGTTCTCCAAGACCTACCGTTTCACCGACATCAATTACAAGGTGGCAAGCCGGGAGGACAAGGAAACCATGTTCCTGGCCTACTCGGAGCTGCTGAACGGCCTGGACAGCACCGCCACCACCAAGCTGACCATTTGCAACCGCCGTCAGAGCCAAGCGGACTTTGAGCAGTCTGTCCTTATGTCCATGCGCGGGGATGGCCTGGACAAGTACCGCAAGGAGTATAACCAAATGCTCATTGACAAGGCGACCGGGGCCAACGGCATCGTTCAGGAGAAGTATGTCACCGTGACCGTCTACAAGCGGGACATTGAGGACGCCCGCGCCTACTTCACTCGGATCGGGGCCGACCTGACCGCCCGCTTTGCCGCCCTTGGCTCCAAGTGCGTGGAGCTGGACGCCGCTGACCGGCTGCGTATTCTCCACGACTTCTACCGGGCCGGGGACGAGGGCAGTTTTCACTTCGACATGGCGGATATGGCCCGGAAAGGTCACGACTTCAAGGACTATATCTGCCCGGACGGTATTGAGAAGCACAGCGACTACCTGAAGCTGGGCGACCGCTATTGCCGGGTGTTGTTCCTGAAGGACTACGCCAACTATATCCAGGACGAGATTGTGGCGAATCTGACCGACCTGAACCGCAATATGATGTTGTCCATTGACATTCTCTCCGTGCCCACGGATGAAGCCGTGCGGGAGGTGGAGAACCGTCTGCTGGGGGTAGAAACCAATATAACAAACTGGCAGCGCCGCCAGAATCAGAACAACAACTTCTCCGCCATTGTCCCCTACGACATGGAGTTGCAGCGCAAGGAGAGCAAGGAATTTCTGGCCGACCTCACCACCCGCGACCAGCGGATGATGCAGGCCGTCCTCACGCTGGTCATCACCGCCGACACCAAGCAGCAACTTGACAGCGATACGGAAAAAATACGCTCCCTGTCCGGGCGATGCCAGTTGGCCGTTTTGAAGTACCAGCAGATCGACGGCTTGAACACCGTCCTGCCCATCGGCACCCGGAAGATCGACGCCTTCCGTACCCTGACCACCGAGAGCCTTGCCGTATTCATGCCCTTTAAGGTGCAGGAGATCATGGACAGGGGTGGCATCTACTTCGGGGAGAACGCCATTTCCCACAACCTTATCATGTGCAACAAGGCCAACCTGCTCAATCAGTCGTCTTTCAGGCTGGGCGTCCCCGGCTCCGGCAAGTCGTTCAGTGTCAAGGAGGAAATCGCGTTCCTGATCCTTAACACGGACGATGATATTCTCATAGCAGACCCGGAGGGCGAGTACGCCCCCCTCATTGAAGCGATGGACGGCCTGGGGAGCGTTGTTCGGGTGGCCGCTGGCGGGAAAGACCGCTTGAACGCCATGTATATGGTGGACGGCTACGGCGAGAACAACCCCATCGTGGTGAAGTCGCAGTTTATCATGTCGCTGGTGGAGCGCATTGACCCCAACGGCGTGGGGGCCAAGCAGAAATCCATCATTGACCGCTGTACGGCGGCGGTGTACGAGGAAGCGGAACAGAACGGCACCGTCCCCACCCTGGCGACCCTCCGGGAGAAGCTGATGGAACAGCCGGAGAACATGGCAAAGGAGATCGCCCTGGCCCTGGAGCTGTTCACCACCGGCTCCCTTGACATTTTCGGCCATGAAAGCACCGTTGACTTGGACAAGCGGGTGGTGGTGTTCGACATTCACGGCCTGGGCGAACAGTTGAAGCCCATCGGCCACCTCGTCATTACCGACACCATGCTCAACCGCGTCACGCTGAACTGGAAGAAAGGCAAGCGCACCCACGTCTTTATCGACGAGTTCCATGTGATGTTTGAGAACGAGTTTTCCGCCGCCTTTTTCAACTCCGCATGGCGGCAGTTCCGCAAGCGCAACGCCTACCCCACCGCCATCACGCAGAATGTGGAGTATCTTCTGGACTCCGTTCAGGCCAGTACCATGCTATCCAACTCCGAGTTTATTGTCATGCTGAACCAGGCGGCAAGCGACCGGGAGAAGCTGGCCCGTTTGCTGAACATCTCCGAGGAACAGATGGGGCACATCACCAACGCCCCCGCCGGGTGTGGGCTAATCAAGTACGGCTCCGCCCTGGTGCCCTTTGTCAACCGTTTCCCCTCCAATACGGAGTTGTACCGCTTGATGACCACCCGGCCCGGTGAGGGCCGCTTTTCCGGGGGACGGGCTTAATGCCTGTCCCCCTTTTCCATGTATGGAGGTGTGAAAATGCCACTGAAAATTAAGCCCTGTCACCTGCGGGCCGCAAGGGACTATGTAAGCCGGTATCACCGCCACAGCATCCCGCCCGTTGGCGGCAAGTTTGCCGTGGCCTGCTACGACGGGAACGATCTATGCGGCGTTGCCATTTGTGGCCGTCCTGTTGCCCGGTATCTGGACGATGGACTGACCCTTGAAATCCTGCGCTGCTGTACGGATGGGACGGGCAACGCCTGTTCCAAGCTCTATGGGGCCTGTTGTCGGATTGGTTTTAATATGGGCTATGAGCGCATTGTCACCTATACGCTGGCATCGGAGAGTGGAGCGTCCCTGCGGGCCGCTGGCTTTGCCTTTGACGGCGTGGCCGGGGGCCGGGAGTGGACGGGCCAGCGCCGCAGGGATTACTATGTGGCCCCCGCCGAGATGAAACACCGCTGGATGAAAAGACGGGCGGGTGAGCAGCCATGAGCAAGATCAAGACCCGTGAAAAGGGCAAGGACATTAAAGTGTTGGACAAATCCGCTGTGGTGGGCCAGCGCATGAAAAGCGCCTTTATCCGCTCCAAGCGGAACGCTGCGGCGCTGATGGACGACCGGCAGGCCACCCCCAGCGAGTACGCCGAGGATAAGGTGGAGTTTGCCGCCGATGATTTGACCCATGATACGGCGAATGTGGCCGTGTCCGGCACCAAAACGGCGGTACGCCAGGGCCGGAACCTGTTCCAGCGCCAGCGGGAGAAGCGGGCGGCGGAGAAACGCCGGGAAAACACCACCCCCACCGAACAGGCCCCCACCTCCGAACCGCCCCAGGGTGCGGCCCCGGAGGGCCAGCCCCCGCAGCGGAACAGCGGAACATCCCCGGAGAGACGGCTCCCGCGCCAGCGCACCGCCCCGCCCAGGGATGGGCAGCTCCCCCGGCAGGGCACCGGCCCCACCCAAGATAGACGGCTCCCACGCCAGCGAACCGGGACAGTCCCGGAGCGACAGCCCCTCCCCCGGTATGAGCGCACAGCGGAGCGGCCCCCGGCCCGCGCTGACGTTGAGCGCCCTGTTGATACCGCAAGTTCTATTGTGGAGCGTGGGCGGACTTTTGCCAAGAAGCAGGCCGCAAAGTGGGCCGAGCGGAAACGGCAGGTGAAACCCCGGGCTGTTCACTCTAACCGGCCACCGCAGGTAAAGCCCCAGGACGCAGTTAAAGCGCCCCGGCGGGTGGAAACAGCGGTCAGCACCGTGGAAACGCCTATAAAAACAGCGAAACGGCCCGCCCAGGCTATGGGGCAGACCGCAAAGGCCACCGGCAGGGGCGCAAAGGGCACCGTCAAGAGCGCCCAGCGGACGATCAAGACGGCGCAGCGCACCGCAAAGGGCATCGTGAAAACCGCCCAGCACACGTCTAAAACCGTCATCAAGACCGCAGACCACACGGCAAAGGCGGCGCAGAAAACGGCCCAGGCCACCGCAAAGGCGGCAAAAATGACCGCCCACGCCGCCCGTGCCACGGCCAAGACCGCCGCCGCCACCGCGAAAGCCGCCGCAAAGGGTGTTTCCGCCACGGTAAAAGCCATGATCGCATCCGTCAAGGCGCTTGTGGCCGCTATTGCTGCTGGGGGCTGGATTGCCATTCTCGCCATTGTGATTATCTGCCTGATAGGTTTGATTGTCGGCTCCTGCTTTGGTATCTTCTTTTCCGGGGAGGATAGCGGCACAGGACAGACCATGCCCACCGTTGTCTGGGAGATAAATCAAGAATATGAGGGAAAGCTGGAAGAAATCAAGAGCAGCACCACCCATGACGCACTTGAAATGTCCGGCTCCCGCGCTGTCTGGCCGGAAGTGTTGGCGATATACGCCGTTAAGACCACCACCGACCCGGACAACCCCCAGGAAGTCGCCACGATGGACGACAGCAAAAAGGAGTTGTTGAAAGAGATATTTTGGGCCATGAACGAGATAAGCAGCCGCACCGAAACCGTCACCACCACCCAAACCGTTGAAACAGACGATGGAGAGGGCAATATCATTGAGGAAGAAGTTGAGGTAACGACAACGACCCTCTATATCACCGTGACCCACAAGACCGTCGATGAAATGGCGGACGCTTACAACTTCACCGCTGACCAGCGGGCGCAGCTTGCGGAATTACTGGCTGAAGAAAACCGCAGTATGTGGAGCAGCGCCCTATACGGTATCGGCGTGGGCGACGGGAAGATTGTGGTGGTGGCACTCTCACAGCTCGGCAACGTGGGAGGCCAGCCCTATTGGTCATGGTACGGCTTCAACTCCCGCGTAGAGTGGTGCGCCTGCTTTGTCAGTTGGTGTGCCAACGAGTGCGGGTATCTGGACGCTGGCGTGATCCCCAGGACTGCGGGCTGCGTCACCGGCTCGAACTGGTTCAAAGATCGGGGACTCTGGCAGGACAACAGCTATGAGCCGCGCCCCGGTGACATCATCTACTTTGACTGGGACGAAAAAGGATCGTCCGGTCCGCAGGATGGCCTTGCCGATCATGTGGGCATCGTGGAGAAAGTGGAGAATGGGATGGTCTACACCATAGAGGGCAACTCCGGCGATAGCTGCCGGGAAAACCGCTATGCTATAGGCCATTATGAGATTTATGGGTACGGAACCCCTGCCTACTGATAACGCCGAACGAAATTTTTTGCCCTGGACTGACTGGAAACAGTTAGTCCAGGGAGGCTTTTTTATTCCTCAAACAGTTTTGAAGCGGGAACTTCCAGCGCCTCTGCGATCTTGAACAGTGTTTCCATCGACACACCAAAGACCCGCGTAGGGCTTTCGATTTTTGCGACAAAAGACCAGGACTTGCCGATTTTATCCGCAAACGCTTCCTGTGTCAGCCCTTGCAATTTTCGGTAATATTGAACCTTCAGCCCAAAGCGAATGTATTGTTCCCGGTATTGTGTTTCCATAAGCGTTGCCCCTCCTGCTAAAAGGTTATCATTTTTTAGCAGATTTATTTATGGAGTACAGTTGCCATTTGTAGCAATACAATGATATAATACGGCCACAGGAGGATATAAATATGGATGGAATGAGGGGAAGAACCTGTTGCTTTACCGGCCACCGGGAATTGCCAGCATGGGGACAAAAGGAACTTGCTGCAAAGCTGGAGGACACGATTATCAGGCTGATCAACAAGGGCATCCGATTTTATGGGGCTGGGGGTGCCCGTGGCTGGGATGCCCTCGCCGCCCAAACTGTACTTATACTAAAGGGGCGTTATCCGCATATCAAACTGATCCTTGTTCTGCCATGCCTGACGCAGACAAAGGGGTGGAGGTTGGAAGATGTGGTGGAGTATGAACGCATCAAGGCCCAGGCCGACAAGATTGTCTATACGTCCCAGCAGTATGCACCGGGCTGTATGCACAAACGAAACCGCCATTTAGTGGATCACAGCAGCGTGTGTGTCTGCTACCTCAACAGAGAGAGCGGCGGGACAGCCTATACGGTGGACTACGCTGAAAAGCAAGGACTGGAGATCATAAACCTTGCCCTTGAATAGAAAAACCACATCCTTGATTGAGGTATGGCCAGAAAACATTGACAAGTAAGCGAGGAAAAATTCCGAGTGCTAAGCTGACATAACAAACAGTGTTCGGCACGGAAAGCTACGGAGCAGAAATTAGTGTCCAGGCCAGGTATTGAAAGTGCAGTTAGTTTTTGATATAATTTTGAATAGAACTATTTTGCAAATATATAGCAAGGTATCTGACCATTTTGGTACTAACCTCTACCTATATTCTCCATCTTGTTTTAAGGAGATTTCCGTCAATGGACATATTCAATAACACCACTAAAGTGGTAAAGGACGACCTGGAAAAGAAATTGCAGTCCGGCAGCCGGATATATATTGCAGCAGCTTGCTTTTCCATATATGCCTACCAAGAACTGAAAACCCAACTGGAGGCTTGTGAGGAATTGCGGTTCATCTTTACCTCCCCTACCTTTGTTGCGGAAAAAACGCCAAAGGAACGCCGGGAGTTTTATATTCCCCGCCTGAAACGGGAGAAAAGTTTGTACGGCACAGAGTTTGAAGTCCGCCTGCGGAATGAACTGAAACAAAAGGCCGTGGCACGAGAATGTGCGGAGTGGATGCGTCGCAAGGTACAGTTTAAGTCCAATATAACCCACGAAGGGATGAATAACTTCCTCTTGGTGGAAGGATCGGACGACGCCTATACCTATTTTCCCATGAACACTTTTACAACAGTAGATTTGGGCTGTGAACGTGGTAACAACCTGACTAACATGATTACCCGCATAGAAAATCCAGCCAGTATGGAATTTCTGCGAACATTCAATGTGGTCTGGAACGATGTGGACAAGCTCTCCGATGTAACAGAGGAAGTCATCGAAATGATCTCCGCTGTTTATCAGGAAAACTCCCCGGAGCTTGTCTATTTTATGGCGTTATACAATATCTTCAGTGAGTTTTTGGAGGACATTACAGAGGATGTGCTGCCCAATGAGGCAACAGGCTTTAAGGATAGTGTGATATGGAATAAACTGTTCAATTTCCAAAGGGACGCTGCACTGGCGATTATCAATAAGTTGGAGCAGTACAGCGGCTGTATCCTTGCGGACAGCGTGGGCTTAGGCAAGACTTTTACCGCCTTGGCCGTCATCAGATATTACGAGGGCCGGAACAAAAACGTCCTTGTCCTCTGCCCGAAAAAACTGTCTGATAACTGGATGACTTATCGTGGAAACCTCATCAACAATCCACTGGCAGCTGACCGCCTGCGGTACGATATCCTTTATCATACCGATCTCTCCAGAGAGAGCGGCAGCACCGCAATCGGACTGCCCATTGACCGCATCAACTGGGGAAATTATGACCTTGTTGTGATTGATGAAAGCCACAACTTCCGCAACGGGAATGGAACTGGGAATTCAGAGAAAGAGAACCGTTACAAGCGGCTGATGAACCGCATCATAAAACCAGGTGTGAAAACTAAGGTGCTGATGCTCTCTGCTACACCGGTCAATAATCGTTTTAATGATTTGCGCAATCAACTGGCCCTTGCCTATGAGGGCGATCCTTCAGAGTTTAATGAAAAACTGAATACGAAATCCGATATTGATACCATTTTTCGGCAGGCACAAAAGGTTTACAACGCTTGGTGCAAGCTGCCCAGTGAGCAGCGGACAACGGCAACCCTCCTGGCCCAGTTGGATTTTGACTTCTTTGAAATTCTGGACAGTGTAACCATAGCCCGGTCAAGAAAACACATTCAAACCTACTACGATACAGCAGATATAGGTACGTTTCCTGCCCGAAACAAGCCTGTATCGTTGCGTCCAAAGCTGACTGATTTGAAAGGAGCTATCAACTATCGGGAAGTGTTTGAGTGCCTGGAAAAATTGCAGCTGACGATCTATACGCCAACCATCCACATCCATGCCAGCAAGCTACATAAGTATTTGGATGAGGAAGAAACCGAGGAGTTCCGCAAGGGCCGTGAGTATGGTGTCAAGCGACTGATGAGCATCAACCTTCTGAAACGGATGGAAAGCTCCGTCCATTCTTTCCTGTTGACGATACGCCGCATCTATGACTATCTGCACAGCACATCTCAAACGATTGAGCGGTTTATGGCGAACGGGACCGGGAACCTGGACGAGATGCAGGACCTCTCCGGCGCGGCATCGGATTTTGATTATGACGATCAGAATACCGACTTCTTCAGCGTTGGTAAAAAAGTCAAAATTGATCTGCGAGATATGGACTATATCTCCTGGAAACGGGAGATCGACGCCGACATTGAAAACCTCCAGCTGCTGATCTCTATGGTGGAAGACATCACGCCCCAGTACGATTTCAAGCTCAATGAGCTGCTCCGCATCATTCGCCAGAAGGTTTCCGCTCCTATCAATCCGGGCAACGAAAAAATACTGATTTTCACTGCATTCTCGGATACTGCGGAATATCTCTATGATAATCTTGCTCTGCTTATCAAAAAAGAGCTGGGACTACATACTGCCCTCGTTACTGGTACGATTGATGGGAAAACGACTATTCCAAAATTCAGGGCGAACATGAACCATATCCTTACCTGTTTCTCGCCCCAGTCAAAGGATAAGGCTATTCTCTATCCCAACGACCCTGAGATTGATATTCTGATTGCTACCGACTGCATCTCCGAAGGTCAGAACCTCCAAGACTGCGACTACTGTATCAACTACGACATCCACTGGAACCCGGTCCGCATTATCCAGCGGTTTGGACGGATCGACCGGATTGGCAGCAAGAACACCCACATCCAGCTGGTGAACTTCTGGCCTGATCTTGATCTGGACGAATACATCAACCTGAAATCCCGTGTGGAAACCAGAATGCGCATTTCCGTGATGACCTCCACCGGTGATGACGATCTCATCAACCAGGACGAAACCGGCGATCTGGAGTACCGCCGGCAGCAGCTCAAGCGTCTGCAAGAGGAAGTTGTTGACCTGGAGGACATGAATTCCGGCGTATCTATCATGGACCTGGGGCTGAACGAGTTTCGCATGGACCTGCTGGCCTACCGAAAGGAGCATGGCGATATTGACCATGCCCCGTTTGGCATCCATGCTGTCGTGAAGGGCGAAAAGCCGGGTGTAATCTTCGTACTGAAGAATGTGAACGAGCAGATCAGCATTGAGAGCCAGAACCGCCTGCACCCGTTCTATCTGGTTTATGTTGGAATGGACGGCGAAGTTATTACAAATCATCTCCAGCCCAAGGATACGATGGATATCATGCGGCACCTTGCCAAAGGAAAGTCCGTGCCGGACAAAAACCTATGTGACCGGTTCAACCGGGATACCAACGATGGCAGGAACATGGGAAAGGTGTCCCACCTGTTGGAGGATGCGATCCTGTCCGTGATTGACGTTAAGGACGAGGAGGACATCGACAGTTTCTTCTCTGGCGGACAGACCACATTCCTCTCCGGCGGTTTCTCCGGTCTGGACGATTTCGAACTGATTTGCTTTATGGTGGTGATCTGATATGATCGACTTTCCTGCCGCGACTGCGGTGCATCGGCGGATGCCCAAGGAGGCGTTCTACAAGCACCTCCCGCTGACAAAACCGCTGAAAGATAAATTTGTTTCTGATGTAGACCGCATCTTTGTTGAAAACAGCCTGACAAAAGATAATCTGAACCTGACCACTGACTCGGAAATCAAGGAGATTCTGCTGCTATCCATCTCGCTGAAAAAGCAGGAGTTCGACGCAAAGATCGTGGAGGCCATCGCACGGCAAAATCCACATAAGTTGGTGTTTCACTTAACCTTTGAAGACACCAGCCAGCTTGCCCTCTACCATAGCAAGCTCTACCGAACGGCGTGGATGCCATCAGAGGAGCTAACGCTGTCGGCCAAAGGCTACTCGCTTTCCGCGATATGGGATGGGCTGATTGAGCAGATTGCGCTGTGCGAGGAACGGGCCAATGCCCCAGCGGGACAGTCCATTGATGAACGTCTTGCCTTGCAGGAGCGGATTGTTAAGCTGGAAAAACTGATCGCAAAAACGGAAGCCGCTGCTTGGAAAGAGCAGCAGCCGAAGAAACGATTTGAATTGTATTCAAAGTTGCAGCAATATAAGAAAGAATTGGAGGAATGTATTTGTGGTTCAATTTAGCCTACCACAGTTAGACGGAGAATGTGTATATCACTATACTTCTAATAATGCACTCTTAGGAATATTGCAAAAAGGAAAAATTGTATTGTGGCTTACCCATGCAGACTACTTGAACGACACGACAGAAGGTTCCGCAATATTTGAGCGCGTAAAAGCTGCGTGCAAAAATTTATTTGAGCAAAAGAAATTAAACAAAGAATTATACCAAAGAATTCTGGATATTGTACCTGAAGACGCCCGGGATTACCCTACTCTTTATCGAGGAAAGGACGATGGTGTTTACCATTCGGAACACAAAAAATGTGATGTATACACGATGAGCTTTTCGGCAGATTCTGACAGTCTGCCAATGTGGAATTACTACGCTGGCAATGGCTATTGCTTACACTTTAACAAAAACTATCTTGAAGATTTTTTTCCAACACAATTTGAATGCTGCTGTTTGATACGACCCATAAATTATTCCCCGAATGTTACGAAAAATTTGGAACGGGAGTTTTGCGAGTTGGTGACAAACGAGAATGTCAAAGATCCAATTCAAAGGATTAAAGATAGCCTTGCAATTGAAAGATATTTCTATAAAGATTCAGCGTTTGCCTATGAGAATGAATACCGACTTCTGCTTGCAGTCCCACGAGAATCAAAACAGCCATTTGAAATTAAATTTCGGGAAAAAGCGGGATATATCATTCCATATATTGAAGTTGAATTGACCGATAGGCAGCAAACATTTAGCATGATAAAAGGCGTTACAATAGGACCACTGGCCAATAGAGAATTAGCAACTAAGAGTATCAAATTATTGCTCGAAAATCGAGATTATGAGTTTGCTGCTCAAAATATACAAAACTCAACTATTCCGGTGAGATATTAAGGAGGCCAGTTATAATGGACAAACTTAAACTCCACACCCCCGACCTTGCCGCCGAAAACTTCCGCAAGCTGGCGGCGCTGTTCCCCAACGCTGTGACCGAAACCATCAACGAGGCCGGAGAGGTCGTCCGGGCCATTGACGCCGATGTCCTGCGGCAGGAGATTTCCGCCACCGTGGTGGAAGGCCCACAGGAGCGCTACCAGTTCACATGGCCGGACAAAAAGAAGTCTGTAGTACTGGCCAACGCGCCTATTGCCAAGACGCTGCGCCTGGACCGTAGCCGCTCCATGGGGCGGGACGGCACTCGCGGCAGCATCGACAGCGGGAACATCTACATCGAGGGCGACAACCTGGACGCATTAAAACTGCTCCAGGAAACCTATCTGGGTAAGGTCAAGATGATCTATATCGACCCGCCATATAATACCGGGAACGATTTTATTTATAACGATGACTTTTCTATGGAAACGGAAGAATACGCCTCTGCCAGCGGCCAGCTCGACGAGGAAGGAAACCGTTTGGTTCAGAATAGCGAGAGCAATGGGCGGTTCCATACAGATTGGCTGAATATGCTGTACCCGCGGTTAAGGATTGCAAAAGACTTTTTATCAGACGATGGGGTTATTTTTATTTCTATTGATGACAATGAAGTTGAAAATTTAAGAAAAATCTGTGATGAAATATTTGGAAGAGCAAATTTTGTTGCACAACAAATATGGGAAAAAAAGTTTGCTCCACAAAATGATGATAAATATATTACCGCAGTACATGACTATATTCTTGTTTATGCGAAACAAAAAGAAACCTGGAAACCAAAGCTACAAAAAAGAACGGATGAAGCATTAAAAAAATTTAAAAATCTTGATAACGACGAACGTGGAGTTTGGACAAGCGGCGACCTCACATCAAAAACCAAGGCAGCCGGGCACTCATATGCAATTATATCACCATCGGGAAAGGAGTTTTACCCTCCAGCAGGACGTCAATGGGCACCTGCCTACGAAACATATTTAAAGCTAAAAGCAGAAAATCGGCTTTGGTTTGGTGAAAATGGGGACAATGTTCCCCGACAGAAACAATTTTTATCAGAAATACAAGATGGTGTTGTCCCTACTACAATAATGTTTCACTCAGACTGTGGGCATAATCAAGAGGCAAAAAAAGAACTAATTTCAATTCTTTCTAAAATAGGAAATGGATTTGAGACACCTAAACCGACACGTTTATTGAAAAAATTAATGAATCTTGTCAATTTCAAAGAGGGTGATATTGTTTTCGATTTCTTCTCCGGTTCTGCCACCACAGCCCACGCCGTTATGCAACTCAATACTGAGGACGGCGGTAGCCGCAAATTCATCATGGTGCAGCTGCCGGAAGTGACCGGGGAAAAGAGCGAGGCACGCAAAGCCGGCTATGAAACCATCTGCGACATCGGCGAGGAACGCATCCGCCGGGCCGGGGACAAAATCCGGGCGGAAACCGGGGTGGAGATCGACTACGGTTTTCGTGTGTTCCGGGTAGACACCACCAACATGGAGGATGTTTACTACAGTCCGGCAGAGACAACGCAGGAGATGCTTGCCCAATGGGCGGACAACATCAAGCCCGACCGTACCCCAGAGGACCTTCTGTTCCAGGTCATGCTGGATTTGGGTATCCTGCTGTCCAGCTCCATCGAGGAAACGGTGATTGCCGGGAAGAAAGTGTTTTCCGTGGCGGGCGGCTATCTGCTGGCCTGTTTTGACCAGAATGTCACCGAGGAAACTGTCACCGAAATTGCCAAACGCCACCCCTTCTACGCCGTGTTCCGGGACAGCTCTATGGCAAATGACAGCGTTGCCACTAACTTTGAGCAGATTTTTGCAACCTATAGCCCCAAAACAGTGAGGAAGGTGCTGTGATGGATTCAAACAAGCAAGGTATCACAAATGCCTTAACTCAATATGCTATTGACTTGCTTTCGATTGTCCTGCCGTTTGCTGCTCCTACAGTTGACCTTGCAAGAAGTATATCCGAGACGCTTCTTTGCCAAAAACTATATCAAGTTCTGACAAAACAAGATGCAGATTTTGAGGAATGGCTTAAATTTTCTGAAAATTTCGATTCAGATAACAGAAATTACGAAAAAACAGTGCGACAACTTATCTATACTATAGAGGCAATAAATGAAATCGATATGCTTGACATATATGCAAATCTGCTACGATCCTACAAGGCTGGTTCTATTGCAAAAAGTGATTTTTTTAGATTAGGCTGGGTTTTATCGAATATTTTTTCAATGGACTTGATGTATTTGAACGAATGTAAACAGCAGATTAACATAAGTGAAAGCCCCGTCGTGAAGCGATTAGAGCAATATGGCCTTGTTCGTATTGTCAAATCTGAGGTCTTATTCAACACAGGCGTAAAAAATATATATATGCTTTCTGAACTTGGGGAAAAAATGATATCCTATGGAATAAATTGTGAGAGCCAAAACGGGTGAGGGGGTAACAACGACATGAAATTCAAATTTACCATCCAGCCCTACCAGACCGAGGCCGTGGACAGCGTGGTGAACGTCTTCGCTGGCCAGCCCTTCAATGACCGCTTTACATACCGCCGGGATGTGGCAGAGGTCAAGCGTACCGCCGAAAGCTGGCTGCAAACGGAGGAAGAGCTGTATATGGGCTTTGCCAACGCCAAGGTGCAGTTGACTGCTCAACAGCTTTTGGAGAACGTCCGTAAGATACAGGCCCGGAACAACATTAAGCTCTCGGACAAGCTGACTGGAAACCTGGGGGGCTGTTCCCTGGATGTGGAGATGGAAACCGGCACGGGCAAAACCTATGTGTATATCAAGACTATGTTCGAGCTGAACAAGCGGTATGGATGGAGCAAGTTTATTGTGGTGGTCCCCAGCATCGCTATCCGCGAGGGTGTCCACAAGAGTTTTGGCACCATGCAGGACCACTTCATGGAGCATTACGGAAAGAAAGCCCGCTTCTTCATATACGACTCCAAAAATCTGGCGGAAATCGACAACTTCAGCCAGAGTTCGGATATTAACGTGATGATTATCAATATCCAAGCGTTCAATGCCAGGGGTAAGGATGCCCGGAAAATCCGCACAGAGCTGGACGATTTTGGTTCCCGGCGACCCATTGATGTGATAAAGGCTAACCGACCTATCGTTATTTTGGACGAGCCCCAGAAGATGGGCGGAATTGCCACCCAGGAAAGTTTAAAGGAGTTCAATCCGCTGTTCTGCCTGAATTACTCCGCCACCCACAAGCAACACCACAACCTGGTCTATGTGCTGGACGCCCTGGATGCTTACAACAAGCGCCTCGTCAAACGCATTGAGGTCAAAGGCTTTGACATCAAAAATCTGCGTGGAACAGACAGCTATCTGTTCCTGGAAAGCATTGTAATTTCTCCGAAAAAGCCGCCTATGGCGCGGCTGGAATTTGAGATTGGCTATGATAAGTCCGTCAACCGGGAAACGCGCATTGTCGGTGTAGACGATGATCTGTATGCGCTTTCCAAGAATATGGAGCAGTACCGCGGCTTTCGCATCAACGAGGTTGACCCCATCCGTGGAATAGTGTCCTTCACCAACGGCGAGATCATCCATGTTGGTGAAGTGACAGGTGATGTATCCGAGGCCGACCTGCGCCGGGTGCAGATACGAGAAACCATTCGTTCTCACTTTGAGAAAGAGAAGGAGCTGTTCGCCAAGGGTATCAAGACGCTTTCCCTGTTCTTCATTGACGAGGTAGCAAAGTACCACAAATATGATGAAGATGGGAACGAAGTCAACTCTGAATACGGCGAGATTTTTGAGCAGGAGTACACCGATATTCTGGATGAATATCTTACCTTGTTTAATACGCCTTATGAGCAGTACCTTCGTGGTATAGAGGTTCATCAGACCCATGCCGGATATTTCAGCATTGATAAGAAGGGGCGCAAGGTGGACAGTTCCCTCAAGCGTGGCAGCGATGAAAGCGATGATATTTCCGCCTACGACCTGATTTTGAAGGACAAGGAGCGATTGCTGTCGTTCAGCAATCCGGTTCGGTTTATCTTTTCCCACTCCGCCCTGCGGGAGGGCTGGGATAATCCGAACGTGTTTCAAATTTGCACCTTGAAGCACGGTGGCAGCTCCCCGACACAAAAACGTCAGGAGGTAGGCCGGGGGCTACGTCTATGCGTCAACCAGAGCGGCGACCGTATGGATGCGGATACCCTCGGTGCTCAAGTGCAGCAAATCAATCAGTTGACCGTGATTGCCTCGGACGGCTATCGGGATTTCGTAGCGGACTTGCAGCGCGGCATCCGGGAGGATCTCTACGAGCGCCCCACCAAGGCCACAAAGGAATATTTTGCTGGCAAGACTGTTGTAATCAATGGGAACGATGTGACAGTTACAGAAAAGCAGGCCAACGATATTTACCGCTACCTCATCAAAAACGACTATATTGACGAGGATGACCATGTAACAGAAAAATACCGCGCAGACTTGGCAAACGGTGTATTGGCACCGCTGCCGGAAAGCTGCGCAGAAATTTCTGAAGGCGTCCATGCACTGGTGCAGAGCATCTTTGATGAACACGCTTTGGACGGTATGATCCATGATGGCCGGGAAACCAAAATCCAGGAAAATGCGCTGAACGACAACTTCTACAAAAAGGAGTTTCAAACCCTCTGGAACTACATCAACCACAAGTACGCCTATACCGTGGAATTTGACAGTGAGGAACTGATACAAAAAGCGATTGCTCATATTGACAAGGAGCTGTTCGTTTCTGAACTCCGGTATACTGTCACTGTAGGTGAGCAGGAATATGATTTGAATGCGGAACAGCTGAAGGGTGGGACTGGATTTGTAGCAGAGCACAGCACGACATTTACCTTAAAAAGAACCGAAAGCAGTTCTGTCCGATATGATCTGATTGGGAAGATTGCAGAAGGCGCAAAGCTAACCCGAAAATCTGTTGCCAGAATACTCGCGGGGATCAGGTTGGACAAATTTGCAGCGTTCAAAAATAATCCAGAAGAATTTATAACGAGAGTTATCCGCCTTATCAATGAGCAAAAGGCCAATATGATCGTGGAACAAATCACCTACAATCAGATTGATGGGACTTATGACAGCGCCATTTTCACAGCTGAGAAGAATACAGATTTTTCACGGGCCTATCGGGCAAAGAAAAACGTGCAGGACTATGTTTTTGCAGATGGCTATGCGAAAGACGGCCAAAGTGTAGAGCGCAAATTTGCTGAAGAAATGGATTTGGCGGATGAAGTCTGTGTATATGCCAAACTTCCCAAGGGATTTTCCATTCCAACACCGGTGGGCAATTATTCCCCGGACTGGGCGATCGCCTTTTACAAAGGAAGCGTCAAACATATTTTCTTTATCGCTGAAACAAAGGGGACAATGGAATCACTGAATTTGAAGCCAATAGAGCGTGCAAAAATCCAATGTGCAAAAAGGCTTTTTGCCCAGCTTTCCGACTGCTGTGTTGTCTATGATGTTGTCAAAACCTATCAGGACTTACTCAACATAATGCAAAAATCGTAAAAACAGGACTACCCTTCTCGCTTAGATGGGTAGTCCTATTTTCTTTTCCCCTATAAAGAATCTGTTGGAGAAACGTGCGCAGAAACTTTACCAAGAATACAAGTGGTTTAATGGATACGGACAAAATAGTTTTTTCTTCCAGCCTGTCGTCTTGTGCCGATTACAGAAGCGTTATGTATTAGTAGCCATAGGGGCGGTTTCTATTTTATACTGCTACATTTTTTAGAAAATCTGAACGGGGAATATACGGAAGATTAAGCTGGCACCCCATGCGATTGAGTTCGTGCAGTTTGATAAGCATCAGGTTGATATTCGTTCCCATGATCGAGGAAAGCTGTACCACATCGTGCCCCTGCCCCACAAGCTCAAACAATTCCTCAGTGTCAATCCGCAAATGGGCTGAAAAGGCATTGGCCTCATACTCCATCTCGCTCCGCATATCAAAAAGGGTAAACTCCTGAAGGCCCATCCCGACCTTGGCCTGTTCCCTATGGAGGACATCGTGGCCGATTTCATGTCCACAAACCATTTGAGTTGTAATGTCGTCCATGTTGGAATTCAGCAGGATATGTCTCTCTTTGTGCTGGTAGCTATACATTCCCAGAAGTTCCTTGAAATCATCAATATGATGTATGTAAATGCCGACCTCACCGGCAATCTGCAAGGTGTTCCGCGTTCCGCAGCGTTTTACAAGCTCGTTAGCCTTGTGATAAATTGTTTCCGCTCTTTTCAGCATAGATGTTCCACCCCCAAAAGCACAAATTATACACAGGTTACTGTCTCATAATCAGGACTTTTTAAACTTCTTGGGCGTGTACTTTTGCACGTTCCTTGCCTTGGACTCCCAATAAATATCCTGCAACGCTTTCATTACTGCGTCCTTATCTTCTTCAGAAAGCGTGCCACCAGCGCACAGGCCAGAAAACCCATCAATAACAGCCTGGGCCTGGGCCGCCCCACGGGAGCCGTACTTTTCAGCAGCGGCAACAACAAACGCTTCATCTTCTGTCAAGAGGTAGCTTGCAGAAACATTGAGCGCCTTTGCCAGAGCGGTATATGTTTCTCCTTTCCTGGGACAGCTATCTCCTTTTTCGTAGCTAATGATTGTGCGGAGCGAAAGGTGAGCAGCTTCCGCAAGCTGCTTTTGCGAATAGCCCATATTTTTCCTTGCGGACTTTACTTTCTCTGCGAACTTCACCATACCACCTCTATCTATATGCAACTTACTTCATACTTTTCTCTTGACATATGCAGTATGCTCGTCTATAATATGAGTGCAATAACCTGCATATATACTATACCAAATTGCACATTATGTCAAGGGGGCGATGTCTTTTTTTGTCGAAAATCCGTCTTTGGCATGTGGGAGAGCTCAGGTCTGTAGCTACAGAACAGGAGGCTGTGTGAAGATGGGCTACTTATCTCGAAATGATCTTGAACAGATAGCAACTCGCATTTTTAACGACTATAAGAACTTGCCCCGGTTTACAGGCAAGCAGGTCGATCATGTTGACCCGGAAATCCTGGCCTGCGGGCTTTGTGGACTTTACATCGACCATTTCCACCTGTCAAAAGACGGATTGACCCTTGGAATGACCGCATTTAAGGAAGTTGGAGTTGAAGTCTATGATGATAGTGGACAACCTTACTTCTACTACCTTGATGGAAGGACTCTTTTAGTGGAGAAAGACCTGAAAAATGATCCGATCCAATACGGAAGGTATCATTTTACCATAGCGCATGAAACAGCACATCAGATTTTGGCTGACCTGCATCCTACCGATAGAGTAATCCAAAACCGCATTATCTGCTACCGGGGACAAAGCCCACAATACCCCATCCAGGATTGGGATGAGTGGCAGGCTGACAATCTGGCGTCCTCCCTCCTACTTCCCATAGAAGTCGTACTTCAGGCACTTTACAGGTTTGATCTGGAGAACGGTATTGAGATATTGAACAGGATATACCGTCCCAAAGAATACGAGCGTTTTTGCAAAATGGCAGAGTTCCTCGGAGTATCAAAACAGGCTATGGCTATCAGGCTCAAGCGGCTTGGCCTGCTGAAAAAGGAATACTTACAGAACCCTCATGCACTGGTCGATGTTGAGAAGGAGGATGATGACTGATGCCCCGACCCATAAATGTTGCTGTCAGGTGTCCCGAATGTAACTGGCGCGTGATGGACAAGGTATCACCCACCACAGGAAAGGTCGAGATCAAATGCCCCCGCTGTCACAAAATCGTGGAGGTCGATCTGGCTCTACGCCGGAAAGTGTTGTACCGGCGGGCCGGTTTAGCCTCAAATATCATCTTTAAGGAAGTGACAACAGAATAAGATTTAAGAGTACCGAGCAACGGGTCAATGGCCGCAAGGTCGTTAGTCACCAAATGGCCGGACATTAGGAATATGAGAGGGTAAGCCCCCCTCCTATTCCTAATGCCCGGTCTTTTTTTGTTGCCGCTCCAGAAATGGAGTAGGAATGAACCTGTTTGCTTGGCAGGCGGCACTTTGCCGCTACCCGTGATCTCCTGAATTTTTGGCCTTCAAAAATTCAAAAATTCAAGGAGATCACACAATGAAAACTACATATTTAATCTATAAGCAGGTTGATGGTGTTAGGCAGCTTGTAGTTGCTACACGAGAAGAATGGAATGCCATTATGAAAGAAAACAGAGGGCTTCCTATGGAGAAACGCCGCTGTTTTATGAAGGACTGCTTTGCAGACGGAGACGAACTGGACTGTATGTATATTGAGATGGCCACCACGGAATACCGGGAGTGGAACAGCAAGAACACGGTTCACCAGCGGAAAAGGAAAATCGGTACGCTTCACTCGCACCTCTCCCTGGACGCTGGCATCGCTGACACTGATGTTGAATCTCTCCATGAGTGTGTCCCCTCTGACTTCAATCTTGAACGCCTTGCGATGGACACGGTTTTTATGGGCGAATTGAGGCAGGCACTTAAAACGTGGAAACCTTGGGCGGAAGAGCTGCTGGAACTCTATCTGGCTGGGGCAAAGCGTTCCTGCACAAATGGTCTGTGCAAGAAATACAAAGTCAGTGATCGGACTATCCAAAGGTGGAAAGATGCCTTTGAAAAATTTATTTTGAATTTCTTAAAAAAATAATGTCGGTTTGAAGCGTTGAAAGTTGTAGTAGGGAGCTGAGAGGGCCACAGGCCCCTCGATGCTCCTTGACAACCGAATACCCATTCGTCAAGTACATCAGTTCCGATGTGCGAAAGCACGAGCCACCACAACAGGGTACGCCATGAAGCTGGATTGTTGGAGAATTATGAACCGTTGAAATAAGGTTCCTCAAACTCCTATCCTAACCACGCTGAGCGAGAACTCCCTTTGTAAGTATCAGGTTGCCCCTGATATGGCGATGACAGTCGGAATGATAATGGTACTCCCGTCCAGCCACAGTCTCAAACAATGGGGGCGGCTCTGTCAGAACGACAGTTGGGGTGAAACTCCCGTGAGGTGGTGAGCAGACCACCGCTTGGCGACTTCCCAGGCTTCGGCCTGCACACGGGGTGTCGAGGACAAATAGTGTGCATTACATATCTGACCGTCAACGTGGGGACGGCCAATCGCCAGTTTATGATAATAAGTCTCTGGATGGATTGGCGGTCAGGTGTGTTTTGCGCACTGACTGGGAAGTAATGGGTATTTGGCTGCAAGGGCAAATCACATAAAAGTGAGGTGTCCTTTATGAAAAGGGAACGGCCAGACGAGGTGCTGCGCGGCCAGATGTACTATGCCAATTTAGACCCGGTGATCGGCTCTGAGCAAGGAGGGACGCGGCCCGTCCTTGTCATCCAGAACAATGTGGGGAATTCTTTCAGCCCCACCATCATCATCGCGCCCATCACCACCAGAGTGAAGAAACTCCGCCAGCCGACCCACATCGGCATCCCGCCGTTCTTCGGCCTTCCGCAGAGTTCGATGGCTATGCTGGAGCAGATCAGAACGATTGATAAGAGCAGGCTGGGCGACTATGTGGGATGCTTGGACGATGATGTGATGGACTACATCGACGAGGCCCTCGGCATCAGTGTTGGCCTGCAAGACCCCGGCGAGAAAACGCAGGAACGGCCCGCTGATAAACCGCAGGATGATGTGCCTGCTGAAATGGTGCTGACGCTCTGTGGCACCTGCCTCAAACAGTTTATTTACTCACCTGAACACATTGTCAGGCGGATCGACCGCACCCAAACGAAAGAACCTTGTATGTACTGCCACGTCCGGGACGGCTACGATTATCGCATCGTCCACAAGAAAAAGCGCCTGGGCGATGATAGATATTAAGGAGGTGCGGGCATGACTGATGAATTGATAGAGCAGCGCTTGGCAGAACTCAACACCCGTAATACAGAACACCCCCCTGCTTCTGGCAACGAAAAACGGGCCTACTCCGTAGACGATATTATGGCTATCTTGGATATTAGCCGGTCGTCCGCTTATATCCTTATCAAGAAAAATCTCTTTCGGAGCGTCAAGATTGGAAACCAGCTCCGTATCTCTAAAGCCAGCTTTGATGAATGGCTGGACAAAGGGTGATTGTCAAATGTACAATTTCAGATAGGCCCGCACAATCGCACATTTGAGTAAAGTGAACCTCCCCGCTACAATGTAGTCAAGGCAAAAGCCTTGGCTACATTGGCAAGCTACATATTCTGTCAGCCAATAAACCGGGGCACAAAATCTACATAGGAGGTACTTCTGCATGGAAAAAACCAGCATCTCTGTTCCTGAAATGCGGAGGCTGCTCGGCATGAAAAAGGTCGAGGCATACTGGCTTGTAAAACAAGGACGTTTCAAAGTTATCCTTGTTGGCGGCAAAATGCGTATCATGCTGGACAGCTTTGAGGAATGGTACGGCAGGCAGTTTCGCTATAAAAAGGTCAACGGGCCTGAACCGGGCCAACTGCTTCCTGCGTCCTTGACCGTCCCGGAAGCGGCTGACATCTTGGGTCTGAATCCCAGCTCTGTCTACGAACTGATAAAGAACCATGCACCCTTTGAGATCTTCAAGGTCGATGGGCAGACCCGCATCCTGAAAGAAAATTTTGAAGCGTGGTATCAGGGACAGTCCCACTATAAGAAACCGGAGGACACAGCGCCACAGGAACTTTTGGACGCCACCTTATCGGTAAGCGATGTTGCGAAGCTGCTGGGCATACACCGCAACAGTGTTTATAACATGGTAAACAAACGCCATTTATTTGCCACAGTTAAGGCAAACGACAAAATCCGCATTTACAAGGACAGTTTTGAATCGTGGTACAAGTCCCAAAACCGCTACACCAAAATTACTGGCTGAAAGGAGGAACCACTGTGGCGTCTATCATCAAGCGCAAAACCAAGTATTCCGTTGTCTACACCTACACGGACAGCAACGGTGCCAAACGCCAGAAATGGGAAACTTGCGGCTCCCATGCGGAAGCCAAAAAGCGCAAAGCAGAAATTGAGCATCAGATCGACACCGGCGTGTTCATCCCGCCCAGCGCCGATACTCTGTCCGACTTCCTGGATGAGTATGTGTCTCTCTATGGTGTCAGCACATGGACACCCTCCACCTTTGATGGGCATAAGGCTTTGATCGACAACTACATCAAACCCATTGTCGGGGATGTAAAGCTCGATGACATCAGCCCCCGGATGATAACCAAATTCTACAAAGACCTCCAAACCGTGAAAGCGGTTCCCCGGTACGGACATCCCGACGGTGAGTTTGTCTCTCCCAGCACAATACGGGAGATACACAAACTTCTACGGAACGCATTTAATCAGGCAGTAAAGTGGGAGATGCTGGCAAGAAATCCGGCGCAGAACGCCACGGTTCCCAAGGTCGAAAAACATGAACGGGATATTTGGGACGCTCAGACACTGATGAAAGCGTTATCTCTGTGTGACGACCCATTCCTCTCCCTGGCGATCAATCTGGCCTTTGCCTGTTCCCTGCGCATGGGAGAGCTATTGGGCCTCACATGGAGCTGTGTCGATATTAGCCAGGACAGTATCGACCATGACTGTGCCTATATCTACATTGACAAGGAGCTTCAGCGGATTTCCAGGGAATCTCTGGCTCAACTCGGGGAAAAGGGTATCATGTTCAAGTTTCCCACGATACGGGGGTGCAACTCCACCGTACTGACTCTGAAAGAACCGAAAACCAGGACAAGTGTGCGAAAGGTGTTTCTTCCCAAAGCGGTGGCTGAAATGCTGGTAGAGCGCAAGAAAACGGTCGATGAGCTGAAAGAACTACTGGGGGATGAATACAGAGATTATGACCTTGTATTCGCCAGCACCCAGGGAACGCCCACAGAATCAAACTTTATTAACCGGGCGTTTAGCAAGCTCATTAAGGACAATAATCTCCCCAAGGTAGTCTTTCACAGTCTCCGCCACACCAGCACGACCTACAAGCTCAAACTCAGCGGCGGCGACATCAAGGCCGTCCAAGGCGACACCGGCCATGCACAGGCCACGATGGTGACGGAACGGTATGCCCACATCCTGGACGATGATCGCCGTGTAAACGCCGCAAGGTTCCAGAAAGAGTTTTATGGGGGAGGAAGTACAACGGAAACCACAGCGGCGGTCGAGGCTCCCAGGGAACAACAGGCCCCAGCATCCGACCCACTTCAAAATCTTGACGCAGTAGCCAAACAGCAGCTGCTTCTCAAACTCCTTACAGAATCCTCGGATATGGCAGCGCTGTTGACAGCTCTCGCCGGTAGAAACGCATAAATGCCAACGGGCAGGAATGATAACCATTCCTGTCCGTTTTTCTATACATAGAAACATCAGTCTGCGCCGCTTGCCTGATATTGATTTCTATGGTAAAATAGCATTAACTTTTACTGATTGCATGGAAAGGAGGTTCCCATGAGCGACATTTATAGTCTGCGCCTTTACGATACCGAGCTGATACGTTTCTCTTTGGAGAAGCGGGGGCTGGACGGCCTCGTTGCCGAGGTCCTCTCCGTGCGGGAAGAATACGCTCCGCTTATGCCTCTGGATTTAGAGCGGACCAGCGAGGGGATCATCCGCTGGCTCGGCAGGAGGGTCATTCCCAAAAACCGCACTTTTGTGGATCAGATACTCAAAACTTTGAATTTGAGCCACAACGATACCAAGGGAATCATTGATGTTTGTAAAGGCCTGTCTCTGAACGACAGCTATTGGGTCGTCCCGGATAGCTTTGAGGGAACATTCGAGGCGTATAACCTCTATGAGAACCGCTTCTCTGAAATTCTGGCGTTGGTAGCCTATACCGGCGCAGGCCGGAGCCATGAGGCGTTTACTACCTCCCCCGAGTTGACTACCAGCGGTATGCTTCCCAAAGCATGGCGGCTGATCGAGGGCGATGGCATCTATCTTTACAAGGGTGGAACAAGCGGCGCTTCCAATAGTGGGCGGGAGCCATATTGTGAAGCCTACGCTTCTCAGATTGCCGCTGTCATGGGCCTTAATGCGGTGCATTATGATCTGGAAAACTGGAAGGGCATCACCGCTTCCAAATGCCGGCTGTTTACCGACATTAACACAGCCTTCATTCCCATTGGGCGCATTGTGCAGACTGGCGGCATCCAGGCTTGCCTTGACTACTATGATGCCTTGGGTGGGGTGTTTGGAGAGCAGCTGCGGAGTATGCTGGTATTTGACGCGCTGATTTATAACGAGGACAGACACTTTGGAAACTTTGGCCTGCTGCGGAACAACCACACCGGACAGATTATCGCTCCAGCCCCCATTTTTGACAACGGCTTGTCCCTGATGGCCTTTGCGGGCAAGGATGACCTTGACAGCTTCTCTCACTTTGAAGCCTATGCAAAAATGCGGACAAATCCCTATCAGGTATCCTACGAGGACATCTGCCATGCGGTGATGGGGCCAGTTCAGAAGGCCCAGCTTCGCCGTATGATTGGCTTCAAATTCCACCGCTATCCTGCTGGAATGGTCACAGACACCCATCTGGACTATCTGGAAAAACTGTTGGAAGATCGTGTTCAGGATCTTTTGAACATCCCTTCCCGGAAACAACAAAAAGGCAGCAGAGAACAGGGTACACGATAATCAAGAGCCACTTTTTTGCGCACTTGAAATGAATCGAACTCTGAACCATCAAGCGATTTTTCGCCCCCTTGCTAATCGCTTGCTAATTGCGGCCCTGAAAAATGGCCGTGATTAGCAAGAAACCGTGGCAAATCGTGGGGGATGAAATTTGAAAAAAGTGAGTGTTTGCAAGGCTTTGCGGTGGTTTGTGAGTAACCGCCGCAAGCCTGCGGAATCTACTCCTAAGCAGTAGGCCGCTGGTTCGAGCCCAGTTCGGGGTGCCAAAGTGCTGGAATTTCCAAAATTTCAGCACTTTTCTTTGTAAATAGTTCGGAGTGATGCCTGATAGCAGGAAAGAAAAAATTGGATGCGAAGAAGTTTTGTCCTCTGAGGAATAGAACGATTTTTGGGAAACTGCTAATGAAAATGGAGCTTTTGCTAATTTGGCGTTTCGTGTCGTCTGATGCATTTCCAAGTCCTATTAGCGTATTTGACAAGGGTATAATAACACGACACTTAAAGAATGGAGCCAACCTACACCAGACCGCCGCCATTGGGTGAAACTCAAAGCGGCGGTTTTTCAGCGATATGGCCGGAACCTGCTGGGGGCCGCCCTGTTTTGGTTATCAAGGCGGCCCCCAGCAGACCCCGGCCATTCTATCCGAAAACTTAAAATAATTGCATAGTGACTTCGAGACATTTTGTCCCAAAGGCACAGTTGAACGACAAAAGAAAAAGTGATAATTTTCTTCTAATTTTGCTTTAGCAACCTGCTTGCAACCCAAAGTTGCGCGATACTTGGTGGATGTTATCTACGGTCTATGCTATACTGATGCCATCAAAAGAAAGGAGCACATTGATTTATGCAAACAAATTTTATCCTTGTATTGGTAATCGGTATCCCCCTTTTCGCCGCCTTTGTCTACCTTGTTGTTCTTCTGGTACGCGCTCTTTTGAAGTATATACGCTCCAAAGATGTGCGTGAGGAAAAGCAGGCAACAAAGGTTTCCTTAGGGGAGGCCATCAAGGCTAACCGTCTACGCTGTCAAATGACCCAGAAATTTGTTGCGGAGACAATAGGAGTTAGCAGACAGGCTGTTTCCAAGTGGGAAAGCGGCGCATCCGACCCCAGCACCAGTAACTTGATTGCGTTGGCAAAACTGTTTGGGATTTCCCCGGAAGAATTGTTACATGATGTTAAATAGCATTAACCATTTTCTGCGCTGGTGGAGCGGTGACTTGCTGGGGAGCGATGTTGTATCGCTCCCCGTTTTTTGCACTTTGAGACAAAATGTCCCAAAGCAATCGTTGTCCCCGCGCATTTTTGCATAGGGGCTCTGGTGGTATATCCCCCGTCGCCGCCTACTATTGAGCACAGACGGGAGTGGGCAGTCAAGGGTGCGTAGCACCGCCACCTGCGGCGGCTTGCCCTTGACGGCCCGCCCCGGCTGTGCCACCCCTCCCGGCGCGGCGGGGATATATCCTCCAGAGCCACCCCGAATGGGAAAGGGCGGGGAGATAGGGTTGAACGCGCTATAAAACCGCTTATTTTCCACGGCTGGACTGTTAGCATTTAGGCATTTGAAAGCCGCTTGTATCAAGGGTTTCCGAGCGCGTTCAGCAGGGGGTGGTATGCCTGTGCCCTATTCGTTCCACAAAAGCTAACATTGATAAAGCCGCTAAAAAGCAATACAATATAGGAAAAATATGTTTGTTCGGCTTTTCTAAATTTTTGTGACCTAACCGATTATTTTTCGAGTAGATAGGTGAAGAACTCTATCTGAGGGAAAAGTCTACAAAGGAAAAGTCAATAGGAAAATGAAATAAATTTGTGGACATAGAGGAAGGAGAAAAAAAGCAACACAAAAAGACC
>NZ_QWKI01000137.1 GCF_009911645.1 Pseudoflavonifractor sp. 60
CGTTTCCTCTGCTGAGGCTATGGTCATAATTTCTCATTTCCACACGCTGCTCAAACGCTTATGAATACAGCTTCTAAGTAAAAATGCTCATGACGTGGGATAGAAGCGTTCGGTTCCCGAACGCATAGCCAGCTCCAGAAGGGGCTGTTCAAAGGGTCTGGGGTGCTACCCCAGCAAGCAAAAATGGACTTCCGGCGGCAAGCGAGGGCGGGGGATTGTCTTTGGACGACTGCTTCTATTTTTAGATTTCAAGTAGAAGCAGTGCCAGCAGATCAATCCCCACCGCTTCGCAGGAGTCCCAGACGGGCTATGCGGACCTGGATCGTCCTACTGTCCTTGGTGCTGGCCTCTCTGATTATCCAGCTGGTGTGGCTTTGCCTGTGCGGCAATATTTTGCTGCTGGAGCCGTGGTGGGACGGTTCCTAAAAAGGCGTTTACCGAGAAGATAAAAAATGAGCCAGACAATATTGTTTGCCTGGCTCATTTTACAAATAAAAGTTATGACAACTTATTGGAAGGAGTGAAATAGCTTGTTCCAGCCCATGCACCTGTCTCTATGTAATAGGTTGAGGAACTATGGACACCGTATGCAACATTTGGGTCGATGTTACTGGTAGAAGAAAAAATTCCCGCTCCACTGTCGCCATTTGCACTTAGGTAGTTTGCAGAAAACATACCAGTAAGGGGTTTCAATGCAGCATTTATCATAACAGTTTGATCAGTGCCCTTTACAGTTCCAATTGTCCAACCTGATTTACCACCATGCATATAAACCGTTTGCCCCATTGCGGCAGTTTTAAATGAAGATCGTGGATAGAAAGAACAGCCAGATACAGCTTGAATCCTGCCCCAATCTCCATCACTGCCACCAAATTTACTGGTAGCAATCGTACCAATTTGCTTAGTAGAATCTGTGTAATCATAAACTGCTGGCTGTAAAGAATAATCATGCCCTGCTGTATATGCTATGGAGGGAGAACTGGCTGGACCAAGAGTATAGCTATGATTATTTATTATAATTTTATCCCCATGGGAAAATAATCCAATTGATAGAGCCACCGAATTGGTATCTATGTTGGATGGTTCGTCTGATACATCCCCAATATTATTTCGGATGGATAGGTTGCTATAGTCAATAAAATTCAGAAAATCGGAGATCCCAAAAGAATTGTCTATCAATTGTATGATAGTAGATTGGACTTGCTCGCCAGTATGGCTGAGATAAATATCCACTTGATTGGTTGCTTCGTTTGCATCCAAAACAGATATCCCCAAAGAGCTCATTTGAGGGACAAGAGCGTCCTTGACAGATTCCAAAAAATCAAGTGAATATTTCACTGTACGATAATGAACTTCTACATCCGGATATGTTGAAAAAAAAGATGGAGTTTGGTGGTAAGCGATAGGCTGTCCCTCAACTACGTTGACAATCAGGGTATCTCCTTCGTAGTAGAAGCCACCAAAGGCGGGATTGTCAGATAATTCGTATAAATTATCGTTAATTTCATCCATTTGTTCCGAAAGAGATTTGCGAGAAAATTTTTCCTCTTCCTGTGTTGCACCAGCCGCAGAGCAAGTTATCAAAACAGACAATGCCATAACAATAAATGCAAAAGGTGCAATAATTTTGTGTCTCATTTTAGATAGGCCCTCCTTAAAAAATTATATCATTGAAGGTAGTTACCTTACATTACTTATAATACCATATTCAATATAGATTGTCAATAACAATTATATAAATTAAAATATCCGCCGCTTTCCTCTTTCCAAAGCGGACCGATTGTGTTACAATTACCATGAGAAAATTTACCGCCCCGGCCCAGCGGGGTTGGAGAATGAGGTGGCCGTATGTATAAAATGACCCGCCAATTGAACCGCGATATCTATGACGCCCTCAACGCCCGCAAATTGATCGGTCCGGTGGTCGGCCGCCGGGCTGTGCAGGAGCTGATGAAGTCGGAGGGGTGGAACCGGGGGCTGTCCGACCTGTTCCCCATCAGGGAGCGCATCACCTGCGCCCGGGTGCTGGAGCTGTGCAGCCCCATGCTGGACAAGCTGTGTCCCCAGCCGCCGGAGAAGGGGTGGGGGCCCTTCTGCTACCAGTACATCTGCCGCATCATGTTCCCGGACAACGGCTTTGCTCCGGAGGCGCCCCGCTGCGGAGGGGGCGCTCTGTTCTACCTCACCGTCCTCCAGGTGCTGCTGTACCAGGAACGGGCCTCTCTGCCTCTGGACCCCTTCTGGAACTTCGACTTTCTCAGCGAGGAGGAGTATTCCAAGTGCGACAAGGGCAAGGAGTACCGCCGCTTCCGGGAGGCCTGGCACAACGAGTTCATCTACCCCCTCATGCGCCTGGGCATGGAGTACACCCCCTTCCGGACCCTGAGCCACATCACCGGCGTCCACCACGTGGCCATGACCTGCGCCCGGGGGCTGGCCGAGGCGGGAGTGGACGTGGACCTGGCCCTCATCTCCGCCGCCGCCGCCGCCCACGACCTGGGCAAGTTCGGCTGCCGCCCCGGGGAGCGGGTCCCCTACCTCCACTACTACTACACCGACCAGTGGCTGCTGGCCCGGAAAATGGACGACATCAGCCACATTGCCTCCAACCACTCCACCTGGGACCTGGAGCTGGAGTCTCTGTCGGTGGAGTCCCTTCTGCTCATCTACGCCGACTTCCGTTCCAAGTCGGAGCGGGGCCCCAACGGGGAGGAGATCGTGGTGCTCTATCCCCTGGAGGAGTCCTTCCAGGTCATTCTGTCCAAGCTGGACAACGTGGACCGGAAGAAGCGCCGCCGGTATGAGCTGGTCTATGGCAAGCTCCACGACTTTGAGGACTATATGCGCCGCCTGGGGGTCGATGTGGGCCTCACCGGCGAGGGGCAGACCCCCGCTCCCCCCAAGGACCCCGCCCTCATGGGTCCCGATGAGACGCTGGACGGCCTGATCCTCCTGTCGGTGGAGCACAGCCTGAAGCTGATGCACATGCTGTCCAACGAGCAAAAGTTCGGCAACATCATCGAGTCGGCCCGCTCCGCCAAGAGCTGGCAGCAGCTGCGGGCCTACCTCAACATCTTTGAGGAGTACTTCACCTATCTGTCGGTGCGCCAGAAGACTCAGGCCCTGTCCTTCCTCTATGAGCTGCTGGTCCACCGGGAGGGTGACATCCGCCGTCAGGCCGGCGCTCTCATCGGCCAGATCATCGCCAAATTCCACCTGGTCTACCGGAAGGAGGTGCCCGCCGACGCCCAGAACGACCCGGCGGAGGAGGTCCCCTTTACCCTGTGGAACCAGTACCTGGACATGATCATCTTCCCCGACCACAAGACGACTCCCCAGCAGCGGGCCCACATCGGCTACTGCCTGAAGCTGATGGTGGAGGCCATGCTCCTCCACGCCCGCCTCGGGGACGTGTCCCGCTTCCTGGACGCCCTGCTGCGCTACTACCAGGACCCGGAGCACACCGACGCCGATACCGCCTTTACCCTGCTGGACACCGCCCACCACCTGCCCCCCAAGTACTACGACGAGAGGACCCGGGAGATGCTGGTGGACTTCGCCGCCCACTTCACCGCCTCCGACGACCCCAAGCTGGTCACCGCCGCCCTCCAGTTCCTCCGGGAGACGGTGCGCAACATCCCCCGCAGCAGCCCCCAGATGGCCCGCATCGCCCAGATCGCCCAGAATACCCCCTCGGGCCAGCTGACCACTGTATTCCTCAAGTGCCGCATTCTCCGCCGGGCGGGCTGGGACGTGTCCGCCCTGGAGGACACCCTGTATCAGAGCGATATTACCAGCGAGGTCTTCCTGGACAACCTGAAAATCGCGACCCCCTGGGTCGTGAAGGTGGCCGGCGTGGAGCTGCTTCGGGACCAGGTGGAGCACGGCATGAAGAGCCACATCCTCCATATTGCAACCCACTTCTCCAACCTGGTAAAGGTGTCTGAGCGGGTGGGAGTCCGCCACGCTGCCGGCTCCGCTCTGGTCCACACGCTGTCCCTGCTGCGCCGGGACCAGCGCAACGAGGTGGTGGTGGAGCTGGGCAAGGGGCTGGAGATGGGCCAGTATGAGATCTCCAAATACATCCCCCAGTATCTGGGGGAGGCCGCCCTCTACCTCCACCCCAGCGAGCTGGACGAGCAGGTGCTGTGGCTCAAGGGTCTGCTGGGCTCCCCCAACGACTCCGCCGTGGCTGGGGCGCTGAATACCATCGCCGTCCTCCTCCAGCACTACCCCGCCTACAAGGACCGCTTCCCTGAAAAGCCCGAGGTCTACGAGCACCGCCGCCGGGAGCTGCTGGGTCTGCTGCTCCAGGGGCTGGCCCACTACCGGGAGGAGGTGCGCCAGGAGGCCCTTCTGGTCATCGGCAAGCACCTGTTTGAGAGCTCCGCTCTGGACGATGAGGAGAAAGCCCGCCTGTTTGCCCTGTGCTACCGCAAGCTGCTCTTCCTCATGCGGGAGACCCCCCGTCAGGACGGCCTGACCCTGTTCTACCGGGCCTCTGCGCTGGCCCATATCAACCGGTTCATCTCCCTGCGTCGGCTGGACCACGGCCCCTTCGCCTTTGAGCGACCCAAGAAAATTGCCTTCTTCCCCGGCACCTTCGACCCCTTCACCCTGTCCCACAAGGGCATTGTCCACGCCATCCGGGACCTGGGCTTTGAGGTGTATCTGGCGGTGGACGAGTTCTCCTGGTCCAAAAAGGCCCAGCCCCACCTGATCCGCCGGCAGATCGTCAATCTGTCCATTGCCGGGGACTTCCATGTCCACCTGTTCCCCGACGATATCCCGGTGAACATCGCCAACCCCGCCGACCTGAAGCGGCTGGTGGAGCTGTTCCCCGACCAGAAGGTGTACATTGTGGCGGGGAGCGACGTGGTGGTCAACGCCTCCTCCTACCGGGCCCCGGCCCAGCCCTGGTCCATCCACCAGATGAACCATGTGATTTTCCACCGGGCGGGGGAACAGGAGCTGCCTGAACACCTGTCCATTACCGGGGACGTGATCCGCCTCCAGCTGCCCCCCCACCTGGAGGATATCAGCTCAACCCGCATTCGGGAGAACGTGGACCTGAACCGGGATATCTCCAACTTTATCGACCCGGTGATTCAGGACTTTATCTATCAAAATGGCCTCTACCTCCGGGACGGCCAGGACAAGCCCATGCTGGGATTCGGGGAGCTGGATTTCCGCTGGGTCGAGGAGGTGGACGATGGGCTGTTCAGGACCCTGGCCGCCATCTGGCCGGAGCGGGCCGGGGGCCTCACCGCCGCCCGGAGCAAGGGGGACCGGATGCTGATCCTGACTGCCACCTCCGACGCCGTCCCTCTGGGCTTTGTGTGCTACCGGCTGCTCACCGCCTCCCAGCTCTTCGAGGCTCTGGAGGACAATGAGCTGGCCGACCGGATCCGCCTGCGCTCCGCGGGCAACGTGCTGCTTATCACCGCCCTGGGCACCGACTACTCCACCGCCCAGCGCAAGGACCTGGGCCACCTGCTGCTGTGTGAGCTCATCGCCTGGGCCCTGGAGCAGGAGTGCGTCTACTGCGTGTGCCGCACCCGCAGCGGCCAGCTGGAGCCCTCCATGGACGCCCTGCTGGCCCGTATGGGCTTCACCGCCCGGGAAGGAGACGCCCCCATCCGGGAGGTGGATATGCGGGCCCCCACCGTCCTCATTCAAAACCTGTCCACCGCCGTCCAGGAGCCCCTGAACCGCAATCCCCGGGTCCTGGCCGCCGTCCGCCGGGGCCATGAGCGGGTCCAGCTGGCGCTGGCGGGCCTGTTCCCTGGATCCCTGGTTCTCACCCTGTCTTCCGACGTTATCCACCACCGGCTGCTGAAGAAGATCACCGAGTACAACAACGTCCCCGCCGAGCCCACCAGCCCCCGGGTCCTGGGCAAGAGTATGTGCGTCCCCTTTGGCAAGATGCTCCGCAGCCGCATTGTCCCCAACACCGTCACCAAGACCCTCCATACCGACAAGGTGTACTCCCCCGACTTGAAGGAGAGCACCCTGGAGGCCTTCCCCTACTACGCCCCCATCCCCAGTCAGGTGAGGACCCTGAAATCCTTCAACCGCCCGGTGATCCTGGTGGACGATTTGATGCACCCCGGCTTCCGGTTCAAGGTGCTGGGCCCCATCCTCAAGCAGGAGGGAGTCCCCGTTCAGGTGGTGCTGGTGGGGGTGCTGTCGGGCTACGGCAAGGATTTGATGAATACCCTGGAACAGCCTGTGGATTCGGTCTATTTCCTCCCCCGGCTCAACCACTGGTTCGTGGAGTCCACCATGTATCCCTTTATCGGCGGCAATACCGTCCGGCGGCGCACCTCTCCCGTTCCCGGTCTGCTGCCTGGTATCAACCATATCCTGCCCTACGCCGCCCCCACCTATCAGAATGAGTGCAGCCGGGAGGCGGTGGTCAACCTGTCCCGTACCTGCCTGGAGTGCGCCCTGGACCTGATGCGGGCCCTGGAGCAGGAGTACCGTACCCTCTATGGCCGCAACCTCACCCTGTCCCGCCTGCCCGAGGCGGTCATTCTCCCCCTGTGCCCCGATAAGGGTACCTGCCTGCACTATGACCCCAACCTGTCCGCCTCCGTCTACCTGGAGAACGATTTGGAACAGCTGCTGCGGCAGAACTCGTAATGAGGGGCGGGGATTGACTGGCTGGCACTGCTTTGTCTGGAAATTTGTGGTAGAAGATGGCGCTCCCAGGGTCCATCCCCCGTCCCGCCCGTAGGCGGCCAGGCCCCTTTGAAAAGGGGCCCGCGAAGCGGGTGGGGATTGATTTGCAAGCATTACTTCGACTTGAAACCTAAAATAGAAGCAGTCGTCCTAAGACAATCCCCCGCCCTCGCTTCGCTCAGGGGCCCCCTTTGCCAAAGGGGGCAAGCG
>NZ_QWKI01000138.1 GCF_009911645.1 Pseudoflavonifractor sp. 60
CGGCCCTGCTCCGCAGGGCTCATCCCTCGTCCCGCCCGCAGGCGGCCAGGCCCCTTTGAAAAGGGGCTCCGCGAAGCGGTGGGGATTGATTTGCTGGCACTGTTTCTACTTGGAATTTCGGGTAGAAGATAGTCTGCCGTTGACAATCCCTCGTCCTGCCCGCAGGTGGCCTGGCCCCTTTGCCAAAGAGAGCGGGGTGGCTGACGTCGCTGGAATTTCACCACCGAGAGGAGGAAAAACTATGCTGGACGTCCCCAAGATCCGCGCCGTGCTGGACGAGGCCAGCCGGTGGGACATGGACCTGGCTCAGTTCGCCTGCTGGGGCCACGCCCACCTGTTTAACCCGGTCCTCCCCCTGGAGGAGCTGGCGGCCTGGGAGGAGCTGATGCAGGTGACGCTCCCGGAGGACTACCGGACCTATCTGACCCGGCTGGGCAACGGCGGCGCGGGCCCGGCCTACGGCTTGTCCCCTCTCTGCTGTCCTGTGGACGAGGTGGCCCGGTATCTCCCGCGCCCCTGCATTTACAGCCAAGACCAAGAGGAAAAATTTCAGGACGTGCTTCGCCGGTTCATCCACTGGTACGGCATGGACGACGACTGGGCGCTGTACCTGGAGTACTTTCCCGACGCCCCCCACCTGGGGGAGGAAAAGTGGCAGAGACCTCTGTACCGGCAGTGGAGCGGCAAGCTGGAGGCCGCCCTGGACGAGGCGGTGGTCAATCCTCTGCTGCACTACGGCCAGTATATGATCGCCAATGAGGGCTGCACCGGGGACGTCTACCTCATTCTCAACGGCTCTCACCGGGGCTATGTCCACTGCTCCACCACCGACTGCGACCCCGACTTGGCCTATCCCGAGCCCCGCACCTTTGCCGCGTACCAGGCGGACTATTTGCGGGAGACCTTTGCGGACTACTTCATGTCCTATGTGGACCGCACAGAGGATGTTTGCAGAAATCTCTCTGGGGAGAAGCGCCGCCGGTTCCAGCGGGAACGGGCCCAGGTCCGGGACTTTTACGCCGCTGTTCAGGCACAGGACTGGAGCGGGATGGTCAGGCTGCTCCACGCCATCGACAGTCCGGGGGCGCTGAGCCGAAAGAGCCAGAGCTTTTACCGCTGCTATGAAGAGACTTTGTTGGAGCAATTCCCCGGCAGTCCGGAGGTGGAGCGGTTTTTCGGGGAGATGTTTGGCCCCCGGGACAAGTACCACATGGGGCGTGACCTGGTCACCTTCCAATACGGGGAAGCGGAGGAGAGGGATTTGTACCCCAAGCCCACCTTCGAGGCCTTTGTACAGACCTTCTTCGACCCCTAAAATCGAAATAGGACGTGATATTATCATGTATTATTACAACTACAGGGGAGCAAATCTGGTCTCCCTGACCCCCTGTGAGGAGTTCGGCCCGGAGGTGGAGCCCGCCAACAGCTGGCGTCTGTTCGCCGCCGTCCCCGGGGACCCGGTGTTGGGCCGGGGGAGCTTTAAAGTAAACCACCCAGGCCAGCTGCTGGACAGCCACGGGCTGGAGGTGCTGGACGCCTCCCGTCTGATGCCTCTGGACAGCAGCGGCCCCTGCGGCGAGGCCCTGATGCCGCCGCCAGACTGCCGCCCCATTCCCCTGATGGTGGACGAGACGGTGGAGCGGGCCATCGCCGAGGGCCGGCTCACCGCTGTCAACACCAGCCGCCCCGGCTGGGAGGAGCTTCTGACCTGGTCCCCCCAGACGGGGAAAAAGCGGGTTAACATCCTGGCCATCGGGGACGTGGGCTCAACCCTCCTCATCGGCCTGAAGCTGCTGGGCGGGGATGTGATCTCCTCCATTGGCATCTGCGACCTCAGCGGCCAGACCACAGCCCGGTGGGAGTTCGAGATGGGTCAAATCAATCTGCCCTGGGACTACAACGTCTTCCCCGAGGTGGAGGTGGTGGACCCGGAGCACCTCTTTGACTGTGATATGTTCGTCTTTGTGGCCTCCAAGGGCATTCCGCCGGTGGGGTCCCAGGTGAAGGACGTGCGGATGTACCAATTTGAGAACAACGCCAAAATTGTGAAGCACTACGCCCAAATGGCCCGGGCGAAACACTTCCGGGGGCTGTGGTGCGCCGTGTCCGACCCGGTGGACCCCCTGGCCAAGACCGCCTATCTGGAGAGCAACCGGGACGAGAAGGGCAATTGGGACGGCCAGGGCCTGCGCCCGGAGCAGATCCAGGGCTTCGGCCTGGGGGTTATGAACGCCCGGGCGGCCTACTTCGCCAAGCGGGACCCCAGGCTGGCCTCCTTCCTCACCGAGGGCCGGTCCTTCGGTCCCCACGGCACGGGGCTGTGGATTGCCAACTCTATCGACCGCTACGATGAGGCCCTGTCCCAGGAGCTGACCCGGCTCACCGTCACCGCCAACCTGAAAATGCGGGAGATCGGCTTCAAGCCCTACGTGGCCCCCGCTCTGTCCTCCGGGGCGCTGTCTCTGCTGCTGACCCTGCGGGGGGAGTGGCACTGTGGGTCCGTCTTCCTGGACGGCATCTATATGGGGGTCAAGAACCGCTACACCCCCGCCGGGATTGAGACCGAGCTGCTGCCCCATATTCCCGACCCGCTCTTCGCCCACATCCGGGAGGCGGCGGAGCATCTGAAAACGATTATTTAGGGGTTACGCTATGTCGATTACACTCATTTATCCGACCCCCGATGCGGGCTGGGCCGGCCAGCGGCTGGAGGGCGTCCTGAATCACACCTTAGCCGGGCAGGAAGTCCGGGCAATCCGGACCGCGAAGAAGCTGGTCAGTCTGAAGGGCCAGCGGCTGCTGTTTGCGCTGGCTCTGGGAGATACCGGAACCAATCTGGAATATATCCGGATGCTGGCCCAGCTGCGGAAGGAGCCCAAACTGCTGGAGGGCTGCACTGCCGGCATCATTGTGGACGGGGCGGGGGAGCTGTACACCAAGTCGGCCGCCGCCGAGCTGGCCCTGGCCCTGAACCGGGCGGGCTGCGCCCTGGTGGGCCGCCCCCTGGTGGAGGCCACCGGCTCCCTGGCCAACTTCGACGTTCAGGCCAAGAACCTGGGCGCCGACCGGATGGGCGCCTACCGCCACGCCGCCCGGGAGCTGGCAGAGCGGGTGGAGACCTTCTCCCTGCCCCAAAAGGAGCGGCCTCAGCTGCTGGTGCTCCACGCCTCCAGCCACCACACCTCCAACACCATGGACCTGTGGTCAAAGGTGCGGGAGCGGGTTGAGGGGCGCTGTACCATCCACGAGATTGGCCTGCGCAACGGGACCCTGTGCGACTGCTCCGGCTGTCCCTACACCATGTGCCTCCACTTCGGGGAGCAGGGGGGCTGCTTCTACGGCGGCGTCATGCAGGATGAAGTCTACCCCGCCGTCCGGACCGCCGACGCCCTGGTGCTGCTGTGCCCCAACTATAACGACGCGCTGTCCGCCAACCTCACCGCCTGCATCAACCGCCTCACCGCCCTCTTCCGCCTGACCCGGTTCTACGACAAGGCGGTGTTCGCCATCGTGGTGTCCGGCTACTCCGGCGGCGACGTGGTGGCCCGGCAGGTCATTTCCGCAATGAATATGAATAAGTCCTTCTACCTGCCCCAAAACTTCGCCCTGATCGAAACCGCCAACGCCCCCCGCGAGGCCCTGGCCCTGCCCGGCGTGGAGGACCGCCTGGAGGCATTTTCCCAAAGGATTTTGGATACCCTTTGCCGGTAGACAAACAGAATACAGAAAAGCAGGAGCCTCCCCGTTGGCGGAGGCTCCTGCTTGTTTTTAAGGGGTGGAGGTGCTATAATGCAGCATATCTATGGACAGGTGTATTTAGTGACAGAAGCACCAGGGCGCGGAGCGCTGTAACATATAAGTTACAATGATCCAATCCCTATGTAACATAGCTGTTACATTGCGCAGAAAGCCTATGTAACAGAAGTGTAACATCAAAAAAATTGTCTATGTCACACAAATGTGCTGGACAAAACTGAAAGGTCTGATTAGTATGAAGGCAACCCTTTCCTTGAGTGAGCTGAGAAAGACAAAGGGCATCTCTCAGGAGGAGCTGACGGAGCAGTTGGGAGTCGCCCGCCAGACCATCGGCAGGTGGGAACACGGGGAGTTCTCCCCCTCGGCGGAAAATTTGCGGAAACTGAGCCAGGTGTTTGACATTCCGGCGGGTGTGCTGCTCAAGGGCGGCCCGCTCCCGCTGGAAACCGCCGAAGCTCCGCCGCCGGATGTGCCAGCAGAAGAGACGCCAGCCCCAGTGGAGATATCCGCTTCCAGACCGAAACACCGCCGCTTGTGGTTGTTGGTGGCCGCTCTGCTCCTGGCCGCAGGGATTGGGGTTGGCGCGCTGTTCCTTTGGGGACGGCACGTAAAAACTGTACCCAGTTCACAGTTGGAAAGGAGTGTGATAGATGATTCAATGATTGGGGATTCTATAGAGTTGTTTCCTTTGGAGTAATTTGTGGAAGGAGGTATGCCCTATAAAACGAAGACAACTTGCCGCCGCATTGTTGGCCTGTATGCTGTTGTTCAGCTGTTCCTTTATTCCTGCGTCAGCTGCGGAGGCTCCAATGAATGAAATTGTGATGCCTCGGGTGACGGGACGGCTAAATCACAGTCTTCCCGCAAATATTATCACACCCATAGGACAGTCAATTTCTCTGGACAAGGGCGAGACTATTACCTATAACTGTACTTACACGCCCAAGTCCGCCAGCGTTGATTTTGGCTATATTGATTCCGATAGTGTCTTCTGCTGTTTGTCCTGCACTACCGGGAGTATCAACAAGTCAATCAAAATTGAGGAACCCGGCCAGTATACTCTGGCAATCCGCAATAATGAGTCCTATTCCGTCAGGGTGACGGGAACTGTACGCTATTAACCACACATGACACTCCAAGAAAGGAAGGAAAACATGAAAAAACGTTTGTTTACACTCATGGTTGGTATTTTGAGTGTTGCTATGTTATGCTCTATCTGCGCCTTTGGCGTCTCTGGCAGCGAAGAGGAGCCCTATGAAATTCCTGTGATTATTGATGATGCCATCAATTGGACCACGGAGGGCGTAGTTATCCCCCACAGCGCGGACGATCATCTGGAACGCCTGAGAGAGGAACTGGGAGATGAGTTGTTCCAAGAATGTCTCATTGCAGACCCAGCCTCCTGGATTCACACAGACCCAGTGACTGGCGAAATGTCGATTATGACCCCAGAGGACGACGACTGTACAAGTACAGAGCCCTATATCCCAGAAGATGTAGAAATTGCAAAAGAATTTTTATCTCCTATAAGCGCTAAAACTTATGGTGAAATTGATTATCCATCTAACAGCAAATATCCATACCGCACAAATGCCTTTTTGCAAGTAACATTTCCAGACGGTTATTCAGGAACAGCCTCCGGTGTATTTGTAGGTGATGATTTGGTTTTAACTGCTGGACATGCTATACAAGACCGTGTACATGGAAAAGCGTCAACAGTAACTGTAACACCGGGCGGCTCTACATCGAGGTTGGAAAGTGCAACAATGACATCGTCAAATACCCCGGTGGGATGGAAAGTGCACTACAATCCGCTTTGGGATTATAAGAATAAATAAGTCACTCGGAACAGGGTATTTGGGTATGAAAGTGAAATCAGATTCACAGTTAAACGATATCAGCTTGATTGGTATATATGGCTATCCTGGAAATCGACCCAAAGGAACACTCTGGTATAGTTCCGGAAATATAACGCGTGTTGATCCTAAGGAATTTTACTGCAATGCGGCATTATTTCCGGGAAACAGCGGAAGCCCTGTGGTAGACATGGCAGATTATAATTATGTTATAGGAATTTACACAGCCAATACTGACCTTGGTCAAATGTCAGTTCGCATTTCTACAGACATAATTAAATTTGTTAAGGACTTTTAATCTGAAAGGTCATATGGTCTGAGAGCGGCCCCCTTCGGGAAACAGCTGCGGAAGATATAAAAAACAGGAGCGCCCCGCCGGGATGCTCCTGCTTGTTGACATAATCCTCCGGATTTGCTACAATAAAAGACAAGGTGCGCGGCAGGCGGACGGTGGTTTGGCTCCAACCTCCGAAAGGAGGTGAGGCCCGAATGCCTATGACAATCACGGTTACATTCCACTTTCGTGGTTACACTGTAACAGTACAGGTCAAGGTAAAGTGAAACCGCCACCCCGGCAGGTGACGGTTTCGTAGGCTTTGCCTAAAACATGTTTACATAGCGCTGGGCCAAACCGCCTGAACCCGGCAGCGCCCTACACACCTACAGTATAATACATTCCCCGCAAACTGTCAAGGGTGTGGGCGGCTCCGTTTTCCACAGTGAAAGCGGAGCTGTTTTTTAGTTGGAGGCGGTATCGGGGTCGGTGTCATCGCCCCAGAGCATATTCTTGCGCAGCTCGGCGCCCACGGTCTCCATCTGGTGCTTGGCCAGCTGGGCCCGCTTGGCGTTGAAGAAAGTGCGGCCGTTCTTGTTCTCGGCGATCCACTTGCCGGCAAACACACCGTCCTGGATATCGGTGAGGACGGCCTTCATGTTCTTCTTGGTCTCCTCGTAGGGCAGGATGCGGGGGCCGGAGACATACTCGCCGTACTCGGCGGTGTCGGAGATGGAGTAGTTCATCATGGCCACGCCGCCCTTGTTGATCAGGTCGATGATGAGCTTCATCTCGTGGATGCACTCGAAGTAAGCGTTCTCGGGGGCGTAGCCCGCCTCCACCAGGGTCTCGAAGCCCAGCTTCATCAGCTCCACCACGCCGCCGCACAGCACGGCCTGCTCGCCGAAGAGGTCGGTCTCGGTCTCGTCCTGGAAGGTGGTCTCCATCACGCCGCCCCGGGCGCCGCCGATGCCGGCAGCGTAGGCCAGCGCCAGCTTATAGGCGTCGCCGGTGGCATTCTGCTCCACGGCAATGAGGCAGGGCACGCCCTTGCCGGCCACGTACTGGGAGCGGACGGTGTGGCCGGGACCCTTGGGGGCGATCATGGACACGTCCACACCGGCGGGGGGGACGATCTGCTTAAAGTGGATGTTGAAGCCGTGGGCAAACATGAGCATATTGCCGGCGGACAGGTTGGGGGCGATGTCCTTCTTGTAGACGTCGGCCTGGACCTCGTCGTTGATAAGGATCATGACGATATCGCCCCACTTGGCGGCGTCGGCCACCGTCTTGACCGCCAGACCGGCCGTCTCGGCGTTGGCCCAGTTCTTGGAGCCCTCCCGCAGGCCGACGCACACGTCGCAGCCGGAGTCCTTCAGGTTCATGGCGTGGGCGTGGCCCTGGGAGCCGTAGCCGATGATGGCAATCTTCTTGCCGTCCAGGTAGTTGATATCGCAGTCCTTCTCATAGTACATTTTTGCCATAGTTGTATTCCTCCTTGAGTTTGTTGTCGTCGTATATGGTGCTGCGCCCTCTTTCGATGGCGATGGTACCCGTCTTTGTGATCTCCAGGATCCCGAAGCCGTCCAGCATATCGATCAGAGCGGAGATCTTGTCCCGGTCTCCGAAGATGGCCACGGTGAGGGTTTCCCGGCTCACATCGATGATGTTGGCCCGGAAGATGTTAGCCATTTGGATGACCTCGTCCCTGGCGTTTCGGTCGGTCGCCCGGACCTTAATCAGGGCCACTTCCCGGCGGATGGAGGTGCCCTCGTCCAGAATCTTCACCGCCTGAACGCAGATGAGCTTGCGGCACTGGGCGGCAATCTGGTCGATCATCAGCTCGTCCCCCACAATGCTGATGGTAAGCCGTGCGGTGTGGGGGCGGTCGCTCTCTCCGGTGACAATGGACTCAATGTTGTAGCCCTTTCGGGAGAACAGCCGGGCCACCTGGCTCAGGACCCCGGGGGTGTCGTCGGTCAGAATGCACAGGGTATAGAGCTTCTTGCGCGCGTCAAATTCACGTTTCATTCCGGGCCCCCCTTACTTGAGCAAAAAGTCGGTGATATGGGCTCCGCCCGCCACCATGGGCCGGACCATCTCGTCCATATCCAGAACGCAGTCGATGACGCAGCCGCCCCCCGCCTCCAGTGCGGCGGAAAAGGCGGTCTCCACCTCCGCCATGGTGGTGGCCCGGAAGCCCTTGAGCCCGTAGGCCTCCGCCAGTTTAACAAAGTCGGGGCCCCGGTCCAGGGTGGTCTCGGAGAAGCGCTTGTGGTAGATCAGGTTCTGCCACTGGCGCACCATGCCCAGGGTCCCGTTGTTAAAGACCACGGTGATAATGGGCAGGTTATAGTGCTCCACGGTGGCCAGCTCGTGGCAGTTCATGCGGAAGCAGCCGTCGCCGGTGGTGTGGACCACCACCTTGTCCGGGTTGCCTACCTTGGCCCCGATGGCCGCCCCCAGGCCGAAGCCCATGGTGCCGAAGCCGCCGGAGGTGAGCAGCTGGCCGGGGTAGTCGAAGTGGAAGTGTTGGATGGACCACATCTGGTGCTGGCCCACGTCGGTGGCCACAATGGTGTCCTGGGGGGCCAGCCGGCGAATGGTCTCCAGCACCTGTTTGGGGGTGAGGGACTCGCTCTGCCGGGGGACGGAGGGCTCCCGCAGGGGGAGGATGTGCTCCTTCCACGACCGATGGCTGTACTGGGGCAGACGCGAATTCAGCAGCTCCAGAACCCGCTTGGCGGAGCCGATGATGTGGTGGTCGGTAAGGACGTTTTTGTCGATCTCCGACCGGTCAATGTCGATGTGGACGATTTTGGCCTGGCTGGCGAAGGTATCCGGCTGGAGGGCAACCCGGTCGGAGAACCGGCAGCCCACGGCAATCAGGAGGTCGCACTCGTTGCAGGCCACATTGCTGGCCTGGGAGCCGTGCATTCCAATCATGCCGGTGGTGAGGGGATGCCCCCCGGGGAAGCCGCCCCCGCCCATGACGGTGATGGCCACCGGGGCGTCCAGCTTTTCGGCGAACTCCTGAAACTCCCTGTGGGCCCGGCCCCGGACTACGCCGCCGCCGCAGATGAGCAGCGGCTTTTCCGCCTGGGCAATCATGTCCACCAGGGTGTCAATGTCCCCCTGGTTGGGCTCAGGGGCTTTCAGATTGTGGCTGTCCGCCAGGGCCTTCAGACTGCCGCAGGCCCGGTTCTTGCTCCAGGGGACAAACTCATAGTCGATTTCCACGTTGGGGAAGGTGACGTTTTTCACAACGTCGATGAGCACCGGCCCGGGCCGCCCGGTGGCTGCCACGGCGAAGGCCTGACGCATCACGTCGGGGATGGTCTGGGCGTCCCGGACCAGGTAGGCCGCCTTGGTGATGGGCATGGCGATGCCGGTAATGTCCACCTCCTGGAAGGCGTCCTTACCCAAGGTCTGCTCGGTGACGTTGCAGGTGATGAAGACGATGGGGGAGGAGTCCATGTAGGCGGTGGCAATGCCAGTGACCAGGTTGGTGGCCCCGGGGCCGCTGGTGGCGAAGCACACCCCCACTTTCCCGGTGGAACGGGCGTAACCGTCAGCGGCATGGGAGGCCCCCTGTTCATGGGCGGTCAAAACGTGGTGTATTTTCTCCTTGTAGTTATACAGCTCGTCATAGAGATTCAGGATGGTCCCGCCGGGATAGCCGAAGACGGTGTCCACTTCCTGCTCCAGCAGGCACTCCATGATGGCCGCAGTCGCTCGTATTTTCATAGTGCCTCCTTTTTCTTCCTTTCTTGTAAGAAAGGAAGCGAAAGAACTTTTGGAAAAAACTTCGTTTTTTCTCTTTCTTTTACAATATCTTCTCAAAGACCATGGTGGCCTGGATGCGGTCGCCGCCGCCCCATCCGGAGCTGCCGCCGCTGGCGGTGGTGATGGTGTGTAGGCGGTAGCCCTTGGCGGCCTGCTCATTGATCACCGCCTCCAGGTCGGTCAGATTTTTGGAGCCGGTGCCCATAAATTTTTCCTTCAGCGTCACTTGCAGTACGACATATTGAAGGTTCTTTCCAGAAGCGGTGGAAAATGTGGAAGTATCGCTGTAATCGACCATATTTCGGTCTCTCCTAATAAATGAATTACAGTCTGGAAGCTGCTTTAGCAGCGGCGCTACTGGTCCACATCGAACAGGACCCACAGCTGTTTTTCCGCCGCGTTTTTCCAGAAGGGGATAGAATCGGATAAATTATACCAGGTGTACTCAAAGTCGTCCTCGCTGAGCTCCATACCGTACTCGTCGGGGTCAATGGCAAAATAGAGCGTTCGGAATGTTTCCTCGGTCAGCGCCTGGAGGAAGCGGTACACCCGCAGGACCTGGTGGGGATTTTTACAGGTGACGATATAATCCTCTTCGCCCTCCCGGTCCCCCCGGAGCACCTCGCCCCCCAGGATGACCCAGCTGCCGGGGGCGTACTTGCTGCCGCCGTACTCCAGTCTGCCATTGGTCAGGGCCCGGTGGATGGCGTCCCAGGCCTTGTCCAGGTCGCAGGAATACACCTGCTCCATCTCGTCCAGATAGTCGGGGACCCGGTCCTCTCTGGGTACATTCCGCAGCTTGTCCAGTTCTTCCTTTGTAATGGCCCGAAAGCCGCCAAGACAGCTCATAAAAGCGCCTCCCTCAGTCCTCGTCCCAGGGCGTTATTACCTTCAAATAGGCGGGGCGGTTCTCCGCCTCCTCGCCGTAGACATACAGCGTGTTGGTCTCGGGGTCCAGGCAGGTGTGGCAGAAGCGCCCGCCAGGGAAGGGGTAGGGCTCACACAAACGCTGGAAGTCCACCCCGGCCTCCTCCAAAATCTGCTGAATCTCTTCCAGGTCCTCGAAGGTGCTGGTATCTGCGGTGGTTTCATCCTCTATGACCTCAATGATGGTAGCGATCAGGAAGGAGGAGACCGAATCCCCAAAGGGCGCCCAGTGGTACATGGTATCCTGGTCGTTGAAGTACACCGGCGGGTCTGGCTGGTCCAGGTCCCGCTTCTGGATACCCGCCAGCCAGCAGCCCTGGTTCTCACACCAGAACAGCAGATAGTTCTCCTGTTCCTCCTCCCAGCGCTCCCTGGGCAAAGCCCAGATCCGCTCCTGCTCCTCGGAGCCGGTCTCGTTGTACTTCCGGTGGTCCTGCATCTCGTCCTCGATATAGACGTGGGAGAAGGTTAGATGGTGGTTGAAGGGCTTGGCGTCCTTGTCTGGAAGGAAAATGGGGTGGAGCATTTCGTTCAGGCTGGCCTTGCCGCAGGCGAGATAGTACTCCCGCAATGCGGCGGGGAGCTGGAAGCCTGCCGCCGCCTCGTAGGAGGCAACCAGCTCCTGGGAAAGGCCCTGGGCGGGGGCTTCCTCGTCCCCGAACAGCGGCTCGGCCCACAGGACCAGCTCAATGGGGGAAATCTGATACCGTTTTTCGCTCACAGCGGCGTCCTCCTTGTTCAAGCTCAGTACTCCCACTTATAGGGCGGCGGATTGTCTGTTTTAATCCGCTCCAGAAACCGCGCCCGCTCCTCCTGCTCCTCCGGGGCAAAGGACAGGTCCAGCAGCCCCTCCAGCAGGGCGGGCTCCTCCCGCAGGAAGACGGGGGAACGTGATACGCCCCGGCCCTCCTGCCAGCCGATGACATAGGCCGCCGTCCTGGGCCGGAACAGGTCAATGCCCCAGCACTCCGAGTAGGTCAGCCCCAGGCGGAGGACCGGCTGTTTTTCCCCTTCCCGGTAGACCCTCAGCTCCCGCCACCGGGGGCAGTCCGCCAGGACCCAGCGGTAGACTCTCCCGTCCACCACGATTTTCCGGGGCTTTTTCCACCAGCGCCACATCATGCTGTCTATAGCCTTAGAGCTGCCTGGCCCAGTGGATGCCCGGGTAAAATTCCCCGGTGCGGATGAAATACTCCACCGCCTTGACCCCGGTCGGGATATCCTGGAGGGCCAGCATTTTTTCCACGGGGGACTGGCCGCCGCTTTTCAGGCCGGTCAGGTCCGTCTTTCCCGCGAAGTCGGGATTGTAGGAGTAGTAATTGTTCTGCCCGAAGTCGCCACAGAAGCCCAGGGCCAGCCACTCCCCGTCGCACAGGACCTCCAGCCAGTTGTCCTCCCCATCTGGGTCCAGGTACAGAAGGGCGTCCACACCGGAGGGGATTTGCCGGAGGAATTTGGCAATCAAATCCTCGATGATCTCATCGCCGCTGTAGTGCTTCCGGCCATATTCCATATACTGCACCTGAATCCCCCGGGGGTCAAAATCGGGAACTGTGTCCTGCTTGGGGATCACTTCAAGCTCCATCATATCTTTCCGCCTCCCTTCTGCAATGCGATCACGCCAGTGCGGACCACCTCCAGAATGGAGAAGGGGCGGAGCATGGCCTCAAAGGTGTCGATGCGGTCGGGGGTGTCGGACAGCTCCAGGGTCATGGAGTTGGGGGAGATATCGGAGACCTTGGCCCCCATAATGTCGCAGATGGTCATAATATCCTGCCGGGTCTTGTTGGTGGCGTTCACCTTGAGAAGGACCAGCTCCCGGCCAATCATCTTGTCCTCGGGGATGGTGCGCACTTTAATCACTTCAATGAGCTTGTTCAGCTGCTTTTCCACCTGCTCAACCACGCTGTTTCCGCTGTCCACAATGATGGTGATGCGGGAGATGGCGGGGTCGTCGGTGACCCCCACGGCCAGGGAGTCGATATTAAAGGCCCGGCGGGAAAACAGGCCGGTGATCCGGTTGAGCACACCGGCCTGGTTTTCCACCAGCACGGAAATGGTCTGTTTCATCTTCTCCCTCCTTTAGTCGGTGGTGGATACGTCGGGGCTGACCCGGCAGATCATCAGGCAGGGGCCGGGCTCCGCCAGAAAGCGGTCCAGGGCGGCGTCCAGCTCCTCCTCCTCGTCCGCTGTCACGCAGGGGATGGCGTAGGCGGCGGCGATGGTCTGGAAGTCGGGAGAGCCGTCCAGCGAGACCCCGAAGGGGCCATGGTAGGGGGGACGGCTCTGGATCTGGTGGACCAGGCCCAGGGTGTTGTTCTGGAAGAGGAGGATCTTCAGGTCCATATTGGCCTGCCGCACCGCCGCCAGCTCATTCATCGCCATTTGGAAGGAGCCGTCGCCGCACACCACCACTGTCTGCCGCCCGGGCTGGGCCACCTTCACTCCCACTCCGGCGGGCAGGGCGTAGCCCATGGTGCCCAGGCCGCCGCTGGTGAGCAGCCGCCCCTGTTTCTGGGGCAAGTACTTGCAGGTAAAGATCTGATTCTGGCCCACGTCGGCGCACACCACCGCGTCGTCCTCCAGGCGGGCCCCCAGCATCCGCATGACGGTGCCGGGGAAGACGGAGCCGGGGCGGCTGGGGAACTGACGGCTCAGCTCCGCCCGGCGGAAGTCGGCCAGCATGGCCCGCCACTCCGCGCAGTCGGGGGCGGCAACCCCCAGGTCCAGAATCTGCCGCAGAATCACCTTCACATCCCCCACCAGAGGGACGGCGGCCTGCATATTTTTGCCGATCTCCGCCGGGTCCACGTCGATGTGGATGGTGGCCATGCGGCGCTGAATTTCGTCGGGCTGAATGATGGCCCGATCGGCGGCCCGGGTCCCCACCATAATCAGCAGGTCGGACTTGGCCAGGGCCTTGTTGGCGCAGTGGTTGCCGTGGGCGCCGATCATGCCCATATTCAGGGGGTGGTCGGTTGGCATGAGGGAGATGCCCATCATGGTCTTCACCACGGGGATGCCGGTGCCCTCCGCCAGCTCCAGCAGCTCCTCCCTGGCGTTGGCCAGCCACACGCCGCCCCCGGCGCAGATAATGGGTTGTCTGGCCTTGGAGATGGCCTCGGCCACCCGCTTGATCTGCAGATCGTTGCCCTTCACACTGGGCTTGTAGCCCCGGATGTTCACCGTCTCCGGCCAGTCAAAGCTCTTCAGCTGCTTCTCCTGAACGTCCACGGGAATGTCGATCAGGACCGGTCCGGGGCGGCCTGTGGAGGCGATGTGGAAGGCCTCCCGTACCACCCGGGGGATATCGTTGGGATTTTTCACCAGGTAGCTGTGCTTAGAGAAGGGAGCCACAGCGCCGGTGATGTCCACCTCCTGAAAGATGTCCCGCCCCAGCAGGTGGCTGGGTACCTGGCCGGTAATGGCCACCATGGGGATGGAGTCCATATAGGCGGTGGCGATGCCGGTAATCAGGTTGGTGGCCCCCGGGCCGGAGGTGACCATGCACACTCCCACCTTGCCGCTGACCCGGGCGTAGCCGGAGGCCATATGTCCCGCGTTCTGCTCCGTCCGCACCAGGGTGTAGCCAATCTCTGGGGCGTCCTTCAGCGCGTCCACCGCCGGACAGATGGTGGCCCCGGCGTAGCCGAATATATGGGTTACCTGTTCCCGTTTTAAGCTCTCGATCAGTGCCTGCGCTCCATTCATAAAGCGTCACCTCCAAAAAACAAAAAGCCTCGTCCTAATCTGCTAGGACGAAGCCAAATACTCCGTGGTACCACCTAAATTCATGGCCTTAGCCATGCACTCGTTGCCCTGTAACGGAGGGGGACCGTTCCCGCCTACTGGGGCCTTCCGCCGGTTCAGAGGGACTGCTCGCGGGTGAGGTTCGGGGGAGGTCCTTCACAGGCGCTTACACCAGCCGCGCCCTCTCTTCGCATCCGGACAAGCCTACTATCCCGGTCATCGCTTTTTTTGATGATTGTTCCTTATCTTACTCCATTCGTCCCCGTTTGTCAATTCCTTTTTTAGGATTTTCTTTCATTCGTAAAGGGTCTCTCGTAGGGCCGGACGACCCTAGTCTGCTGTTTTATGGCCCGGCGAAGCCGGTGGGGATTGACCTGCTGGCATTACTTCGACTTGAAATCTGAAATAGCAGATGGTGCTCCTAGGGACAATCCCTCGCTTCGCTCAGGGGCCCCCTTTGCCAAAGGGGGCAAGCGGCTTCGCCGCTTGTGCGGGCCTGCTTCGCAGGGCTCATCCCCCGTCCCGCCCGCAGGCGGCCTGGCCCCTTTGAAAAGGGGCTCCCGTGAAGCCGGTGGGGATTGATTTGCTGGCACTGATTCTGCCTAAAATCTGAAATAGAAGCAGATTTCCTAAGACAATCCCCGCCTTTGCCAAAGGGGGCCAAGCGGCTGCGCCGCTTGTTTGGCCCTGCTTCGCAGGGGCGGAGGGAGGACAAAGCGGGGGCGTCCCGTCCTATGCCGCCGAAATCATATTGGGCCAGCGGGCCTTCATTACGTCATCGCCGTACTGCCGGTCCAAAAACTCCTCAAAAGCGTTGACCGGCCAGGGCTGGAGAGGGCGGGCGCTGTAGCGGATCATGGCCGCCCCGGTGAGCAGGCCATTGCACACCATCACCAGCACCACGACCCAGGTGACCACCTTCCCCGCCAGGGCCGGGACCCGCTCGATCACCTGGGACATCTTTGGATAGATGACCTTGATCCACACTACCGCCAGCAGGCCCCAGAAGAAGCAGAACAGCACATTGGTCCGCCCTCCGATGTTCAAAGGCATGGCGCTGTAGTCCCAGAACACCGTGCCGAATACCAGCTCAGTGAACACGCTGCACAAATACTCGTAGGTCCCGCCAATAACAAATCCGGCGGCGAAGACAAGGAAGGAGTCCCGCTGGACCAGCTTCCGCAGGGCCACTGTGAGCACCACCGCCCCCAGTCCCCAGACAAAGCTGAAGGGGCCATAGAGCACGCTGGACCGGTTCATCCACTGGTGGTCCACCAGGCCGCACCAGAAGGTCTCGATCACATCCCCCAGCAGGGCGGAGATCAGGAACACCCACACCAGCTTGTCCAGGCAGATCCCCCGGGCAAAGGCGCAGCGGTCCTGTTCCTCCGGGGTCATCTCCCGAATGCCGGGGTAGGCCCGCTGAAGCCGCCGCCACACCCCGTCGGTGATCCGGCTGGCAATGCGGCCCTCGCTGCTGTGGGCCTCCCGATGGGCGTAGGCCTGGGGCCCGCCGGTGCGCAGGGTATACATGACTCCCACAAAGTCCGCCGCCATCAGGGCGAAGAGGGTCCCAACCAGAATCTTCTTCACCAGCGCCGGAGCCAGGGTCACCACCGCCAGTACCAGGGGGTGGACTACCAGATATGTAATGTAGCAGCAGGCCGCCACCGCCGCCGAGAAGATCAGCCCCCGCAGGCTGCCCCCCAGCGCCCGGGGCCGCTCCCCGCCCCAGTGGACCCCAGGGCCCAGCTGGCGGTTGAGGTGGTCGGCCATACTTTCCGTTACCGCCACCGCCGCCATTGTGAACAAAAACTGTATCCCATACCGCCCCGCCAGGGCAGGCAGAGTCAGGATCATTAGGCTGGCCGCCATCCCGTAGGACAGCAGAAAGGGCAGGGTCAAAAAGCCCCGGTTGCAGAACTGCCGCCGGGCCGCCGCGTAGTACAGCACCTCTGCGCACCAGCCCAAAAAGGAGTAAATCAGCAGATAGACCCCCAAATCAAGCCACTGTCCCCCGTCCATGGGACCTCACCTCTCCTTTCGAACTGTGTCATACTATGAATACAGCCGGATGATCTCCTCCGCCACCGCCCGCTTCGAGATACAGCGGTCCATGGCCTGGCGGGCAATATACCGGTGGGCGTCGGGCTCGGTCATGTTCCGTTCCCTGATGAGCAGCCATTTCGCCCGGTTCACCAGCCGGATCTCCTCCATCTTCTCCTCAATGGGCTGGACCTTTTTCTCAAAGCCCCGCAGCCGCTCCCGGGTTATGGTCATCCACTTGAGGGCCCGCACCATCGCCCCCCGGGGGACCGGCTTGGGCAGGGTGTACACCCCCCGCTCTCCTGCCCGGCCGCTGACCTGGTCGTAGAGCTCGGCGGCCACAAAGAGCAGCGCCACCGTCCCGCCCGTCCGGCAGCGGTCCATGGCGAAGCGGACCCCGGCGTCGTCGGGCAGGGGGCAGTTGACAAACATCAGGTCAAAGGGGCGCTGAGCCCACTCCCGCTCCGCCGCGCTGACGCTGGAGGCGGTGACAATGGGGCTGTACACCGCCTCGGGCAGAAACTCCCTCAGGGAGGCGTTGAACCGCTCTGACGCCGACACCACCAGTACACTGTATCCCCGCTCCTGCAAGCTCACCGGTCCTCACCTCCCGTCTGTCTTACTTCATCCGCCGCAGCAGCCCTCCAGCAGCTGCCTGGGGAGGCTGCCCCGGATAAAGGGACTCCTGGCCGCCGCGGCCCGGGCCAGGTCCAGGCTCTGGGGCAGACATTTGAAGCTCTTCAGAGTCTCCGCGTCCGCCTGGAATAGATTTAGGTTGGCCGGCTCAGGCAGCGCCTGCCGGTCCACAATGCCGTGGAGCCCCGCCCGGATCATCAGGGTCAGGGCCAGATAGGGATTGGCCATGGGGTCAGGGGAGCGCAGCTCCGCCCGGCGGTACTCCCCCACGGCGGCGGGCAGGCGCACCAGCTGGGAGCGGTTCTCCTCCGACCAGGAGATGTATTTGGGCGCCTTGTGGCCGCCGAAACGGGCGTAAGATGCCTCCACCGGGTTGAGGAACAGGGTCATCTCCTCGATCTTGTCCAAAACCCCCGCCACCATCTCCAGCAGGTGATCTCTGCCGTCCGCCCCCTGCACCGACATATTGATATGAAAGCCGCTCCCCGGGGCGTCGGGCAGGGGTTTGGGGGAGAAATCAGCCCACAGTCCGTTGCGCTGGGCGATGAACTTCACAATGGACTGGAAGGTCATCACATTGTCGGCGGCGGTGAGGGGGTCGGAGTACTTGAAGTCGATCTCGTTCTGTCCCGGTCCCTCCTCGTGGTGGGAGCACTCGGGCAGGATGCCCATCCGGGCCAGGGTGAGGCAGATCTCCCGGCGGATGTTCTCCCCCCTGTCCTCGGGGGCAATGTCCATGTAGCCCGCCCGGTCGTAGGGGAGCTTGGTGGGCTCGCCGTTCTCGTCCAGCTTGAACAGATAAAACTCCTGCTCTGCCCCAAAGAGAAATCGGTAACCCATCCCCTCCGCCTGGGCGGCGGTGGTCCGCAGGAGACTGCGGGTGTCGCACTCAAAGGGCCGGCTGTCGGGATAGACGATGGAACAGAACATGCGCACCACCTGCCCGTGCTCCGGCCGCCAGGGCAGGAGCATCAGGGTCTCCGGGTCGGGGCGCAGCAGCAGGTCGGAGCGGGTCTCATCCCCGAAGCCGGCAATGGCGGAGGCGTCGAAGGGGATGCCCTGGTCAAAGGCCCGGGGGAGCTGGTTGGGCATAATGGAAATGTTCTTCTGCCGGCCAAAAATGTCGCAGAAGGCCAGGTGGATAAAGGCCACCTCCTCCTCCCGGATATACTGGATCACTTCACTCTGGGAATACTTCATCATACTACCTGCTTTCTCCCGCTTTTTCATCCCATTATACCACATTTCTCAACCCCTTTCCACCGCAAACACCATCCGCCCCATTTTTGGCTGTCCCCACAGGAAGGGGATTTTTTTCGGAAGGTGATTTTGGAAGCTGTGACAGGGTTTCTCAAAAAGTGAAAAAATCCGTTGACAGAAACCCCTTTCCGGCGTATAATGCCCTAGTAAAGGCAAAGGCGTCTTTAAGGTGAACCCTTAGAGACGTCTTTACCTTTTTTCATGTCTGCACTAGCCTCCCCGGGGAGAGCTTGACATTATGAAAGGGTGAATGCACATGGCAGCAGTACCGGAGTATTTTGGAAGTCGGGTTTTTGACGACAGGGAGATGAAGGCCAATCTGTCCGCCGGGGTCTACAAGTCCCTGCACAGGACCATTGACCAGGGGGCGAAGCTGGACATCGGGGTCGCCAACGCCGTGGCCAACGCCATGAAGGACTGGGCCGTTGCCCACGGGGCAACCCACTTTACCCACTGGTTCCAGCCCCTCACCGGGGTCACCGCCGAGAAGCACGACAGCTTCATCTCCCCCTCCCCCGACGGCGGGGTGATTATGGAGTTCTCCGGCAAGGAGCTGATCCAGGGGGAGCCCGACGCCTCCTCCTTCCCCTCCGGGGGACTGCGGGCCACCTTCGAGGCCCGGGGCTACACCGCCTGGGACCCCACCTCCTACGCCTTTATCAAGGACAGAACTCTGTGTATCCCCACCGCCTTCTGCGGCTACAACGGGGAGGCCCTGGACAAGAAGACCCCTCTGCTCCGGTCCATGGAGGCGCTGAACCGGCAGGCCCTGCGCATCCTGCGGCTGTTCGGCAATCAGGACGTGAAGCGGGTCATCCCCTGCGTGGGGCCGGAACAGGAGTACTTCCTGGTGGACGCCGGGATGTATGAGCGCCGCCGGGACCTGCGCTTCACTGGCCGGACCCTCTTCGGCGCCCGGCCCCCCAAGGGTCAGGAGATGGACGACCACTACTTCGGCGCCATCAAGCCCCGGGTCGCCGCCTTTATGGAGGACCTGAACGACGAGCTGTGGAAGCTGGGCATCCTGGCCAAGACCCAGCACAACGAGGTGGCCCCCGCCCAGCACGAGCTGGCCCCCATCTACGCCACCAATAACATTGCCACCGACCACAACCAGCTCACCATGGAGATGATGCAGAAGGTGGCTGCCCGCCACGGCCTGGTGTGCCTGCTCCATGAGAAGCCTTTTGCGGGAGTCAACGGCTCCGGCAAGCACAACAACTGGTCCCTGGCCACCGACACCGGGATTAACCTTCTCTCCCCCGGCGAGACCCCCTATGAAAACGCCCAGTTCCTGCTCTTCCTGTGCGCCGTCATCCAGGCGGTGGACGACTACCAGGACCTGCTGCGCATTGCGGTGGCCTCCGCCGGCAACGACCACCGCCTGGGGGCCAACGAGGCGCCCCCCGCCGTGGTGTCCATCTTCCTGGGGGATGAGCTGGCCGCCATTCTGGGCTGCATCGAGTATGACGCCCCCTACACCAGCATCGACACCGGCAAGGTGCGCCTGGGTGTGGACGTGCTGCCCAAGTTCCGCCGGGACACCACCGACCGCAACCGCACCTCCCCCTTTGCCTTCACCGGCAACAAGTTCGAGTTCCGGATGCTGGGCTCCGCCAACTCCATCGCCTGCGCCAACATTATGCTCAACACCGCCGTGGCCGAGAGCCTGCGGGTCTGCGCCGACCGGCTGGAGGGGGCGGAGGACTTTGAAGCCGCCCTCCAGGACGTGATCCGCCAGATCATCCAGGACCACAAGGGCATTATCTTCAACGGCAACGGCTACGACGACGCCTGGATCAGAGAGGCCACCGAGAAACGGGGGCTGCTCAACTACCCCACAACCCCCGACTGCGTCCCCCACCTGCTGGACGAGAAGAATGTGTCCATGCTCACCGCTCACAAGGTCTACTCCAGGGCGGAGTTGGTCTCCCGGTATGAGGTGACCCTGGAAAACTACTGCAAGACCATCCGCATTGAGGCCAACACTATGGTGGACATGGCCCGCACCGAGATCATCCCCGCCATTCAGGCCTTTTTGCTGGACACCGCCAGCGCCGCCGCCGCCAAAAAGGCCCTGCTTCCTGGCTGTCCCTGCGCCTATGAGACCGGCCTGGTGTCCCAGCTGTCCGGCCTGGCGGACCAGATTTCCCTCCGGGCCGCCCAGCTGGAGCAGGCGGTGCTGGGGCTGGACGGCCTGGAAGACATTGGGAAGGAGTCCCAGGTCATCCGGGACGAGGTCCTGGACAAAATGAACCAGCTGCGCCAGCCCTGCGACGAGGCCGAGACCCTCACCGCCAGGAAGTACTGGCCCTTCCCCACCTACGGCGACCTGCTGTTTGGTGTGCGGTAACGAACCCCTGCGGCTCCGGCAGCGCCATCCCGCCGCCGGAGCCGCGCCGGGAAATTGGGAGGAAACAATATGTGTTCGATTATTGGATGTTGCGGCCCCGTGGCCGACCTGGACGCTTTCCGCGCCGGCTTTCAGCGCACCCTCAGCCGGGGGCCCGACGACAGCCGGATGGTGTCCGCCGGAGAGGGCCTGCTGGGCTTCCACCGGCTGGCCATTATGGGCCTGACCCCGGAGGGGATGCAGCCCTTCGCCCTGGACGGCAGCTATGCGGTGTGCAACGGCGAGATATACGGCTTTGAGAAGCTGAAACAGGAGTTGGAGCGGAAGGGCTATCCCTTTCGGAGCGGCTCCGACTGTGAGATCCTGCTCCCCCTCTACCGGGAGTACGGCGCGGAGATGTTCGCCATGCTGGACGCGGAGTTTGCCTGCATCCTCTACGACGGCCAGACGGGGGAGTTCATCGCCGCCCGGGACCCCATCGGAATCCGCCCCCTCTACTACGGGTACGACGGCGCAGGGACCATCCTTTTCGCCAGCGAGCCCAAGAACCTGCTGGGCCTGGTGGGGGAGATTACCCCCTTCCCCCCGGGGCACTACTACAGAGCTGGAAAATTTATCCGCTACCGCGATATTGCCAAAGCGGACCATTTCTGCTATGATGAGTTGGAAATTCTTTGCAGGAACATCCGGGAAAAGCTGGTGGCCGGGGTGGAGAAGCGGCTGGTGGCCGACGCCAAGGTGGGCTTCCTGCTGTCCGGCGGGCTGGACTCCTCCCTGGTGTGCGCCATCGCCGCCAGACGGAGCAAAAGCCCCATCCGGACCTTCGCCATCGGCATGGACACCGACGCCATCGACCTGAAATACGCCCGGCAGGCGGCGGACTTCATCGGCAGCGACCACCGGGAGATCATCATCACCAGAGAGGATGTGCTGTCCAGTCTGGAGCGGGTCATTGAGGTGCTGGGCACCTACGACATTACCACCATCCGGGCCAGCATGGGGATGTACCTCATCTGCCAGGCCATCCATGAGCAGACCGACATCCGGGTCCTCCTCACCGGCGAGATTTCCGATGAGCTCTTCGGCTACAAGTACACCGATTTCGCCCCCGACCCCCAGGCCTTCCAGGAGGAGGCGGAAAAACGGGTGGAGGAGCTGCATATGTATGACGTGCTCCGGGCGGACCGGTGTATCTCGGTCAACTCCCTGGAGGCCCGGGTCCCCTTCGGCGACCTGGACTTTGTAGAGTATGTTATGTCCATCGACCCAGCCCAAAAAATGAACACCCGCGGTAAGGGCAAGTACCTGCTGCGAAGGGCCTTTGAGGGGGACTGGCTGCCGGAAAGCATCCTGTGGCGGGAGAAGGCCGCCTTCTCCGACGCGGTGGGCCACTCCCTGGTGGAGGATCTGAAAGAGTACGCCGAGACCCAGTACACCCAAGAGGAGTTTGAGGCCCGGCGGCAGAACTATTCCCACGCCCGGCCCTTCACCAAGGAGTCTTTGCTCTACCGAGAGATTTTTGAACAGTACTACCCCGGCCAGAGCGCCATGGTGGCGGATTTTTGGATGCCCAACAGGTCCTGGGCGGGCTGCGACGTGGACGACCCCTCTGCCCGGGTCCTGGCAAACTACGGCGGCAGCGGCATATAAAACAGACCCCAGACATTCCCTTCGGCTGCTTTGAGGTCTGTTCCAATAAAAACAGACGGAGGGACATTATGGAAAAAATTCTCATTATTGACTTCGGCGGACAGTACAACCAGCTCATCGCCCGGCGGGTGCGGGAGTGCAATGTGTACTGCGAGGTCAAGCCCTGGACAACCCCCCTGGACCAGCTGAAAGCTTTCAACCCCATTGGCATTATCTTCACCGGCGGGCCCAACTCGGTCTACCTGGACGACTCCCCCCAGATTGACCCGGACATTTTCAACTGGGGCGTGCCCATCCTGGGGATCTGCTATGGCTGTCAGCTCATGGCCCACGCCCTGGGGGGACAGGTGACTCCCGCCCAGGACGACTCCGCCCGGGAGTACGGCAAGACCGACACTTGGTACGACACCTCCTGTAAGCTCTTCCAGGGTCTGCCCGCCCAGGGGGTGTCCTGGATGAGCCACGGGGACTATATGGCCAAGGTGCCCCAGGGCTTTGCCCTCACCGCCCGCTCCGACGCCTGCCCCAATGTGGCCATTGCCGACGAGAGCCGGGGGTTCTACGGCGTCCAGTTCCACCCCGAGGTAAACCACACCCGGCACGGGGTAGACATGATCCGCAATTTTCTCTATGAGGTCTGCCATGCCCACGGCGACTGGACCATGGGGGACTACAAGAACACCGCCATCGCCCAGCTGAGAGAGAAAATCGGCTCCGGGAAGGTGCTGCTGGCCCTGTCCGGCGGGGTGGACTCCTCGGTGGCCGCCGCCCTGCTGGCCGAGGCGGTGGGCAGTCAGCTCACCTGCGTCTTCGTGGACCACGGCCTCATGCGCCTGAACGAGGGGGACGAGGTGGAGGAGGCTTTCGCCCAGTGGGACCTGAACTTTGTCCGGGTGGACGGGGCAGACCGCTTCCTGAAACGGCTGGCCGGCGTGGAGGAGCCAGAGCACAAGCGGAAAATCATCGGGGAGGAGTTTATCCGGGTCTTTGAGGAGGAGTCTAAAAAAATCGGCGCGGTGGACTTCCTGGCCCAGGGCACCATCTACCCCGACGTCATCGAGTCGGGGGCGGGGGAGGCCGCCGTCATCAAGAGCCACCACAACGTGGGCGGCCTGCCCGACTATGTGGACTTTAAGGAGATTGTGGAGCCCCTGCGGATGCTCTTTAAAGATGAGGTGCGCCAGTTGGGCCGGGAGCTGGGCCTGCCCGAGTATCTGGTGAGCCGCCAGCCCTTCCCCGGCCCCGGTCTGGCCATCCGTATCATCGGGGATATTACCAAGGAGAAGGCGGACGCCCTCCGTCTGGCTGACGCCATCTTCCAGGAGGAAATGGCCAGGGCCGGGGAGGACAAGTGCGCCAATCAGTACTTCGCCGTTCTCACCAACACCCGCTCCGTGGGCGTCATGGGGGACGGGCGCACCTATGACTACACCCTGGCCCTCCGCGCCGTGACCACCTCCGACTTTATGACCGCCGACTGGGCCCGCCTCCCCTACGACCTGCTGGACCGGGTCTCCAGCCGTATCGTCAACGAGGTGAGGGGAATCAACCGCATCGTGTACGATATTACCAGTAAGCCTCCCGCCACCATCGAGTGGGAATGAGTTTCAGAAGTCTCAAACCCCTTGCGGCGCAACGCTTTCCCGGTTTTATGCCCCTCTTTTGATAACGATTTGATAACGCTCCCCATAGGCCGTATCATTCTGTATCCCCGGTGGATTGCAGGTGAAAAGTGTTCCTTTGCGGCTTGTGGGTGACAAAATCCATATTAAAAAGCCCTTACCGATGGCAACATCGGTAAGGGCTTTTTGCTGTCTGTCAGTCTTTGCCCAGCCTGTTCTTAAAAGCTGCTGTCAGGGCGTCGCTCAATTCCTTGGACGGGACTTTGACCCATCTGCGGGTGGTGTCATACTGGGGATAGTTGTACCGCCAGCGGTCATAGTCCTCCCTGGTGATTTCCCCGGCCTCCAGCTTCTTGGCCTGCTCTCCCCAGGCGGACAGCATTTCAAGCATGGAGTGATAGGTCTTGCCCCTGGACTTGTCCAGCCGCAGGCAGATTTCACCGTCAATCTCCCCGATGGTCAGTCCCCGTATGTCCTCCAAGGCAAAGAGGGTGTGCATAAGGCCAATGTCGCTGTCTATGTCGGGGACGGTCAGGGCATCGGTGGAGACTTCAAAGAAGCCTGCCAGCGCCCTGGTCAGGTCGGCCTTGGGGGTACGGCTCCCGGTTTCGTACTGAGCCATACGCACGTCGGCGGAGCGTTCGGGAAAGCCCACCACCTGACCGAGATATTTCTGCGTGACACCTTTCTTATTGCGGAAAAAGCGAATACGTTCACCGATTGCCATAACTGCCAACTCCAATCTATGTAATGGGGACACTTGAAGTATAACAGATATGTTTAGAACCGTCAAGATAAAATCTTAAATAATTTTATTTAGTTTTTTCTTTGAAAGCCCTTGACATAACGGAATATAGTTAGTATAATAAAGCAGCACTAAATAAATAGCGTTAATTTATTGAAAGGAGGAACCAGCATGGAGAACAGATTTATCCGGGTGGACGAGGTTGCGGACGAGCTGGGCGTGTCGAGGCCCTACGCCTACAAGCTCATCCGACAGCTCAACGAGGAACTGAAAGGAAAGGGCTACATCACCATTGCGGGGCGGGTCAACCGCCAGTATTTCAATGAGCGGCTTTACGGGGCCGGAAAGGAAGTGAACGAAAATGCCGGTATTTAAGGACGAAAAGCGGGGCACATGGTACGTCATGGCGTGGTATCGGGACTGGACGGGGGAGCGCAAGCAGAAGTGCAAGCGGGGCTTTCCCACCAAGCGGGAAGCCCAGGAGTGGGAACGCAGCTTTCAGATGCAGACCAGCGCCGACATGGATATGACCTTTGAAGCCTTTGTGGAGCTTTACACCAAGGATGTGCGGCCCCGGCTGAAGGAGAACACCTGGCTGACAAAGGAGAACATCATCCAGAAGAAGATTCTGCCCTACTTCGGAAAGCGGAAAATCAGCGAGATCACCACCAAAGACGTAATTGCGTGGCAAAATGAATTGCTGGCCTACCGGGACGAACAGCGCAAACCCTACTCCCAGACCTACCTTAAAACCCTGCACAACCAACTCAGCGCCATTTTCAACCACGCTGTCCGCTTCTACGAGCTACGTTCCAATCCCGCCGCCAAAGCCGGGAATATGGGGACAGAGGAACGAAAGGAAATGCTGTTCTGGACGAAAGCGGAGTATCAGCGGTTTGCCGAGGCCATGATGGACAAGCCCCTCTCCTACTACGCCTTTGAGATGCTCTACTGGTGCGGTATCCGGGAGGGGGAGCTGCTGGCTCTCACCCCGGCGGACTTCGACTTTGGGGCTGGGACGGTGAAGATCAGCAAGTCCTATCAGCGGCTTCACGGCGAGGATGTGGTTACCACCCCGAAAACCAAGAAAAGCAATCGTACCATCAAAATGCCCAATTTCCTCTGTGACGAAATGCGGGACTACCTGGGGATGCTCTACGGGGTCAAGAAGAAAGACCGCATTTTCACGGTTACAAAGAGCTACCTCCATCATGAGATGGACAGGGGAGCGAAAGAGGCCGGGGTCAAGCGGATCAGGATTCACGATTTGAGACACAGCCACATTTCCCTGCTGATTGATATGGGCTTTTCCGCTGTGGCGATTGCCGACCGGGTAGGCCATGAGAGTATCGAAATCACCTATCGCTATGCCCACCTGTTTCCGTCCAAGCAGACGGAGATGGCGGACAAGCTGGACTTTGAAAGGACGGGAGCATAATGTCAGCCAAGAATTTGGATAATCACAACCGTTGGAGAAATCGTCAGGTAGCGTTCAGACTGTCGCCGGAGGAGGCCGATTTGTTGGACACCTATGTGCGCCTGTCCGGGCTGACCAAGCAGGACTACATCACCCGGCGGCTGCTCAACCGGGACATTGTAGTGCAGGGCAATCCCAGGGTCTACAAGGCCCTGCGTGACCAGCTCGCCGCCGTCCTGGAGGAGCTACGGCGGGTCAGGGATGGGGCTGGCATGGACAGCGAATTGCTGGACACCATCAACCTGATCGCAAAAATCATGGAAGGAATGAAGGAGGACACGAATGGCAGATGAAAAAGAAAAGACTGTCCTGAACCCGTCTGTTGGCGCAGACGGAGGACAGCCAATCCTATGTACCGATACCAGTATAACAGACCATCCGCAGGATTGCAACGACGAATTTTCCCCGGAGCACATTGAAAAACTGTTGCGGGAAATGAAGCAGGCAAACGATCCGGCGAATTTACCCACCGTCACCATGCGGGAGCTTTACGAAACTGTCTACCAGAGCAGACCGCCCGTCATTGACGGTCTGCTCTGCTCCGGCACCTACCTCTTTGCCGGAGCGCCCAAGGTGGGCAAGTCGTTCCTGGTGGCCCAGCTCGCCTACCACGTCAGCACCGGGCAGAAGCTATGGGAGTATGATGTCCGGCCCGGGACGGTCTTATACCTTGCCCTGGAGGACGATTACCAGCGGCTGCAAGAGCGGATGTTCCGAATGTTCGGTGTGGGCGGAACAGACAAGCTCCACTTTGCCACCTATGCCAAACAGCTTGGCAACGGTCTGGATGAACAGCTTGACAAATTTGTGCGGGAGCATCCCGACACCCGGCTTATCATCATCGACACCTTGCAGAAGGTTCGAGAGATGGGCAGTGAGGCGTACAGCTACGCCGACGATTATCAGATCGTCGGCAAGCTGAAGCAGTTTGCCGACAGGAATGGGCTTTGTCTGCTGGTTGTCCACCACACAAGGAAACAACCCTCCGGGGATAAGTTTGAGATGATTTCCGGCACAACGGGTCTGCTGGGCTGTGCGGATGGGGCGTTTATCCTCCAAAAAGAGAAGCGCACCGACAGCGCCGCCACGCTGGACGTAGTAGGCCGTGACCAGCCCGACCAGCGGATACACCTGGTACGGGATGAAGTGCGGCTCACCTGGGATTTCGACCATGCAGAACGAGAGCTGTGGAAGGAACCGCCTGACCTCCTGCTGGTAAAGCTGGCAGAGCTGGTGACGGTTGAACGGCCCGTATGGAGCGGAACGGCAACGGAGCTGGTAACCGTTCTTAACTGTGACCTGACCGCTATTGCGCTGGCGATGCGGCTGAACATCCGGGCAAGTAAACTGCTGAACGAGTACGGCATCCGCTATGAAAGCAACCGCACCCACGCCGGGCGGACGATTACGCTCACACTGATGAACCAAGAAGCGTGACGACTGTGACAACCGTGACGACTAAAAACGGAGAGGGGGTGTCCCTCTCAGGTCGTCACAGTCGTCACGGTTGTCACGGGCAAAGTTTAGGCGGGGTGCAGGGTGCCCTTTTCAAAGGGCGGCCCTGCTGGGGGAGGCAACCGCAGTTGCCGGGGGCAAAGCCCCCTGTCCCCCTCGGGAGAGCCCACGGCACTTTCGCACCAACGGGGCGAAAGTGTCATAGTGGGTTATTACACTTCCGCAGAAGTGTCTCCCTCGACGATGCCCCGTACCACATCAATCTACAATCAGGAGGAACGTGCTTATGGCAAGAGGCGACGGTATCGACCGTACCAACGCAAGAAATATGAGGCTGACGGCTACCAAAATTGGCAACACCCAGCAGCACAACGAACGTGAAAAGGATTCCTACGTCAATCAGGATATTGTGCCGGAGCGGACACCGCTCAACATCCATTTCAAAACTCCTTCCGCCGGGTATCAGGAGATGTTCGCACAGATGGAGGCCGATGGCGTGATCTCCACCCGTGGCATTAAGGCGGATGCCTTTCGGTATGGAGAGCTGGTCTTTGATGTCAACTCCGCCTACTTCTACAATCATGGCGGCTACGACTTCGCAAAACAATTTTACACCGATGCTTACAAATCCGCAATAGAAATCGTAGGAGGAGAGCAATATATTTTGTCGGCGGTCATGCACGCCGACGAGCGCAACCGGGCCATGTCCGAGGCGTTGGGGGAGGATGTGTATCACTATCACCTCCATGTGGTCTATGTCCCGGTTGTACAGAAGGAAGTCCGATGGACAAAGCGGTGCAAGGACAAGTCCCTGGTGGGCAAGGTCAAGGAAACCATTATGCAGGTGAGCATGAGTAAGAAGTGGGCTTCAAAGCCCGCCGTTGATGATGTGACCGGCGAACCGCTTCTGACAGCCAAGGGAAAGCCTGTCCTCAGAAAGTCGTACAGTGTTTTGCAGGACGATTTTTTCCGGGCCATGCGGAACGCCGGGTATGATGACCTGGAACGAGGGGAACGGGGCAGTTCCGAGGAACATTTGACGGTCACGCAGTTTAAGGTGGAGCGTGAGAGAGAGCGGCTTGCCCAGCTTCAAGCGGCAACTGTGCTGGCCCAGGCCGAGGCCGAGAAAAGGAAAAAGGAGGCAGACGCCGCCGAAAAGAAAGCGGCCCAGGCAAAGGCCAAGCTGGACGATGTGGCCCCGTTGCTGAAGGGTATGGAAAAGCTGGCGGCGGACTACTCTGACGACCCGGAGCGGACTTTGCCGGAGGCGGGGCCGCTGGAATCGGCCAGGGCCTACCGGGAGAAGAAGGCCAAGCCCCTTTGGGAGAAGATTGTCAAGGTGCTGCGCTCGGTCTATCGGGCCTATTTCGACCTCAAGAGCAGTTTTGAACAGTTGCAGAGGGCCTATGACCGGGAGGTCAGCAAGAACAGTTCTCTTTCAGCCAGGATTTATGAGGTCTGTGCTGAGAGAGACAGTCTGAAGGGGCAGGTCAGGGACTATGAGCGGGTCAGGAGGGCCATTGGCCCGGAACAGGCAGACAGGATATTGGAAGTTGCTCATCAGCAGGAACAGGCTGAAAAGGAACGGAGGCGAGGGACAAGGCAAAAAGCGAGGTCAGGCGCACGATAATCACTAAAAATCGGAGGGCGCAGTGAGCGCCCTCCTGTTTTGTACTTGTCAACAGGTATTCTTGTTGTTATAATGAGGAGGGTAAATTGGAAATGGAATTTTAAGGTGCGGTTTGACTAACATTTATGATATTAGCTTTAGGTTTTCTCGGATTTACATTAGGAGGTATATTCAAAGATGAAAAGAGCCCTTTCCCTGCTACTATGTGTTGCTCTGTTGCTGACGTTGTTAAGTGCATGTCAGGAACCTGCGTCAGAATCCACCGCAACCGTTTCTCCAACTGTTGCGGAAATAGAGTGGACTGTTGGTGAACTGGTCAATTTGGCCTTTGAACACTCTGGATGTGAGGATATAGATGGTTTGGAAGCTATCTCTGCTGACCTTGACCGAGAGACGCTGATAGTCTATATTGAAAATGTCTATGGTATCCAAGAATCTTGGGAAGATGCGGCATTGGTTCGGGCCACTGGAATGTCTGCATTTGAAATTGCTGTGCTGCGCATGGAGGACAGCACAGCTGCCGCTCAGGCGGTTACTGCATTGGAAGATTACATTGCCAACAGACAGGGGGATTTTGTGGGCTATGCTCCTGCGGAGGCGGACATGGTAGCAAACGGCAGCATTATTCAGGATGGGCCGTTTGTAGCATTGTTCATTTGCCTGGATGTTGATTATGCCTCTGAGGTAGTGACCCAGGCTCTCAAAGGTGAAATACTGCCTGAGCCAGAACCGACCATACCCGCAGATGCTATCACCGATGTGAAGGAGTTGCGAGATTGGTTGGTGTCCTACTGCGGGATGGAGGAAACAGAGCTGGAGTTACTGGATGACAGCGATTCGGACGCTTTGAACGCCTATATTGAGGACAGTTATGGTTTGAATCGGAACCAGTGGATGGAATGTGCCATCGCACGGGGGACAGGGGACTCTGCTTTTGAGGTAGCGGTGATGACTGGCGCTAATGATTGGGCACTGTCCTCCGATATTAAGAAATCTTTGGATTGGTACTTAAATAGCAAACAAATTGCATTTCAGGATAATGCTGAGGAGAAATCTATGCTAAGTCAGGCCGTGTCTGCCGGCGGTGTTGCTCGTTCGGAAGAATATGTGTATATTGTCCTGCTGGCCTGTAAAGAAGCGAAACAGACCGCAAATGCTTTTGCGGAAACGGCAGCAACCTATGGGGTTACATTTTCAACGCGAAATGGAATATTTCAGGAGGACCCGAATTACTCAGGCCGTATACTATTTGTTCAGCCGAATAAGATTGACATGTCCTTTTATGATACAACCGCCATCTGCACCGCTTGGAATACGGGAGATGTTTCTGGGCTGTCCAGCTATGACAGGGATATATATGATGCAGCCAAAGTGGTGCTGAATGAAGTCTTGAAAGAGGATATGAACGATTTGGAGAAAGAAATTGCCATTTACGACTGGCTGGTCAGCAACGTGAATTATGACGGAGCGTACCAGGACGTAATGAAAGAAACCTCCGGCGAATCTGCCACTCCCTACGGGGGACTTGTAAACCGCACAGCAATATGTTTGGGATATGTTACGACCTTCCAACTGCTTATGGATTTGGCCGAAGTAGAGTGCATTACTGTTGCTGGCTCAACCTTCGCCAGTCAGGAGGATCATGGCTGGAACTTGGTTCGGATAGATGGGAATTGGTATTGCACAGATGTGACTTGGGATGCTAACCGTCAGGCGTGGGGAGGCGGAGGAGAAAAGGATTGGAAGTTCTTCAATATCACCAGCGATGACATGGCCGCAACTGACCATCAATGGGATTACGCCAACACGCCCGAAGCTATCACTACGGGGAGCGGTCGGGGCTGAGCCAATATTCCAGTTTATGAGGATGGAGCAATAGACTGGAAACAGTTGCGTTTCCTCTCCTCTTGTGCTATAATGATAGTCGCAAACCAGCAAAACAAATAGTAAGTCCTCTACTCCCGTTATCACTGCTGATAACAATTTGATAACAGCCCATCGTATAGGCTGGATAATATGGATATATCAAATAATCAAAAGAAAAGGGTATCATATTTCCAAAGCAAAATCTGTTAGAATACGATACCCAGCAACGAATGGGAATAGACGAAATCGTCCTGTATGCTGTGGGCAGGATGCAAAAATACCACAGCGCAGACAGAAGATATCCTGTCGCGCCGGGGTTCTTTTCGGAAGTGCGGAGGTACATGATGGCTTAAAATTTCCTTTTCCAACTTCAATTCGTAAAGTAGAGAAAAATTGTAGAGCGGGCCGGGGTAGTTCCACCTTGTGATTCCTTAGAAGCGCACAAGCGGCGAAGCCGCTTGCCCCCTTTGGCAAAGGGGGTGACCGAGCGAAGCGAGGGCGGGGGATTGTCCCTGAAAGCACCATCTTCTACCTAAAATTTCAAGTAGAATCAG
>NZ_QWKI01000139.1 GCF_009911645.1 Pseudoflavonifractor sp. 60
GGGAGTTTTCTTGTTTACATCATCGCCATAAGGCTTTTTTTGAACCACTCGCCTAGCGAGTGGTTTTCTTTATACAATAAAAGAGGTATGCCGCCGGCATACCTCTTTATGGAAGGGATATTATCTCAGCGCCTCAACGCTGGCCTTCAGATAGGTCAAATAGAACACAAGGGCAATAATGGACACCACCAGATTGGCCAGCGTCAGGATAAAGCCCAGCGGCAGAAGGATAACGGTAATAATCAGCAAAAAAGCCGCCACGTTGATGACAATTGATATCACCTGCCACTTCCAGGCCCGGTCGCCCATGGCGGCCTGACTGTAAAAGCCCCGTTCTGTCAGGAAGCTGTTGGTCCCTCTGACCACAAAATAGAGCTGGAGCAGGCTGCAGACTGACTGGGCCAGGTTCATAAAGCTCCCGAAAAAGGTCTCTTTGTTGGCCAGCAGGGAGCAAACAATCCCTGCTATGGTCGCAATCAGAGCAATCATGTAGTCCCCGTGCAGGTCGCGCAGCCTAGCCAGCCCCACCAGAGAGATGATCCCGCCTATCAGGACCGCAAATATAATCAAAACCGCCAGCAGCGGCACCAAAATGGCGAGCAGCATACACAGCGCGGCGATAATTGCCACAACATTTCCCAGATAAATCAGGTGCAGGCCATTACTGACCTCTCTTGTATCTCCCATGGTAATTCCTCCTTCTCTTTGATAAAAGGACGGGCCGAAGCCCGTCCTTCTTGTAAGGTGAAAATTACTCGTTGATGCCGATCACCACGCCGGAACCCACGGTGCGGCCGCCCTCACGGATGGCGAAACGCAGGCCGTTCTCAATGGCAATGGGGGTAATCAGCTCCACGTCCATGTCCACGTTGTCGCCGGGCATGCACATCTCGGTGCCCTCGGGCAGGGTGATGATGCCGGTCACGTCGGTGGTACGGAAGTAGAACTGGGGCCGGTAGTTGTTGAAGAAGGGGGTGTGACGGCCGCCCTCGTCCTTAGACAGGACGTAAACCTGGCCCTTAAACTTGGTGTGGGGATGAATGGAGCCGGGCTTGCACAGAACCTGGCCGCGCTCAATGTCGGTCTTGGCAATACCGCGCAGCAGGCAACCAGCGTTGTCGCCGGCCTCGATGAAGTCCAGAGTCTTGCGGAACATCTCCATGGAGGTGACGACGGTGGACTTCTTCTCCTCCTGGAGGCCCACGATGTCCACGGTCTCGCCGGCCTTCAGCTGGCCGCGCTCCACACGACCGGTAGCAACAGTGCCGCGACCGGAGATGGTGAACACGTCCTCAACAGGCATAAGGAAGGGCAGAGAGTCGTCGCGGGGAGGATTGGGGATATACTCGTCAACGGCGTCCATGAGCTCCTTGATGCAGGCGTACTCCTCGTTGTTGGGGTCGTTGGACTCGCAGGTCAGAGCGTTCAGAGCGGAGCCCTTGATGATGGGGATGTCGTCGCCGGGGAACTCGTAGAAGGTCAGGATCTCACGGACCTCCATCTCCACCAGCTCCAGCAGGTCGGGGTCGTCCATCTGGTCGCACTTGTTCAGGAAGACCACGATGGCGGGCACGCCCACCTGACGGGCCAGCAGGATGTGCTCCTTGGTCTGAGCCATAACGCCGTCGGTGGCGGCGATGACCAGAATCGCGCCGTCCATCTGAGCAGCGCCGGTAATCATGTTCTTGATATAGTCGGCGTGGCCCGGGCAGTCCACGTGGGCATAGTGCCGCTTCTCGGTCTCGTACTCCACGTGGGCGGTGTTGATGGTGATGCCGCGCTCGCGCTCCTCAGGGGCCTTGTCGATGGAGCTGTAGTCGGTGTAGTCAGCCTTGCCCTGGAAAGCCAGCCATTTGGTAATGGCGGCAGTCAGAGTGGTCTTGCCGTGGTCGACGTGACCGACGGTGCCGATGTTGACATGGGGCTTAGTACGCTCAAACTTTTGCTTGGCCATTGGAATTTTCCTCCTTATATTACAGTAATACTGCTTGGTGGGTGGGTATAGACGTATTGTGGATATTCTATCCTATTTCGTCCATAATTGCAACCCTATTTTTTAGATTCCTCAGAAATCAGTCCTGATTGCGGCCGCGCTCAGCCACGATCTTCTCGGCGATATTCTTGGGGATCTGCACATAGCTGTGGGGTTCCATGGAGTACTGGCCGCGGCCCTGGGTCGAGGACCGCAGGTCGGTGGCGTAGCCGAACATATTGGCCAGCGGCACCAGAGAATCCACCTGAGTGGCGCCGGTGCGGTTCTCCTGGCCCTGGATCTGGCCCCGGCGGCTGTTCAGGTCGCCGATGACGTTGCCCAGGTAGTCGTCGGGCACGATAACATCCACCTTCATCAGGGGCTCCAGCAGCACGGGGCCGGCCTTGCGGCAGGCCTCCTTGAAGGCCATGGATCCGGCAATCTTGAAGGCCATTTCAGAGGAGTCCACCTCGTGGAAGGAGCCGTCGTACAGGGTCACCTTCACGTCTACCACGGGGTAGCCGGCCAGCACGCCGGCCTGCATGGCCCCCTGGATGCCCGCGTCCACGGCGGGGATATACTCCTTGGGGATGGCGCCGCCCACAATGGCGTTCTCGAAGACGTAGCCCGCGCCGGGCTCGTTGGGCTCCACGCGGATCTTGACGTGGCCGTACTGGCCCTTGCCGCCCGACTGGCGGGCGTACTTGGTGTCCTGCTCGGTGCTCTTGGTGATGGTCTCCTTGTAGGCCACCTGGGGTGCGCCCACGTTGGCCTCCACCTTGTACTCGCGGAGCAGACGGTCCACGATGATCTCCAGGTGGAGCTCGCCCATGCCGGCGATGATGGTCTGGCCGGTCTCCTCGTCGGTGTAGGTCTTAAAGGTGGGGTCCTCCTCGGCCAGCTTCATCAGGGCGATGCCCATCTTCTCCTGGCCGGCCTTGGTCTTGGGCTCGATGGCAACCCGAATGACGGGCTCGGGGAACTCCATGGACTCCAGGATGATGGGGTGCTTCTCGTCGCAGAGGGTGTCGCCGGTGGTGGAGTTCTTCAGGCCGATGACGGCGGCAATATCGCCGGAGTAGACGGTCTCGATATCCTCCCGGTGGTTGGCGTGCATCTGGAGGATGCGGCCAATACGTTCCTTCTGCTTCTTGGTGCTGTTCAGCACGGAGGTGCCGGTGTTCAGCATACCGGAATAGACCCGGACGAAGGACAGGCGGCCCACATAGGGGTCGGTGGCAATCTTAAAGGCCAAGGCGGAGAAGGGAGCGTTGTCGTCGGCAGGACGGGAGTCCTCCTCCTCGGTATCGGGGTTGACACCCTGGATGGCGGGAATGTCCAGAGGAGAGGGCATATAGTCCACAATGGCGTCCAGCAGCTTCTGAACTCCCTTGTTCTTGTAGGACGTGCCGCAGACCACGGGAACCAGCAGATTGTCGATGGTGCCCTTGCGCAGCGCCTTGCGGATCATATCTTCGGGCACAGGCTGCTCGTCCAGCACCAGCATCATGATCTCTTCGTCGATGTCAGCGCAGGCGTCCAGCAGCTTGGAGCGGTACTCCTGAGCCTGGTCCTGCATATCGTCGGGGATCTCCTCCACACGCATATCCTTGCCCAGGTCGTCGTAGTAGATATCGGCCTTCATCTCCACCAGATCAATGATGCCCTTGAAGGTCTCCTCAGAGCCGATGGGCAGCTGGATGGGCACGGCGTTGCACTTCAGCCGGTCGTGGATCATGTCCAGCACGTGGTAAAAGTCGGCGCCCATAATGTCCATTTTATTGACATAGATCATGCGGGGGACCTTATAGTGGTCGGCCTGACGCCAAACGGTCTCGGACTGGGGCTCTACGCCGCCCTTGGCGCACATGACGGTAACAGAGCCGTCCAGCACACGCAGGGAGCGCTCCACCTCCACGGTGAAGTCCACGTGGCCTGGAGTGTCGATGATGTTGATCCGGGTCTGGGGGAACTGGGTCTTAGTGCCCGTCCAGTAGCAGGTGGTGGCGGCGGAGGTAATGGTAATGCCCCGCTCCTGCTCCTGGGCCATCCAGTCCATGGTGGCGGTACCCTCGTGGGTCTCGCCGATCTTGTAGTTGACGCCGGTGTAGTAGAGGATACGCTCAGTGGTGGTCGTCTTGCCCGCATCGATGTGGGCCATAATGCCGATGTTGCGCGTATTCTCCAGAGAAACTTTTCTAGGCATACGGAATCTCCTTTGTTACCAGCGGTAGTGAGCAAACGCCTTGTTGGACTCAGCCATCTTGTGGGTGTCCTCGCGCTTCTTCACGGCAGAGCCGGTGTTATTAGCGGCGTCCATGATCTCACCGGCCAGCCGCTCTTTCATAGTTTTCTCGCCCCGGTTGCGGGCATAGGTGGTCAGCCAGCGCAGACCCAGGGTCTGCCGGCGCTCGGGCCGGACTTCGATGGGCACCTGATAGGTGGCGCCGCCCACGCGGCGGGCCTTGACCTCCAGGGAAGGCATGATATTCTCAAGGGCCTGGGTATAGACCTCCATAGGCTCCTTGCCGGTCTTGTCTTTGATGATCTCAAAGGCCCCGTAGACGACCTTCTGAGCCACGCCCTTCTTGCCATCCAGCATAATGCTGTTGGTAAGCTTGGTAACCAGGACGGAGTTGTAAAGCGGGTCGGGTAAAATCTCCCGCTTGGGTACATTTCCTCTTCTGGGCACTTTGCTTCCCTCCTTCTTAATAATATAGAAATCATAGGTACTCAAACCCCTGCCGGGATTTGTGTAATGCCTGTCCGAGGTCTACCCATATATATGGCAAACGTCGGGCAAGGCGGGGTGCCTTGCGCAAACGCACAATGCAGTTCAGTTCTCTTCTCAGGCGCAGAGCCCGGAAGACGGCGCGCCGGAATTGCCGCGCCCTGTTGTAATTTTACTTCTTCTTGCCGGCCTTGGGACGCTTGGCGCCGTACTTGGAGCGGGCCTGCATACGGCCGTTGACGCCCTGGGTATCCAGAGTGCCGCGGATGATGTGGTAGCGCACGCCGGGCAGGTCCTTGACACGACCGCCGCGGATCATCACCACGGAGTGCTCCTGGAGATTGTGGCCCACGCCGGGGATATAGGCGGTGACCTCCATCCCGTTGGTCAGCTTCACACGGGCGATCTTACGAAGGGCCGAGTTGGGCTTCTTGGGGGTCGAGGTACGCACGGCGGTGCAGACACCTCTCTTCTGGGGAGAGGGCAGGTCGGTGCTCCGGTTCTTCAGGGTGTTCAGACCGTGCTGAAGAGCGGGGGAGGTGGACTTGTACGCCGCCATTGTGCGGCCCTTGCGCACCAGCTGGTTAAAAGTAGGCATGAATGGGTTTCCTCCTTTCCTGATTTCTGCCCCTGTGGGGCGTGATATATATTTTAACAAAATAAGGGGTTCCTTATTCTGTCAAAACCGAAAAAATGGAAATTATTTCAGCAAAACCGCCACTGCGGCCCCCACGGCGATGCCGCAGGAGGCGCCCAGCTCCTTCATGGAGGGCACCTGGCTCACCGGGATCTGCCGGTTCACCGCCTCCTGTACCAGGGGCTGGAGCAGCCTGGGATCGGCGTCCACGGCCATATACAGCCTGGCGGCCCGTCCGTCCCGCAGCGCGCGGCGGACCTGCTTGGCCCCAACCACTTTATTGGAACCGGCCAATTCCTGGATCATCTTGGCGCGCCCTCCTCCTCCCCTGCCGGGGAATTTCATCGGGTAAAAGGGCACAATACCCCTACCGCCACGAAACGGTATTATATCACCCCGCTGTCTCCCCGTCAAGGAGATTTTCACCGAATCCTTTCAAAAAAACTTCAAAATTGCGCAACTGGGCGGCCCGGTTTTCGTCTATAATGGTAACCCAATCGAAAAAGGAGGACTCTTTATGAAACGAATCCCTGCCCTGCTCCCGGCCTGCGCCCTAGGCCTGTCCCTGCTGGCCGGGTGCTCCGGAACGTCTGACCCCGCCTTCGGCCCGGGCGGCAGCTCTTTTACCCCGCCGCCCCTGGAGCCCTTTGCCGAGCTGGTAAGTCAGGCGTTTCTCCCCGCCTCCAGTCCCCGTGTAGAGGCCGCCCTGGCTGATTTCGGCCTGGAGCTGCTGAAACAGACCCGGACAGCCAGCGGGGAAGCTGCTATGTCCAGCGGCATGAGCCACATCCCCTTCTCAACCCTGGTCTCCCCCTTTTCCGCGGCAATGGCCCTGTCCATGACGGCCAACGGGGCGGACGGGGACACCCTGGCTCAATTTCAGGCGGTGCTGGGGGACGGCGCGGACATGGACGAGATCAACGCCGCCTGGGCTCAGCTGGCGGGGGACTGCTGCACTCTGGGCGGCTCTACCCGGATTAATATCGCCAACAGTCTTTGGAAAGACCATAACGGCGGCATCTATGAGGAGTTCGCCTCTAAATGCCAGGGGGGCTACGGCGCGCAAATCTATGAAGCGGATTTGTCCGACCTCCGTACTGTGGACGACGTAAATAACTGGGTCTCGGACAAGACCAGCAAGCTGATTCCGGAGATCATTGACCAGCCCTTCCAGGAGGACACCGCCTGTGTGCTGGTAAACGCCCTCTACTTAAAAAACAAGTGGGAGAGGGAGTTTGACCCTCTGGCAACCCATGAGATGGACTTCCGTCACGCCGGCGGCCCTGACTCCCGGGCGGAGTATTTACAGCATTTCGACACAGAGCTGTCCTATCTCAAGGGAGAGGGGGCTCAGGGGGTTGTACTGCCCTACGACGACGGGCGGCTGGCCTTCTTCGCCCTCCTGCCTGACGTGTACCCAGACTGCGACTATAACTTTGGGGAGTGGCTGCACAACTTGGACGGGGAGGACCTGTCCCGGCTCACCGACTTCAGGGAGGATACTCTGTTCCTCCGCTTTGCCATGCCCAAGTTCACGGCGGAGTGGAAGGGCGATCTCACCGGCATCCTGTCCCAAATGGGGCTGGAGGACGCCTTTCTCCCCGGGGCCGCCGACTTCTCCAACCTGGGGAGCAGCGAAGTCGGCTACTGGATCTCCGAGGTGATCCACGCGGCGAAAATCGAGGTCAACGAGAGGGGCACCGAGGCCGCCGCCGCTACGGTGGTGGAAGCCAACAGCGGCGGTGCGGAACCTCCCCAGGAGGGCGTCACTCTCATTCTGGACCGGCCCTTCCTCTACGGCATCATCGATCTGCAAACCGGCGTCCCCCTGTTTTTGGGGACCTACGAATAGGGCGCTGAATAAGCACGATGTTTAGGGGCATACTCTCCTGTGACCATTGTGAAGGAGGTATTCCCATGGAAGTTCATGTCAATGGAGACTGCATCGGCTGCGGCCTGTGCGTCTCCACCTGCCCCAACGAGTTCTTTATGACTGACGGCGGTACCGCTGCCGCCTTCTCTCCGGAGGTGGGCTCCGATCTGGCCGATCAGGTCCAGGCCGCCGCCGACAGTTGCCCTGTCAGCGCCATTGAGGTGCGATAAAAAGATCCCCGCCTCTGGCGGGGATCCTCATATGTACTTATTCCGCGTTCTTCTCCGGTTCCGGCTCCAGCTTTTCCACCAGCGCCCACTCCACCCGGCGTTCGCACAGCTCCTCCACCTGGATATGGAGCCCCAGCGCATCCACCGCCGGACGGCTGCCGTCCTCCGGAATGACGGACAGCTGGGAGAAGACCAGCCCGCCCAGGGTATCGTAATCCCGCTCCTCGTCCTCGGGGAGTTCAAAGCCCATGGCCTCGGCCAGCTCCTCCAGGTCCGCAGAGCCGGACACCCGCCAGCGATCCTCCTCCAGTTGGATGATCTCCTGCTCTTCCTGGGGATCAAACTCGTCATAGATGTTGCCCACCAGCTCCTCCAGCAGGTCCTCCAGGGTTACCAGACCGCTGGTGCCGCCGTACTCGTCCACCACCAGGGCCATATGGGTCTTCTTCCCCTGCATATCCCGGAAGAGCACGTCGGCGGCCACCGTCTCAGGGACAAAGTAGGCCGGGCGGAGCAGCTCCTTCAGCGGCTGAGGCTGGCTGTTATGGAAGTTGAGCAGGTAATCCCGGGTCGACAAAATACCCACAATGTCGTCCGCATCCTCCCCGTACACCGGGAAGCGGGACAGGCCCGACTGGCGGATCACATCCAGAATGTCCTTCTCCTCCGCGTCCACCGGCAGGGTGACCATGTCGGTGCGGTGAACCATAACGTCCTTCGCCGTGGTGTTGTCAAACTCGAAGACGTTTTCAATAAACTCCTTCTCGTTGCTCTGGATAGCCCCGGACTCCTCGCCCTCCTCCACCATGGCCATAATGTTGTCCTCCGACACCTGGTCCTTCCGGTGGAGCAGCTTGAGCACAGGCCGCCACAGCAGCAGAACGCCGTTGACGCACAGACTGATTCCAAAGAGCACAAGCCATATTTGGCCCTCGTCCACAGGTATAACCCCCTTAGGCAAATTCAGACTTACGCCTGCATCATAGCACAAAAAACCAGGCCTGGCAAGGGGTCCGCTCAGTTTTCTAAGGAAATGAGAATTTGACGTGCAAAATTTCCCGGGATATGGTATACTCTTCTCATAGAGACGGGAAAGGGGCGGATTTGCAATGTCTCAGCTGTGGGAGCGGACCAGGAGCAGCTTGACCTACGGCCTGATTTTTATCAGGTGGCTGCTGTACTCCTGTATCATCGGCGTGATTGTCGGCCTGGTGGCGGTGGCCTTCCATCTGGGCATTGACACCGCCGCCGAGGTACGGGCAGAGCATCCCCAGATCATCTGGCTGCTGCCCCTGGGCGGAGCCGCTATTGTGCTGCTGTACCGGGTCTGCGGCATGGAGAAGGACCGGGGCACCAATCTGGTACTGGCCGCCGTCCGGGACGCGGAGCGGTTGAAGCTGCGCACCGCCCCCCTCATCTTCCTGTCCACCATCCTCACCCACCTGCTGGGGGGCTCCGCCGGCCGCGAGGGAGCCGCCCTCCAATTGGGCGGCTCCATCTCCGCCGCCATTGGCAAGAAACTGCGCCTGAACGAGCGGGACGAGCGCACGGTGGTGATGTGCGGTATGGCCGCCGCCTTCTCCGCCCTGTTCGGGACTCCCCTCACCGCCGCCCTCTTCGCCATGGAGGTGGTCACCGTGGGGCGGATGTACTACGCCGCCATGGTCCCCTGCCTGTTATCCGCCTTCACCGGTCTGCTGGTGGCCCAGGGGTTCGGTCTGCACCTGACGCCGGGCTACCGCATTCACGACGCCCTCTCCCTGGCCCCGCTGCCCATGCTCCAGGCGACCGCCCTGGGGATGCTGTGCGCGGTGCTGTCCATCTTCTTCTGTGTGGTGATGCACAGGGTCCCCAAGCTCTACGCCAAATACCTGCCCAATCCCATCCTCCGGGTCATGGCGGGGGGCGTCCTGGTGCTGGTGTTGACCCTCCTGGTGGGAGATCAGACCTACAACGGCGCGGGGGACGCGGTCATCCGCCGTCTGCTGGCGGGGGACACCATCCCGGAGGCCTTCCTGCTGAAAATCATCTTCACCGCCCTGACCCTGGGGGCGGGCTTCCGGGGGGGCGAGATCGTCCCCGTGCTGTTCACCGGCTGCGCCTTCGGCACCTGGGTTGGGCCCATGCTGGGACTGCCCCACGGCTTCTCCGGGGCGCTGGGCATGGCGGCGCTGTTCTGCGGGGCCACCAACTGCCCCCTCAGCTCCATCCTGCTGGCCCTTGAGCTCTTCGGCAGCCAGGGCCTGCCCCTGTATGCGCTGTGCTGCGGGGTATCCTATATGCTGTCTGGCTACTACGGACTGTACAGCGAGCAGAAAATTATCTACTCCAAGCTCACCCTGGAGTGGGTCGATAAAAAAGCCAACTAAAGGAGAAATGACTATGACGACCTTCTACCACTTCAACTTCAATGTGCTGGATCTGGACCGGAGCCTGGCCTTCTACAAGGAGGCGCTGAATCTGACCCCCCTGCGGGAGAAGGAGGCTGGGGACGGTTCCTTCAAGCTGGTCTTCCTGGGAGATGAGGGCGGCAGCGATTTCCAGCTGGAGCTGACCTGGCTCCGGGACCGGAAGGAGCCCTACAACCTGGGAGAGTGTGAGTTCCACCTGGCCTTCCGCACCGATGAGTACGACGCGCTGTACGAGAAGCACAAGGCTATGGGCTGCGTCTGCTTTGAGAATCCGTCCATGGGCATCTACTTCATCAGCGACCCCGACGGCTACTGGATCGAGATCGTCCCCGCCCGCTCCTGACCCTCCGCCCACAAGAAACCCCCGCAGCCGGCCTGGCTGCGGGGGTCTTGTGTTACAGTGCGGTTTTCAGCGCCTGGGCCATCTGGTCGGGGCAGGAGGTGGGCTTCCCGCCGCAGCGGATGCCCTCCATGCGCTGAATGGCCTCCTCCACCTTCATCCCCTTCAGCAGGGAGGACAGTCCCTTCAGGTTGCCGTCACAGCCGCCCACCACCTGGACGGACTGGATGATCCCATCCTCCACCTGGATCTCAAACGCTCTGGAACAGACCCCCTGGGGCTTATACTGAATGGTCATTTTAATTACGCCTCTCTTTCTGCCGCCGCTTCCCCGGGAGGGAGCGGCTTGTACGGAAAGAATATAACAGATTCAAGGCGAAAAAGCAAGCCCTTCAGCAAACTGGAAGACCCTTACTGATTCCGTTTCCGCCGCTCCAGCTGGAGACGGTCGGCAATCATGGCGATAAACTCGCTGTTGGTGGGCTTCCCCTTGGCGTTGGAGACGGTGTAGCCAAAGTACTTTTGCAGAGTCTCCAGGTCGCCCCGGTCCCAGGCCACCTCAATGGCGTGGCGAATGGCCCGCTCTACCCGGCTGGCGGTGGTACCGAAGCGCTTGGCAATCTCGGGATAGAGCACCTTGGTCACTGCGTTGATTACATCCATGTCGTTGACGGCAATGATAATGGCCTCCCGCAGATACTGATAGCCCTTGATATGGGCGGGAACCCCCACCTCGTGGATGATGGCGGTCACCTGGGTCTCCAGGCTGGAGCCGCTGTCCCGCTCCGGCTCCAGTCCCCCCGGAGTCATCACCTGCCGCAGCCGCTCCGCTACCGAGGAGAGGCGGCAGGGCTTTGTCATGTAAAAGTCCGCCCCTTTGGCGGCGGCCATATCCACCACACCGCCCTTGATATAGCTGGACAGAATCAGAATCCGCGGGCGGTTCTGCTCCTTGGCCAGCTCATCCAGCACATCCAACCCGTCCAGTCCGGTGAGGACCACTTCCATCACCACCGCGTCGGGCCTCTGGGTCTGCACCATGCTCAGCAGTTCAGGGCCATCTCCTGTCTCTCCTACCACCTGAAGGTCTGGTTCCTCCCTCAGGGTGCGCACTAGGCTCCCGCGGAACTCGATGCCTGTGTCGGCCACTATGATCCGTTTGACGCTCTCCATGTCACAGTCTCCTTTTCTAAAAATTGTAAATTTGGCCGGCAAAAGTTCCCGACTTCGTGTCTGACCGGTTCATTTCGACCCGCCATCTACAATTTAACATAACTTGACAGGATATGCAAGTCATTTTATGGAATTTTCTGGAAAATCAATTTATATTTTTCTTGCATAATTAGACAGATTTGGAAAATATATCCATTTAATCGAGGTCCTGCGACTATTTTCTTTGATTCACCAGAAAACTAAAAAAGCCCGGCAGACAACCCAATACCGGGTCCTGCCGGACTGCACTCCCCTCCCTTCGACGGTACCCGCCGTCGGAGGGAGGCGTTTTATCCCTGGAAATTCCTGATTTGGATGCCCTCCTCCTGGAAGGCTTCGCGAATGCGCTCCACAAAGGCCAGCGCCTTGGCCCCGTCTCCGTGGACGCACAGAGTATCTCCCCGGATGGGCACATCCTTGCCGGTGATGGTGGTGACCATGCCCTCCTTCACCATGCGGATGCACCGCTCCACCGCCACATCCTCATCGGTAATCATGGAGCCAGGCTGTTTCCGGGGGACCAGGTTCAGGTCGTCCTGGACGGCCCGGTCTGCAAAAATTTCTGCCGCCGTCTTCAGGCCCATTTTTTCGGCCTCCTCCCCCAGGACGGCCCCAGCGCAGTAGAAGATCATAATGGAGGGGTCGATCTCATACACCGCCTCGCAGATGGCCCGGGACACCTCCCGGTCATACTGGCACAGGTTGCCCAGGGCGCCGTGGGGAGCCACGTGCTGGAGCTTCATCCCATTGCTGTGGACAAAGGCCCAGAGGGCGCCGATCTGGTACTTCATATAGTTCTTGACCTCGTCGGGGCTGAGCACCATCTTCCGGCGGCCAAAGCCCATCAGGTCGGGATAGCCGGGGTGGGCCCCCACCGCAACCCCCTGGGCCTTGGCGGTCTTCACGACCCGGTCCATCACCATGGGGTCGCCGGCGTGGTAGCCGCAGGCGATGTTGGCCGAGGTGATGTAGGGGAGGATGCCCTCGTCGTTGCCGACGCGATAGGCGCCGAAGCTCTCGCCCATATCGCTGTTCAAGTCGATTTGATACATCAATTTCCACTCCTTTTTCCAGCGCGGGGGACACCCCCCGCGTTATGTATGCCGCACCACCTGGACCTGGTAGCTCCTGCCGTTGACGGTAACCCGGTAGGTGATCGCGGGCTGGACGGGCTGAGACGGCTGAGGCCGGTCCAGCTGCGCCTTCAGCTCCTCCAGCTCCTGGTGGAAGGCCCGCCACAGCTGGTGGGCCTCCTCCACCGTCACCGCCTGGAAGCGGATCACGTCCCCCGTCTTCCGCTGGCCAACCCGGGGCAGGTCGGCGGAAATGACGGTGGCGATCTTGGTATAGCCCCCCACCGTCTGCCGCTCGGCCAGCATGATAATGGGCTGGCCCGAGGTGGGCACCTGGATGGCTCCGGTGACCATACCGTCAGAGATGATGTTGCCGTCCCCGCTGTGAGCGATGACGGCCCCCTCCAGCCGGCAGCCCATCCGGTCAAAGTCCTTGCTCACGGTGTAGGGCTGGGACAGAAAGGTGTTCAGCCCCTCCTGGGTAAACATATCGTCCTGGGGACCCAGAATCACCCGGATCACCGCCTCTTTGCCCTCCGGCGGGGGGACGGGGGCGACCCGGGGCAGAGCCAGACCGGGGTTGGGGGCCCGGAAGCCCACCGCGTCCCCCTTGGCCAGCCTGCGGCCCTGGTAGCCGCCCACCTGATTTTGCAGGGCGGTGGCCCGGCTGCCCATCACCTGGGGGACGTCCAGCCCGCCGGCGAAGGCGATGTAGGAGCGCAGCCCGCTTTTGGCGGCCCCCAGCCTCAGCACGTCCCCCGCCTTCACCGCCACCGCCTGGTACATGGGACAGGGCCGGCCGTTGAGGGTCGGAGCCATATCCGCCCCCGTCACCGCCGCCACGTTGTCCTGGTCAAAGCGCAGAGCCGGCCCCAGCGCGGTGGCCTCCAGGGCGCTCTCCCCCGGGTCGTTGTCCACCAGCAGGTTGGCGGTGCGGAAGGCCCGCAGATCCATGGGGCCCGCCGGAGACATACCGAACTGCTCATAGCCGTACCGCCCCTCGTCCTGAATGGTGGTCAGCACGCCGGGATTTTCTGTGATAAAGCCCATCCTCACTGCCCCCTCTCATAAGTCCTGCACTGGTACTCCCCCAGCTCCACCTGGCGCTTGATCTCCAAAAACTCCGCCCTGTCCACCGGGACGTGGCGGATCCACTGCCCCGCCTTCAGCAGAAAGGGGTTCTCCTTGCGGTAGTCGCAGACCAAAATGGGGGTTGTGCCGATAATGTTCCAGCCGCAGGGCTGGTCAAAGGGGATAATATCGCTGAGGGCCAGCTGGACTACAATGCTCCCGCCGGGAATGCGGACCCGGGGGGACTCCCGCCGCTTGAAGGAGAAGGGGTTTTCAAACCGGGCGGTGTAGGGGTGTCCCGGGGCGAAGCCCAGCATGTACACGTAGTAGTCGCTGCCGCTGTGGATTTTGATGATCTCCTCCGGGGTTGTGTTCTCCAGTTTGGCGATTTCCTCCAAATCCAGGGCGTACTCCCCCTCGTAGAGGACCGGAATCTCCGTCACCACGGCCCGGGGCAGGTGGGTCAAATCCATCCGGGCGGCGGAGGTCTTCACCTCCTCCTTTAACCGCTCCAAATCCGCCCGCAGCGGGTCGTAGTGGATCAGCAGGGCCCGGTAGGTGGGAACCAGCTCCCCCATGCCGGGGATCTTCTTCCGCTCCAGGTCGTACTTCAGGGCCCGGACCTTCTGGTTCACCTCAATGCTGATCTCGTTTTCAAACTCCACCAGCAGGGCCTGGTCGCCCACATAGCACAGTGTGTAGTCAGACACAGCTCTTTCCTCCATCCAAACCAGTTTTCCCCTCAGCTGTTGTAGACCTTGGCGTCGAACTCGTTCTCGCTCTTGGCTACAATCACGGTGGTGGCGGCGTCGCCCACCACGTTCAGGGTCGTCAGCACCATCTCGCAGGGCTTGTTCATGGCCAGGATCAGGGAGTAAATCAGGGTACACAGCTCGGTGCCGAAGCCGGCGCCGGTGAGCACCGCGTACAGCATCACAGTACCGGCGGCGGGGATGGCGGGGGTCCCCATGGAGGCGCAGATGGCCAGCAGGGTCATGGTGGCGTAGTGCATGGGGGTCACCTCCAGGCCGGCGCAGGTGGCGATGAAAGCGGCGCCGATGATGTGCATAATGGCGGTGCCGTTCATGTTGATGGTCATGCCCACGGGGAGGACAAAGTTGGTGATCTCCTCGCTGCACCCCAGCTCTTTAATGCAGGTCTCCTTGTTCAGGGGCAGGGCGGGGGCGGAGGCGGCGGCGCCGAAGGCGATAATGGCCACCTTAATCATCTTCTTCATAAAGATGAAGGGATTGCAGCGGGTCACCGCACCGATGGCCACAGGGTAGGCCACCAGCAGGTAGATGACCAGGACGATAAGGGTCACCAGGATGTAGGAGAAGATGTTGCTCACCTGGTCAATTCCGTAAATGGCGAAGGTACGGGTGACCATGCAGAACACGGATACGGGGGAGCAGGTGATGATAAGGAAGTCCAGGAACTTCTGGGTGATCCTGGCGGCCTCGTCACAGAAGGTCTTGAACACGGTGATCTCCTTGCCCAGAGAGGCGATGCACACGCCGATGGCCACCGCGCAGGTGATGACGGCCAGCATCCGGTTGTTGGTGGTCATGGGGGCGATGAGGTTGTCGGGCACCGCGTTGACCACCGTGACCAGAATGTTGCTGGTCTCGATCTCGGTGACGCTGGCGGCGGCCTGGTCCACATTGAAGGGCCGGTACACTCCCATGCCGATGACGACTTCAGAGACGATGGCGGCAAAGACGCAGGCTACCAGGTAGAACAGTACGAAGGTGATAATGGTCTTGCCGGCAATGCGGCCCAGCTTCCTCATGTCGTTCATGCTGCATACCGACATAATGATGGAGAAGAACACCATCGGGACAATGGCCAGCTTCAGTGCGTTGGTGAAGACGGTCTGTACAATATAGAACAGACCCAGCGCGCTGCGGCCGGCGCTGACCGTGATGTCCTGGAAGAGGATCATGTTGATCACGTTCCAGGTCTCGGGGGCCATGGAGGTCTTGGCCAGACTGGCGGCAACGCCGCAGATCACACCCAGAACCAATCCGGTAATCATGCGTTTCACAAAATTTTTCCGTGCTTTTTCTCCCATTTTGGTCACTCCTTTTTGTATTTGTTTGATATTTTTCTGTGTCCTTCGCCCGACTGACCACAGTATATCATAAGGAGTGCATTTGGTAAAATGAATAATTTCAAGGTAAAATATTTACATTTTCTATATCTATCGACTAATTTTCGTCATTTCGCTAAATATTGGATTTTTCAATATTCTTGTAAAAAATTATCTATTTGCCCTGACTTTTTCGGTGTGTTATACTCATAAATACCAAAATTGGTGCGCGGCGGACCTCCGCTGCGCGCAGCACAAAAAATGGGAGGTTGATTTTGATGAAAATTGTAGTATTAGACGGCTACACAGAGAATCCTGGCGACCTGAGCTGGGCAGGTATGGAGGCGCTGGGCGAGGTGACGGTGTATGACCGCACCCCCCTGGACGACGAGGGGGAGATCATCCGCCGCATCGGGGACGCTGATGTGGTGCTCACCAACAAGACCCCCATCAGCCGGGCCGCCCTGGACGCCTGCCCCAGTGTGAAGTTCATCAGTGTACTGGCTACCGGCTACAATGTGGTAGATGTGGCCGCCGCCCGGAAGAAAAACATCCCCGTGTCCAACATCCCCACCTACGGCACCGCCTCGGTGGGCCAGTTCGCCATCGCCCTGCTGCTGGAGATCTGCCACCACATCGGCCACCACAACGAGGCGGTCCACGCCGGTCGCTGGGAGCACTGCGCCGACTGGTGCTTCTGGGACTACCCCCTCATTGAGCTGGCGGGCAAGACCATGGGGGTCATCGGCTTCGGCCGCATCGGCCAGCAGACGGGTAAGATCGCCAAGGCCCTGGAGATGAACGTCATCGCCTACGACAGCTACCCCAACGACACAGGAAAGGCTATCGCCGAGTATGTCTCCCTGGACGAGCTGCTGGCCAAGTCCGACGTCATCGCCGTCCACTGCCCCCTCTTCCCCGAGACTCAGGGCATTATCAATAAAGACAACATCGCCAAGATGAAGGACGGGGTCATCATCCTCAACAACAGCCGGGGCCCCCTGGTGGTGGAACAGGACCTGGCCGACGCCCTCAACTCCGGCAAGGTGGCCGCCGCCGGCCTGGACGTGGTGTCCACCGAGCCCATCAAGGGGGACAATCCCCTGCTGAAGGCCAAGAACTGCATCATCACCCCCCACATCTCCTGGGCCGCCAAGGAGCCCCGCTCCCGGATCATGGATATGTCGGTGGACAACATCAAGGCCTTCCTGACCGGAGCTCCGGTCAACGTTGTGAACTGAGAGGAAGATCGCTATGAGCCTGCGTTCCGACGCCCAAACCATCATCTCCTCCGCCATTCAGGCGGTCCAGCCCGACGCGGCGGTGAAGCGGGCCCTCCAGGGGCGGGAATTCCCCGGCCGGGTTGTGCTGGCCGCCGCCGGAAAGGCCGCATGGCAGATGGCCAAGGCCGCCCAGGACTGTCTGGGGGCCCGGCTGGACCAGGGAGTGGTGGTCACCAAGTACGGCCACGTCTCCGGCCCCATCCCTGGCTGCGCCTGCTATGAGGGGGGGCACCCCGTCCCTGACGAGAACTCCTTCCGGGGTACCCAGGCGGTGCTGGACCTGGTGTCCGGCCTGACTGCCGGGGACACGGTGATTTTCCTGCTGTCCGGTGGGGGAAGCGCCCTGTTTGAACAGCCCCTGATCCCTGGAGAGGAGCTCCAGGACGTGACCAGTCAGCTCCTGTCCAGCGGGGCGGACATTGTGGAGATGAACACCATCCGCAAGCGGCTGTCCGCCGTGAAGGGGGGGCGGTTTGCTCAGCTGTGCGCCCCCGCCCAGGTATTCTCCATCGTCCTCAGCGACATTTTAGGAGACCCCCTGGACATGATTGCCTCCGGTCCTGCCTGCGCCGACCAGTCCACCTGCGCCCAGGCCCAGGCTATTGCGGAAAAATACCACCTGAATCTAACCCCCCAGGCCCGGGAGCTGCTGGACCGGGAGACCCCCAAGGCGCTGGACAACGTGGAAACCCGAATCACCGGCAGCGTCCGGGAGCTGTGTACCGCCGCCGCCCAGGCCGCCCGGGAGCTGGGCTATGAGCCGGTAATCCTTACCGACCTGCTGTGCTGTCAGGCCCGGGAGGCGGGCTCCTTCCTGGCCTCCATCGCCTGCACCCACCAGGGTCAAGGCAAAAAGCTGGCCTTCCTGGCGGGGGGCGAGACGGTGGTCAAGCTCACCGGCTCCGGCAAGGGGGGCCGCAACCAGGAGTTGGCCCTGTCCGCCGCCCAGGGCATTGACGGACTGGTCAACGTGCTGGTCTTCTCCCTGGGCTCCGACGGCACCGACGGCCCCACCGACGCCGCCGGAGGTATCGTGGACGGCCAGACCGCCCCCCGGCTCCGGGCGCAGGGTCTGTCCATCCACCAGGTCCTGGAGGACAACGACGCCTACCACGCCCTGGCCAAGGCGGACGGTCTGATTGTCACCGGCCCCACCGGCACCAACGTCAACGATGTGGCGGTGGTCCTGGTCGCCGGTTGATATAAAGATTTTAAATAATTAAAATACAAAATATCAATTTTACAAATAATCACATTTGTGCTATCGTGTCAATATCAACTGAAAGGAGAATGAACTATGTTTAATCCTGCCAGCCGAATGGAAGCGCTCCCCTTCTCCGAGATCCGTGTGATGATGGAGAAAGCGACCCAGATGCAGAAGAACGGCGAGGACGTCATCCACATGGAGATCGGCCGCCCCGACTTCGACACCCCTGAGGTCATCAAACAGGCCGCCTACAAGAGCTTGGAGAACGGCAACGTGTTCTACACCTCCAACTACGGCACCCCCGAGCTGCGCCAGGCCATTGCCGACAAGCTGAAGCGGGACAACGGCGTGGACTACAAGGCCGAGGAGATCCTGGTGACCATCGGCGTGGGCGAGGGCACCTATGCCGCCGTGGCCGCCTTCACCGAGCCAGGGGACGAGATTTTGGTCCCCGACCCGGTTTGGCTCAACTACATCCACGTCCCCCACTTCTTCGGCGCGGTGCCCGTCAGCTACGCCCTGAAAGAGGAGAACGACTACCAGATCGACCTGGACCAGATCGAGAGCCTGATAACCCCCAAGACCAAAATGCTGGTCATCAACACCCCGGGCAACCCCACCGGCGTGGTTCAGTCCTATGAGACACTGGAAAAGCTGGCCGACATCGCCAAGAAGCACAACCTGATTGTGGTCTCCGATGAGATCTACGAGAAGCTGGTGTACGACGGGGCCAAGCATGTGAGCATCGCCGCCCTGCCCGGCATGAAGGAGCGGACCATAACCCTCAACGGCTTCTCCAAGTGCTACTCCATGACCGGCTGGCGTCTGGGCTACGTGGCCGCCCCGGTGGAGTTCATCAAGGCCATGGTGCGGGTCCACGCCTACATCAACACCTGCGCCCCCTCCTTCGTTCAGGAGGCCGGCATCACCGCCCTGGAGAAGGCTGAGCCCGACGTGCAGGAGATGGTGAAGGAGTACCAGCGCCGCCGGGACTACACGGTGTCCGCCATCAACGCCATTGACGGCCTGAGCTGCAAGACCCCCGGTGGAGCTTTCTACATCTTCGTCAACATCAAGTCCCTGGGCCGGAGCTCCGCCGAGGTGGCCGACTACATCCTGGAGCACGCCAAGGTGGCCGCTGTACCTGGTTCCGCTTTCGGCCCCGAGGGTGAGGGCTACATCCGCCTGTCCTACGCGTGCAGCTATGAGCGGATCGTGGAGGCCATGGAGCGGATCAAGAAGGCCATCGCTCAGCTCAAAGGCTGAACACCTCTCCTACGGGGATGTCAAACTTCAGCTGCTCTAAGTACAGCTCCAGCTGTTCCTCAAAATACTCCAGCGCCGGCTCGCTGGTGACCAAAGGGAAGCGGTGGGTGATTTTGTAGCAGCACCGGTCCGGCGGCGGGTTTTTCAGCTCACTGACATAGACGGGCCGGAAGCGGGCCATCTCGTAAACCACCGACTCGGGCGCCACCATCCACGCCCCCTCGTCCTGCCACAGGCTGCGGGCCAGGGTCATGGTGTCCAGCGACACACAGGGCCGGGAGTAGTTGGTCAGCCACTGGTTGTGCCACAGCTGATAGGGGTCGTCCCACTTGAGGAAAATCTCCCGGGCGGCATCCAGCTCCTCCGTGTGAACCAGGGGCTTGTCCACCGCCGGCTTGGCAGACTGGATCAGATAAAACTTCTCCTGAAACACCTGCTTGCAGATGATGTTTTTGTAGTACAGGTGGTAGAAGACAAATGCCACGTCAATGTCGTGGTTGTCTAAAATCCCGTACAGCTCCGCCGACTGATGGGTGCGTACGTCCAGGTCCACAATGGAGTTCGGACCCATCAGCTCCCGGTAGAAGGGGGCCAGCAGGGCCACATTCACGCTGTCGGTGCAGCCCACAGACAGCAGGACCCGGTCCCGGCTTCGCTTCAACAGGCGGGTCTCCTTCCAGAGGGACAGCATCCGCTCAGCAATGGGGATGAACTCGATCCCCTCCGGAGTCAGCTCGATCTGCTTAAATCCCTTGCTGCGGGTGATGAGGGAAAAATCCAGCTCCTTTTCCAGCACCTTGAGCCGGTGGCTGATGGTGGGCTGGGAGAGAAACAGGGTCTCAGCGGTCTTGGAAATGCTTTTGGTATTCACAATGGTGAGAAACATCTCTACGTCGGTCAAATCCACAAATATCTACCTCCTTAAATATTCACTTTTTATATATTATAAATGATTGTTTATCATTTGGAAAGAGGGTTTTTATTATGGCAGTTGGTTGCAGAATCAGACGCAATTTTGTTCGCCCGGACCGGGCTCTGGTGGAGGCCTTTCGGGGTATCCCGGTGGCCAATATTGACGACTGCATGGGCCGTCTGGCCGCTGTAGACGCCGGTCTGGAGCCTATGAACCACTCCCCCCTGCTGGGCACCGCCTTTACCGTGCTGTGCCCCGCCGGCGACAACCTGATGTTCCACAAGGCCCTGGATATGGCCCAGCCCGGCGATGTGCTGGTCATTGCCGCCCGGGGCAGTCTGAGCCGCGCCCTGTGCGGCGAGATCATGGCCACCTACGCCAAGAGCCGGGGCCTGGCCGGCTTCATCATCGACGGCTGCGTCCGGGACCGGGACGAGCTGGCCCAGTTCACCGACTTCCCCGTCTACGCCCGGGGCGTGGTGCCCAACGGCCCCTACAAAAACGGCCCTGGCGAGATCAACTTCCCTGTCAGCGTAGGCGGCCAGGTCATCTGCCCGGGCGACATTCTGGTGGGCGACGGCGACAGTGTGCTGGTGGTCAAGCCCGAGGACGCGGAGCGGGTCGCCAAGGAGGCCGCCGCTGTTCAGAAGAAGGAGCAGGGACAGATTGCCGACATCCTCTCTGGCAAGGGCTTCCCTCGCCCCTTTGTGGATCAGGTCCTGGAGCAGATCGGCGTGGAGTACGTCGACTAAATTCAAGTTCCCCTCTCCCCTTTTCTCTTCCGCCTCAGGAACACGTTTCCTGGGGCGGACATTTTTACCTATGGCAAATCGTACAAACCGGGGCGGAAAAATCTATCAAAAACAGAAAAATTTTTTAAAACCGCAAATATGATGTTGACTAAATCTTTGTTTCGATGATAAAATTAAAAATATAGGTTGGAATTCAAAAATAATTCCAACATATAAACGAGGAGGGGTTTTACATGAAAGCACTGGCAAGATATGGAAAGGCCTTCGGCGGCTATCGGATGATCGACGTGCCTCGCCCTGTGTGCGGCCCGGAGGACATTGTGGTCCGCATTCGGGCGGCGGCTATCTGCGGCGCGGACATGAAGCACTACAAGGTGGACAGCGGCTCTGACGAGTTTAATTCCATCCGCGGCCACGAGTTCGCCGGCGATATTGTGGAGGTGGGCAGCCAGGTCACCGACTGGAAGGTGGGCCAGCGCATCGTCTCCGACAACAGCGCCCATGTGTGCGGCGTGTGTCCGGCCTGCGAGGCGGGGGACTTCCTGTGCTGTGAGCACAAGGTCAACCTGGGCCTGGACAACAACACCTGGGGCGGCGGCTTCTCCAAATACTGCCTGATCCCCGGGGAGATCCTCCGCATCCACAAGCACGCCATCTGGGAGATCCCGGAGGGGGTGAAGTACGAGGAAGCCGCTGTGCTGGACCCCATCTGCAACGCCTACAAGGCGGTGGCCCAGCAGTCCCATCTCCTCCCCGGCCAGGACGTGGTGGTCTTCGGCACCGGCCCCCTGGGTCTGTTCTCAGTACAGATCGCCAAGCTGATGGGGGCGGTGAACATTGTTATGGTGGGCCTCCAGGAGGACACCAAGACCCGCTTCGAGATCGCTAAGGAGTTGGGCGCGACCCACTGTGTCAACGGTTCGGTGGAGGACGTGGTGGCCCGGTGTACCGAAATCTGCGGCCGGGACAACCTGGGGCTGGTGGTGGAGTGCTCCGGCGCCAATATCGCCCTGAAGCAGGCCATCGAAATGCTCCGCCCCAACGGCGAGGTGGTCCGGGTGGGGATGGGCTTCCGCCCTCTGGAGTTCTCCATCAACGACATTACCGCCTGGAACAAGAGCATCATCGGCCACATGGCCTACGACTCCACCTCCTGGCGCAACGCCATCCGCCTGCTGGCCGCCGGACAGATCAAGGTCCAGCCCATGATAACCCACCGGATGGGCCTGTCCCACTGGGAGGAGGGCTTCGAGGCAATGGCCAACAAGGAGGCCGTGAAGGTCATTTTCACCTACGACTTTGACGACGAGGACTGAGGAGAAATGATGAAAAATACAGAGGCCATCCTGGTGACGCCGGGGACCATGCGCATCCAGGACGCGCCGGTTCCGGCGCCCAAGGAGGATGAAATCCTGCTGAAGGTGGAGTACGTGGGCATCTGCGGCTCCGACATTCACGGCTTTGAGAGCGGTCCCTTCATCCCGCCCAAGGACCCCCGCCAAAAAATCGGCCTGGGCCACGAGTGCGCCGGGACGGTGGCGGCGGTGGGGGCCAAGGTGACGAAGTTCAAGGTGGGCGACCGGGTCAACATCGAGCCCGGCGTCCCCTGCGGCAAGTGCCCCTTCTGCCTATCGGGCCGCTACAACATCTGCCCCGACGTGGACTTTCTGGCCACACAGCCCAACTACCGGGGGGCGCTGACCAACTACATAACCCACCCGGAGGCCTTCACCTACAAGCTGCCCGATAACATGAGCACCCTGGAGGGGGCCCTGGTGGAGCCGGCGGCGGTGGGCTTCCACGCAGCTATGGAGGCCGAGGTGAAACCGGCCAAAAAGATTGTCATCCTGGGGGCGGGCTGCATCGGTCTGATGACCCTCCAGGCCTGCCGGAGCATGGGGGCCACCGAGATCATTGTGGCCGACGTTATTCAAAAGCGGCTGGATATGGCCAAGCAGCTTGGGGCCGCCTATGTGGTCAACGGCAAGGAGGAGGACACCGTGACCCGGACCCGGGAGCTGTTTGGAGATTGGGGGGCGGATATCGTCTTTGAGACGGCGGGCAGCCCGGTCACCGCCCGGCAGACCACCCAGCTGGTGTCCCGGGGCGGGCGGATCATGATTGTGGGGACTGTCCCCGGCGACACCCCCATCAACTTCCTGAGTATCAACCGTGAGGTTAAGATCCAAACCGTCTTCCGCTACGCCAACAACTACCCCATGACCATCGAGGCCATCTCCTCCGGCCGCTTCGACGTAACATCCATGGTCACCGACATCTACGACTACCGCCAGGTCCAGCGGGCCTTTGAGGAGTCGCTGAGCCGCAAGGCGGAGATTATCAAGGGCGTCATCAAAATGGAGGATCAGTGATCCCCCTTCCAAATCAGAAAGGAGCTGTCGAAAATGTTAGCGGATATCAGATATTGGGAACATCAGGCCACAGCCGGCCACTACGCCATTCCCCATTTCAATGTGTGGAACGCAGAGATGCTGATGGGTGTTATGGACGCGGCGGAGGAGCTGCGGGCCCCCATCATTATCTCCTTCGGCACTGGCTTTGTGGGCAACACCTCCTTTGAGGACTTCTGCTGGATGATGGTGTCCATGGCCAGAAAGGCCGCCGTCCCCGTCATAACCCACTGGGACCACGGGCGCAGCATGGAGATCGTACAGAACGCCTATAAGCACGGGATGAACTCGGTGATGCGGGACGCCTCCGCCTCCCCTCTGGAGGAGAATATCCGCCTGACCAAGGAGGTGGTGGACTATTTCCACCCCCTGGGCATTCCCGTGGAGGCGGAGCTAGGCCATGTGGGCAACGAGACCGTCTATGAGGAGGCCCTGGCCTCCTACCAGTACACCGACCCCAGCCAGGCCGCCGAGTTTGTGGCCCGGACGGGCTGCGACTCCCTGGCGGTGGCCATCGGCAACCAGCACGGCGTCTACACCTCCGAACCCAAGCTGAACTTTGAGGTGGTGGAGAAGGTGCGGGACGCAGTGACCGTTCCTCTGGTGCTCCATGGGGCCTCGGGCATCGGCGACGACGACATCCGCACCGCCATCCGCCTGGGCATCGCCAAAATCAACATCCACACCGAGCTGTGCCAGGCCGCCATGGACGCCATTCGGGCCAACACCGGCGCCTCCTTCCTGGAGCTGGAGCGGGCGGTTCGGGCCGCAGTGAAACAGCGGGCGGCGGAGAAAATTGTGCTGTTCGGCGCCGACGGCAAGGCGCAATAAGGAGGAGGGTTTACCATGAAGACGATTAAGCTGGGCACATTGGACAAGGAAGTATCCCGCATGGGCCTGGGCACCTGGGCCATCGGCGGGGGTTCCGCCTGGGGCGGAGACAAGGACGCGCAGGAGAGCATCGCCACCATCCGGAAGGCCCCGGAGCTGGGGGTCAACCTGATCGACACCGCCCCTGGCTACAACTTCGGCAGCAGCGAGCGTATCCTGGGCCAGGCACTGAAGGAGATGGACCGGGACAAGGTGGTCATCATCACCAAGTTCGGCGTGGTGTGGGACCGGGAGGGCTCCCTGTTCAACAAGGTGAATGGCCGCCAGCTCTACTGGAACCTGTCCCGGGAGTCCATCCTGGAGGAGATCGACAAGTCCCTGGAGCGGCTGGGCGTGGACTACATCGACGTGTATATGTCCCACTGGCAGTCGGTGGAGCCCTACTTCACCCCCATCTCCGAGACCATGGAGGTGCTGAACGAGCTGAAGGCCCAGGGCAAAATCAAGGCCATCGGCGCGGCCAACGTGACCCCCGCCCAGGTGGAGGAGTACCTCAAGTGGGGCAGCCTAGACATTGTGCAGGCCAAGTACTCCGTGCTGGACCGGGAGGTGGAGAAGGAGCTGCTCCCCATCTGCAAGGCCCACGGCGTGGCCCTCCAGGCCTACTCCCCCCTGGAGATGGGCCTGCTCACCGGCGCGCTCCCCCGGGACTACAAGCCGGTGGGCGCTCAGATCCCCAAGAAATGGTTTCAGCCCGAAAACCTGCCCAAGGTCTTCGACTACCTGGACCGGCTGAAACCCCTCACCGAGAAATACCAGTGCTCCATTGCCGACATCAACATGGCCTGGATTCTGGCCCAGGACGAGAAGGTGGTCCTGCTCAGCGGCGCCACCACGGCGGACCAGATCAGTCAAAATGTCCGCTCAACCCAGATCGACCTGAGCCCGGAGGACGTGGCCCTCATCCGCGGCATGGCGGAGGAGCTGGGCTGAGATGGACAGGGCCTGTGAAATCGTCATTTTGGGCGCGGCCATCACCGACCTGCAAATCTACCCCGTCAGCAAGTCTGTGGTGGATGTGGCCTCTTACCCCGCAGAGCAGATGGTCTGGACCGTGGGGGGCGACACCCTGAACGAGGCCACCATTTTGACCCGCCTGGGCCACAGGGTCCGCATGATAAGCTGCATTGGCGACGACGCGCCGGGCGCTATGATTCTGGAGCACTGCCGGGAAAATCACATCGACACCGCGTTTCTGAATCGGGATCCCACCAAGACAACCGCTATCAACGTGGGGCTGATTTGGAAGGACGGAGAGCGCACCTTCCTCAACAACAGGAGCGGCAGCTTGTGGACCTTCTCCCCGGAGGATGTGGACCTGAGCGCTGTCTCTGAGGGGAAAATCCTCTCCTTCGCCAGCATTTTCAACAATCCCCTGCTGGACGGTCCCTTCCTGCTGGAGCTGTTCCGCACCGCCGCCGCCCGGGAAATGACCATCTGCGCCGACATGGTGGCTCCCAAGCGGGGGGAGACCCTGGAGGATGTGCGGGAGGCCCTGGCTCTGGTGGACTACTTCTTCCCCAACTACGAAGAGGCGGCCCGGCTCACCGGCGAGACCGGCATTGACGCCATCGCCGACGCCCTGCTGGACCTGGGCGTGAAGAACGTCCTGCTGAAAATCGGGAGGCAGGGCTGTCTGGTAAAGAACCGGCAGCGGCGGCTTATCGTCCCCGCCTACCCCGACGCCCGCTGTGTGGACACCACCGGCGCGGGGGACAACTTCGCCTCCGGCTTCATCTGCGGCCTGCTGGAGGGGCTGACCCTGGAGGAGTGCGCCCAGCTGGCCAACTGCGCCGCCTCCCTGGCCATTGAGGCGGTGGGGGCCACCCAGGGGGTCCAAAGCCGGAAACAGGTGGAGGCGCGTCTGGCAGATTACCTGCAAAAAACAAATAAATAAGCTCAAACAGAATACCGAGAGGCAAAAACGGAAAATTTTCCTTGCTCATTGGGGAAAGAGGCGGTATAATAGCGTTAAGATTTTGTGAATTGATTGTGTGAGGGAGCATTATGGCACAGAAGGACAGGCTGGAGAGCATCCGCAATTCCATTCAGCTGGAGAAAAAACTGACCGTCTCCCAGCTGAGCCGGGACTTGGGCGTAACGGAGGAGACCATCCGCAGAGACCTGGAAAAGCTGGAGCAGGAGGGCGTCCTGACGCGGACCCACGGCGGCGCGGTACTCAACGCGCAGAGCGTCTCAGAGAACATCGACTACCTGGTGCGGGCCAACCACAACCGGCGGGAGAAGGAGATCATGGGACGTCTGGCCGTCTCGGTCATCCCGGACCGGGCCAGCATCTGCGCCGACGCCAGCTCCACGGTGATGGAGGCGGTGCGCCTGCTGAAGGGCCAGCCGGATATCACGTTGCTGACCAACTCGGTCCAGATCATCAATGAACTGCACCAGTCCGCCTTCACGGTGGTATCCACCGGGGGGACGGTAAACAAAAACACCTTCTCCATGCAGGGGAAGGCGGTGCGCAAAATTTTAACGGACTATTATGTGGATATCGTCCTTATCAGCTGCAAGGCGCTGAACCTGAACGGCGGCATCTTCGACTCCAACGAGGAGGAGGGGGAGCTGAAGCGGCTGATGGTGGAGCGGGGTCAGAAGGTGATCCTGATCGCCGACCACTCCAAGTTCGACCGGGTCGCGTTCATCAAGGTGATGGACCTGGACAAGCTGGATGTGTTGGTCACCGACCGGGAGCCCTCCCCCGAGTGGAAGGCCCTGTGTCAGGAAAAAAACATCCGGCTGGTCGTCCCCAACGGCAGTGCGGAATAGAACCCGCATCCCGTCTGTCTCACCAACGGCGTTCTGTTTTATCAGAACGCCGTTGGTTTTTGTTTTTCCTTTGAATCAAAGATTTTCTCAACAAACGCCATCTTTCTTCTTTGAATCAAACTATTTCAGAAGAATGTGTGTCCGTTTCAGGGATATCCACCATAAACTCCCCCGTTGATTCTGTATTATCAACATAATAAGTCTTTGATAATTGTTGAAAACGGATAAAACTTATTTGAACAAGAAAATTATATTGACAATTCAAACATCTTATTGTAAAGTTAAAACAGGATTTATCGGTAAAAGTGCAAAAAGCGATCATTCAAAAAGGAGGTATATCTTGTGGCATTGAAGAAGCGTAAGGTACAGGCAGTGGGACCGCCTAGAAACAGCCTGGGCGGCCGGCTCCGAAGAGAATGGCACCACAACAAACAGGTCTACATCATTCTGCTCCCGGTGGTCGCCTACTTCATTATCTTCCATTACATTCCCATGCTGGGTGTTCAGATCGCTTTCCGGGATTACAGCATTGCCGGCGGCATCTGGGGCAGTAAATGGGTCGGCCTGAAGCACTTTAAAAACTATTTCCACAGCTACTACTTCGGCCGTCTGATTAAAAACACTGTTCTGCTCAGCGTCTTTAATATCCTCCTCAGCTTCCCCGCCCCCATTATCCTGGCGCTGCTCATCAACGAGGTCCGCAACGCCAAGTTTAAGCGGATTGTGCAGACCGTCACCTATCTCCCCCACTTTATCTCCATCGTGATCGTGTGCGCGCTGCTGCGGGATTTCTTCTCCAGCACCGGTCTCATCAATCAGCTGCTGGGCACCAACATCGACTTCTTCAACAAAGAGGAGTGGTTCCGTCCCCTGTATATCCTGTCGGGCATCTGGCAGGAGGTGGGCTGGGGCTCCATTGTCTACTTATCCGCCATCACCTCCATTGACAACAGCCTCTATGAGGCCGCCGAGGCCGACGGCGCCAACCGCTTTGACAAGCTCATTCACGTGACCCTCCCCGGCATCGCCACCACCATCTCCGTCATGTTCATCCTCCGGGTTGGCCGGGTTATGACGGTGGGGGCGGACAAGGTGCTGCTGATGTACAACGAGAGCATCTACACCACAGCGGACATCATCTCCACCTTCGTCTACCGCCAGGGCCTGCTCAACCGGGACTACAGCTATACCGCAGCAGTGGATCTGGTCAACTCCCTGGTCAACTGCGTCATCCTGGTGGGCGCCAACAAGATTAGCAAAAAAATCAGCGGAAGCGGACTTTGGTAAGGGGGCGCGGACCATGAGAAAAAACAAGATTAAAACCTTTGACGTCATCAACACCATCATCCTGTGCGCCCTGATGCTGATCTGCGTCTACCCGTTCATCTATGTCATCTTCGCCTCCTTCAGCGAGCCCTGGGAACTGACCATGCACCGGGGCCTGCTGCTCAGACCTCTGGGCTTCACCCTGGAGGGCTACAAGGCGGTATTTGCCAACCGTCAGATCTGGTCGGGCTACTTCACGACCCTGTTCAACCTGGTGGTGGGCACCACCATCAATATTTTCCTGACCCTGCTGGCGGCCTACGGCATCTCCCGAAAAGACCTGATGCTCCGCAAGCCGCTGACCATTATGATCGTCTTCACCATGTTCTTCAACAGCGGCATCATCCCCCGCTTCCTGGTGGTCCAGAAGCTGGGCCTGTTTGATACCCGTATGGCCATGATCCTGCCCACCGCCATCAATGTGTTCAACCTGGTCATCATGCGCACCGCCATCGAGGGCATCCCCAGCGAGCTGGAGGAGGCGGCGCTGCTGGACGGGGCAAACCATTTCACAATCCTCTTTAAAATCATAACCCCGCTGATTAAATCAACTCTGGCGGTGCTGGTGCTGTACTACGGCGTGACCCACTGGAACCAGTGGTATCAGGCCCTGATGTACGTCCAGAGCCGGGAGCTGTACCCCCTCCAGCTGGTGCTGCGGGAAATTTTGATTGGCAGCTCCACTGAGGCTATGACCAGCGGCGCGGTGGACTCCCTGGGCGACAGCTTCATGCTGGGCGAGGTCATCAAATACGCCACCATTATCGTGGCCACCGTCCCCATCCTGACCATCTACCCCATGCTCCAAAAGCACTTCGTCAAGGGCGTGATGGTGGGCGCAGTCAAGGGTTGACCTGAGACACCGTTTCAAATATAATATAGGAGGTAATCAAATGAAAAAACGGATTTTCACAAAGCGTCTGCTCAGCGGACTACTGTCTGCCGTCCTGCTCACCGGCGCGCTGGCCGGCTGCGGCGGAAAGAACGACCCCCAGAGCAGCGGCTCGGGGGGCGGCTCCGGGGAGCTGACCTACTGGATCAAGATGGACGCCACCAAGATCAGCCCCACCACCGACGATTTCGGCACCATCCTCTGCTACCAGGAGATGGCCAAAAACACCGGCGTCAACGTCAAGTTCATCCATCCCCCCGCCGGCCAGGAGGACGACTCCTTCAACATTATGATCTCCGGCGGCCAGTGGCCCGACCTGATCCACTGGGACTGGGGCAACAGCATGAGCGGCGGCCCGGACAAGGCCATTGAGGACGGCATCATTATGGACCTGACCGACCTTATCGATGAAAAATGCCCCAACCTAAAGGCCTTCCTGGACGAGTACCCCGAGATTCGCGCCGCCATGACCACCGACGAGGGCCACATCTACTGCTTCCCCAATGTCTACCCCTACTTCGAGGACGACACCCTCATCGTGGCCAACCGGGGCTACCAGATCCGCAAGGACTGGCTGGCGGAGGCCGGATTGAGCGCCCCTGAGACCATTGACGACTGGTATCAGATGCTCAAAGCCTTCAAGGCCAGGGGGACCAACGCGGCGGGTCAGGAGATCTACCCCATGGTGTCTCAGCAGCTGTCCTCCAAGACCAGTATGCTCCGCACCTTTGCCAACGCCTGGGGCGGCCTGGACTACGACTTCTACGTGGACAACGGCGTGGTCAAGTACGGCCCCATCCAGCCCGAGTTCAAGGAGTACCTGGCCACCATGCGCCAGTGGTACGCTGAGGGGCTTATCAACCCCAACTTCTCCACCATCGACCTGAAGGAAGTCAACGCCATGGTCACCAACGAGCAGACCGGCGCCTGGTTCTACGGTCTGGGCGCGGGCATGGGCGTGTACATCAAGGCCTTTGGCGAGGACGAGAGCAAAATTGCCGGCATTAAATTCCCCGTGGTGAACAAGGGGGACACCCCCAAGTACACCATCCTGGACAACTACCCCTTCGTGGGCCTGGGCGCCGCCATCTCCACCAACTGCAAGGACGTGGACGCGGCCTGCAAGTGGCTGGACTATCACTACAGCGATGAGGGCCGGATGCTGATGAACTGGGGCGTCCAGGGCGTCAGCTATGACCTGGACGAGAACGGCGAGCCCTACTTCCTGGACACCGTCCTCCACGACCCCGACGGCCTGTCGGTGGACGTGGCTCTGGGCAAGTACACCATGGTCTCCCAGCTGGACGCCATCGCCAAGGACCACCGGGTTGAGGCCATCCGGATGTGGAGCTACGACTCTCAGCGGGAGGCATCCCAGGAGTGGAACGCGGCAGACTTCTCCTACCGCTATCCGCCCACCGCCACCAAGACTCCCGACGAGGCCTCGGAGTACGCTTTCATTATGAGCGACATCGACACCTACCGCAATGAAAACCTGGTCCGCTTCATTGTGGGCACCGAACCGCTGGAGAACTTCGACAGCTTTGTGGAGACCCTGAACAAAATGAACATCGGCCGGGCCACCGAGATCATGCAGGCCTCCTACGACCGGCTCCAGGCCAGAATGGACGGCTGACACACATCGTTTTTTTGAGGGACCGGCTTGCCAGTCCCTCTCCATACCCGCAAACCGCCGCAGAACAGGAGGTACAAGAGTTGAACGGGATTTTTCGCTACGACAGCCCGGTCATGGAGTTTTTCTCCCGCGTGGCTGACCTGATGATCCTGAATGTGATCACCTTGGTCTCCATGCTCCCGCTGGTCACCGTGGGCGCCGCCCTCACCGCAATGCACCGCGTCCTGCTGGACATGGTGCGGGAACGGGAACACCACGTGGTCCGCTCCTACTTCCAGACCTTCCGGAGCAATTTCAAGCAGGCGACCCTGCTCTGGGGGATTATGGCGGCGGTGGGAATCGGACTGTTTTTGGATATCCGCATTCTGCGGGGCGGCGGACTGCCCGGGGCCGTCCTCACAGTGATCCTGGGGGCCGCGTCCTTCTTCTGGTACCTGACCTTCCTCTACCTCTTCCCCCTCCAGGCCCATTTCGAAAACCGAATGCGGGATACGCTGAAAAATGCCCTGCTGATGTCCATTGCCGCCTTCCCCCGCACCCTGGGAATCCTGGCCGCCAGCTCCCTCCCCGTCCTCCTGGTCCTCCTGCTGGACGCCCGCTGCCTGCCAATCCTCTTCTTTCTCGGCGCTGTGGGACCGGGCTACCTGTCCGCTCTGCTGTACAGCCCCTACTTAAAGCGCTTTGAGCCGGACGAGGAGTAGGTTATACGTTAAAACCGTGCAGTCTCAGGCTGTTTTCCCTTGAGACTGCACGGTTTTTTTATCCATTGAGCGCCCATGACGCCGGGGTCAGCCCCCCACCAAAATCGCCATATGCGCCAGAGTGGCGCTGTCGTTTTTAAACAGCTCGTCCCGGAGCTGAGTGCGCTGGCTGGGGTTGTGAATCAGCGACCGACTGGTGTGGACCAAGGTATGAAACAGCCGCGCCCGACTGACCTCCTTATCCATGGAGCAGACGGCGGTAAAGCGGTAAAAGCTGTACAGATTGCAGAGGTTTACATAGCTTGTCCACAGTTTTTCCGGCGTTTCCACTGAGGGCAGAGCCAGATAAAAGGCATCGTTCACCATAAGGTTCTCCATAAAATGCTCAGAGCCGCCTAGCAGCTGTGTCAGTTGGTCCTCCAGCTCCTGGTAATGTCCGGCATTGATGGTTACACGATTCATGTCCAGCTGTTCCAGGGGGGTGTCACCGATGACCGAGGCCAGCAGCTCAGTAGCCAGCTGCCCCCAATTCTGAGCCAGGTTGAAAAGCAGGTGGAGGTTATGGAGCATGAACATCTGCCGGTTTCCGGACAGTTTTTCCAAACCCTCGGTCAGCGGGGTGGGGTCCTGGAGCAGGGCCCGCCATCGGAGGAATGCGCGGTCCAGGGCGGAACCATCCTGCCAGTCCAGAGCGCCCAGTTGCTGAGTCATCAGACCCAGGAGGAGCATCCGCTGGGAGAGGGGGAGGGTTCGGGTCTGGAGGGTGTCAATCCACAGCTCCCGGAGGGGGGCAAAGCGGGCCTCCATGGCGTGGTCCGGGTTGAAGCGCCGGTGGTCCTCCGGGGGCAGGGGTTCCTCAATGAAATCCAGCCCCTCCTCCAGGTCCCAGAGCAGGGCCAGAACCCCCTCACAGGAGGGTGAGAGCGCATATTCCAGGGCGGCGGTGGTATAGCCGCTGTGGCGGGGGTAGGTGCGGCAGACCATGGGCAGGGTGTCCGCCCCGCACTCCAGCTGGAGACGGCACAGCCCCTCCGGAGTGTGGAAGGCACAGCGGCCATGTTGGCTGTCGGGAAATTCCGCGTACATTTTGCCGTGCTCCGCCTCACGAAGACGCTTCATCCCCTTCTCCAACAGCTTTTCAAGCTCTTCACTTTTAGGGGCGCGCTTAATAGCCAGATAGTCCTTTTTGCTAAACTCGATCCTCCAGTTTGCACAGCAGGTGTCCTGACAGTCCCCCATGATGCAATGAAAATCCTTGTAACAGGCGGGCATCAGGGCGGTGCAAATCAAGATGGATTTTTCAGACATGGTAACACCTCATTTTAAAAGCAGCTCTATAAATGGCATACAATTCCAAGCCCCCTTTGGTAAAGAGGACAGTGCGCACGCGGGAATGGGGATTGTCTTCGAAAGCACTCCTTCTATTTCAGATTCCAAGTAGAAGCAGCGCCAGCAGATCAATCCCCACCGCTTCGCGGAGCCCCTTTTCAAAGGGGCCAGGCCGCCTGCGGGCGGGACTGGGGATAAGCCCTGCAAAGCAGGGCCACACAAGCGGCGAATCCGCTTGCCCCCTTTGGGCTAAGGGGTCTTATCCTGTTTCGCAGGATACAAAGCAAGGGGCGGACCGAAGCCCGCCCCCTGTGTGGGTCGATATGATCTTCCCCGTGTTCAGCCGTAGGCTTAGCCCAGCAGCTGGAGCACGCCCTGGGGCAGCTGATTGGCCTGAGCCAGCATGGCCTGGGCAGACTGCACCAGAATGTTGTTCTTGACGTAGCTCATCATTTCCTCGGCCACGTCGGTGTCGCGGATGGTGGACTCGGCGTCCTGAATGTTCTCGGCCATCACGGACAGGTTGTTGGCGGTGTGGTCCAGACGGTTCTGGGTTGCGCCCAGAGTGCCGCGGATGGAGGAAAC
>NZ_QWKI01000140.1 GCF_009911645.1 Pseudoflavonifractor sp. 60
GGTCTTGATGACGTCGATGGCAGCGGCGGCGTCCTCCTGGGTGGCAACGCTCACCTTGTCAACGCCCAGAGCGTCGGCGTGGATGTCGCCGATGTTGACCTTCAGCTGGTTGAACTCCTCGGAGGTGTCGCCAATCTGGAGGGTCAGAGCGGTGCCGGCCTCCTTCTCCACGGTGGTGGTGGAACTGGCGCTGTCGAACTTCTGAATCTGATTCTCCAGACCCCAATCCTTCTCAGTCAGGTTGGCGTCGCCGGCATAAGTGGTGCGCTCGTTGATGACCAGCATAGTGCCGCGCTGCTCCACCTGGACGTCGAACATCTCGTTGTCCTTAGCGGCCACAGACAGACGGTCCAGAGCAGTGCGCAGATCATCGGCAAACGCCTGCTTCTGAGCGGCAGTGCCGCCCGCCATCGCATTGGTCAGGTTGGTCAGGTCTCGGATATCCACCTTGTGAACATTGTCAGCGTAATCCGTGTTATAGGTGGCATCACTGCCGGTGAAGATATAGTACTCGTCACCCAGCTTGAAGCCCTTGCCATCAGCAATGAAGTCAGTGGTCTTGTTCAGGCCGGTAGTATTGCCAGCGTCCGCAGTATCGAAGCGGATATAGGCCTGGGCGTAGATGGTATCAGCGGGAGTGGTACCCTCGTTGACCTCGCAGGTAGCGGCGTTGCCCACCAGCTTGTCGTTGATAGCGGCATTAAAGGCAGCCTGGAGATCCTTGTTATCCTGAGTACCAGTAAGGCCAGCTCCACCAGTGCCCTGCTTATAGGCCAGGGAGAAGTTGAAGTTACCCTGGAAGTAGTTCTCTGTAGTGCCAGCAGCAGTAGCTGTGTTAGCAGAAGCGCAGGCATCGGCATACCCGTCATCGGTCATTTCGAATTTCAGCTTGTCGCCATCCCGGGTGACGCTGTACTCAATATAATCAGCGGTGCCACCGGTACCGGTCTTGACATAGACCTTGCCGCCATTGTCATTAATCTTGTCCATAATAGCCTTGGCAATGTCCTCAGAGGAGACCTTGCCGCTGCCATCCGCAACGATATCATAAGTCAGAGCAGAGTCTGTACCATTCTTCAAAGACAGATGGTTGCCAGTACCCATTCCAGCCGCATCGCCACCCTGAAGAGCGAACTCCAGGCCTGTGATGCCGGTGCCGGAGGCGGCGTTGTAGCTCAGGCCGTCCAGGTCCACGGTGAAGGAGGTCTTGCCAGCGGTGGCGGCGTCCTTGTGGTAACGGACGCTGTCGTCGCTCTCGTTCAGCTTACCAGCGGTAACACCGGAATAGGCACCGGTCAGCTGCACACCGCCCTTGCTATTATCGCCGCCAATCACATCCGAACTGTCACCCTTAGCAGCATCGCCCACAGCAACACCGTTGACGTTGTTGCCGATTTTCAGACCGGCGAACACGGTCTCGGTGGTGGCGCGGCGGCCTTCGGCGTCCAGGGAGCCGTCCAGCAGCTTAATGCCGTTGAAGTTGGCACTGTCAGCGATACGGTTGATTTCGGAGTTCAGCTGGTCGATCTCCTGCTGGAGAGCGGCGCGGTCGGTCTCGTTGTCGTAGGTGCCGTTGGCGGACTGGGTGGCCAGGGTGACCATGCGGTTGAGCATGTCCTGGAC
>NZ_QWKI01000141.1 GCF_009911645.1 Pseudoflavonifractor sp. 60
AATCTGGGCGCGCATCTTCTCGGAGATAGCCAGACCGGCAGCATCGTCACCGGCGCGGTTGATCTTGTAGCCAGAGCTCAGCTTCTCCAGGTTGCCGGCCAGGGCCTTGTTGTTCAGGTTGTAGTTGCGATAGGCATTCATCGCCATGATATTATGCTGGATTCTCATTATATTGCCTCCTTAGCAAAATTTAGTGTGTTTGAACCATCCTTTGTTCGCCCACAACAGTTGAGGTGGTGCGCCCTTTTCCGGTATCCGGCCGGACTGCCGGAGTGCAGGCGCAGGTACTATATTTCAACCAGCTCGTCAGCCGGGTGAAACCCGATTTGTCCGCTCTGTCTCGGGAAACATGTGATTCAGCTGCCGCCGCAGGGCCTTCACGCCGTCGTCTCTGCCGTCCATCTTGTTCAGCAGCGCCCGCATAGCGTGCAGAGCCTGGGCCTTACTCCGGTCCCATGGGATTTCCCGCTTGGACCAGCGCGGGGCCTCGAACACGCACTCGGGCCGCTCGCCGCCCTCACGCTCCCGCACCTGGCCCCGCAAGATGGGGACCTCCCGGGGAGCCTGAATCACCAGCTTGCACCGGTCCCCCGTCATTCGGTCCACCTGGACCACTACGTCTTCCCCGATGGTCAAATACTCCCCCTGGGTCAGCGTCAAACAGAGCATTTTAAAAACTCCTTTTCTGTGCCGCGGTCGATATTCCTTTCTCCCGCAATTTCATTGTCATAATATTTTGGACGCCCCGAAGGGCTTCAGGTGTGCGCACACACCCTCTCGTTTCCCGCTCTCCGGCCTGGAAAACGCTGAGCGAAACGCAAAATTTCTGTTGTGCTTCGCTCAACGCTTCCCCGGCCCGATCACGGGCATTCACCGCTGTCCCGGGCGGCACCGCTGGAATTTATGCGCTTTTGCCAAAATACTGCGCCAGCCCTTGGGCCTTGATGTTTCGGGCGGCGTTGATCTCCCGGTCATGTACCGCTCCGCACCGGGGGCAGACCCAGGTGTTCCCCCAGACCGCCTCCCCCGCATATCCGCAGGCGGAACAGGTGCGGGTTGTGGGAGTATAGCGGTCCAGCACCACCAGAGATTTCCCCTGGCGCTCCAGCTTGTATCGCAGCAGCTCCCGGAACATCCGGTACCCAAAACTGCCCGCGCCCCCTGTGAGCGCCCCTCCGGCCATCTCCCGCAGGGCGTCGTCCCGCACACACACGGCGTCCCAGTCGTTGGCTATCCGCCGGGACTCCTTGTGGAGAAAGTCGCGCCGCTGATTGGCAATGTGCTCGTGGAGCAGACGGTATTTCTGTACCGCCTCCTGGTAGTTTCTGGAGTCCAGCTCCATTCGGCTGAGCTTTCGCTGGAGCTGGGCCAGCTTCTCCCGGGACTCCTTCAACCAGCGGGGCGGGTCGGCCAACACACCGCCGTCTGTTGCATAAAAGTGCTGTATGGAACATTTCAGCCCCACCGTGGTCTCCGCTGTCGGTATGATCCGCTCTGGCTGCTCTGCGCTGTACTCATAGAGAATGGAGCAGTAGTATTTTCCAGTGCGGCTCCGACTCACCGTGACCCGCCGCAGCTTCCACCAGGCCTGAGGACGGCGGGAAAATTTTGCCTTTACAATGCCCGCCTTGGTCATGCGGATCCCGTCCCGGGTCGTGTAGATGGTGGGCCCTGACTCAAACACATGGTTGCAGGCAGTGAAAGAATCCCGGTCGTCCTTCTTCCGCTTGAATCTGGGGTGGCGGAAGGTCTCCGGATGCTTGAAAAATAGCCGGAACGCCTGGGAGAGCTTGTTGTACTCCTGGGTCAGCGCCTGGTTGTCTACCTCTTTCAAAAAGGGCGCGCCTTTCTTATACTTGGCCGGGGTGGGAATGAAATGGCTTCCCGTCTCCAGGTAAAACCGCTGCTCGTCCGCCAGCATCTGGTTCCAGATGTACCGGCAGCAGCCAAAGGTTTTGTCGAAAAGCTCCGCCTGGGCCGGTGTGGGTTCAAGACGGACCTTGATGGTGGTGTACTGCTTCTCCTCCACGGTCCCCCTCCTCGCTGTCCCTCAGAGCCGGTGTGCAGGATGTATAGAATCTGTGCA
>NZ_QWKI01000142.1 GCF_009911645.1 Pseudoflavonifractor sp. 60
CCTGGAAGTACCATCTTCTACCTCAGATTTCAAGTCGAAGTAATGCCTGCAAATCAATCCCCACCGGCTTCGCCGGATCCCCTTTTCAAAGGGGCCGGGCCGCCTGCGGGCGGGACGGGGGATGGGCCCTGCGGAGCAGGGTTCCACAAGCGGCGCAGCCGCTTGCCCCCTTTTGAAAGGGGGTGCCCAAGCGAAGCGAGGGCGGGGGATTG
>NZ_QWKI01000143.1 GCF_009911645.1 Pseudoflavonifractor sp. 60
CGCAAATCAATCCCCACCGCACCGCTCTGCCCCTTTTCAAAGGGGCCGGGCCGCCTGTGGGCGGGACGGGGATGGGCCCTGCGGAGCAGAGTCTCATAGAGCGACGGACCGTGGCCGTCCTGCCGCCTTACAAACAAAAAGGAGGAGCGCCGCGGCGCTCCTCCTCTTTAATTCTGGCTTACATACTGAGCACACTCACCGAGAAGTAAATTTTCCCGTCCTTCCTCACGTTGCCCAGGGAGACGGCCAGCGGGTCCCGGTAAAACAAGACCTGGTCGCCGCCGTCGTCATCCTGATATTTGGAGATGGGCTCAAAGCCCTGGGCCTGGAGCAGCTCGTAGTACCGGCTCAGCAGGCTCTTGTCCTCTTTGAGCCGGGCGTTCACCTCCGCGCTGGCGTAGAGATAGCCGCAGGCAGACCCCTCGTCCACCACCTCGGCGGCGGCGACCCCCGCAAAGGCGCCGAAGTCGGGCACATCGGGGTACATCTCATAAAAGCTCAGCTGGGGGGCGGGGGTACTCTCCCCGGGGGCCTTCTCCCCGCCGGAAGAGACCTCAGGCTGCTTCTCTCCGCCGCTCTGGTGGAGGGTGAAGGTGGTGCGGCGGGAGGCGTCGGCCAGATTGGCGATGATGACGCTGGCCTCGGCCCGGGAGATGCCGCTGTCAGGGCGGAACTCCCCCGCCTCATTTACCCCGGACACGACCCCTGCGCGGTACAGCCGGTACACCGCCTGAGCATAGCCGCTGGCAGCGTCCACGTCGGGGATGGAATCAATGGTGTTGATGGCGGGCAGGGCCTCCTCCGGCAGGGCGGCGGCCAGGATGGAGGCGAACTGGGCCCGGGTCGCGGCGGCCCCATAGTCGCTGTACTCCCCGGCGGCAATGATGCCATGGTCCAGGGCGTAGTCCACATAGAACTGATACCAGGGGTCGGTGGGGGCGCTGGCGGCCTCCCCCGTGTGATACACCCCGTAGAGGTTGCAGGCCGCCACCAGGGTCTGGGCGATGCTCACCCCGCTCCCCGCCCCGAAGGCGGAGGGGCTGGCGCCGGTCATCAGGCCCAGCTCGTAGACCTCCTTCACGTGGGGCTCGTACCAGGCCCCGGCGGGCACGTCGGTGAACTGGCCCGGGATATAGGTCCCCTCCCGTTTGAAATTCTCCAGTCCCGGCTCCGCCGCCAGGGCTCCGGCGGGCAGCAGCGCCAGCACCAGCGCGATGGAAAGCAGTCTCTTCATACCCGTTTCTCCTTCTCTATGTCATGTTCTGCGTTGGATACACCTTCTCCAGGGCGGCGAGGATGGCGGCCACGTCCCCCTCAACCCGCTCCGGCCTGTGGAACAGGTCCTGAAACAGCGCCTCCAAATTCTCCTCGAACCCCTCCGGCAGCAGTGCGCACCGCGCCCGGCACAGCTGGACCAGCCGCTTCTCTCCGGGGTGGGTCAGTCCGTTCAGGGCAAAGAGGAAGTCAAAATAGGCCTCCAGAAAGGCGGCGGTCCGGTGGTTGACGCTGACCCAGTCCCTCCGCTTCACCGCCTTGGCCAGCTGTCCGTCATAGGCGGGCAGGGCGGTGTGGAGCAGCCGCCAGTCCCGCTCCAGGATAGCTCTCCTGAGCTGGGGCGGGTAGGGGACGGAGAAGCGCTCCCGGGTCCGGGTCAGGCGGCCCTCCTTGTCCCAGAGTATCCTGCACGTTAGCAGATTGTGCCACATACAGGTGGTGTAGCCGTTGCGGGCCTGAAAGCCCTCCACCACCTCTGCGACCCCGGCGGCAAAGCTGTCCAGGTCCCGGTAGAGAATGTCGAGATCCACTCCGCTGTTCAGGCGGCAGTTGTCCTCGTACTCCCAGAAGGAGTTGCCCAGCTCCAGCAGGCAGCAGTGCCGCTCCAGAATCTCCCTGCGGGTCTCCACCGGGATGGGGGCGGTGCAGTAGAGATAGACGTCGTAGTCCGAGGCCGCGTCAAAGACCTCCCCCGCCCGGGAGCCCCCCAGAGCCAGAGCCTCCGCCTGGGGCAGGGCCCGCAGCTCCTCAAACAGCTGCTCCACCATATCCATTCCTCCTCACCTCCGCTTTGTCAGTTGAACTTGTAGATCTTTTTGGCCAGCCGGTACAGCCGGATGGACAGCCGGCGGCCCGAGGCGTTGGGCAGGTTGGTGGCGGCGGGGATGGCGAAGTATTTCATCCGGTGGTACAGTCCGGCGTCCACCGTCCGCAGATACTCCCACAGCTGGGTCTTCTTCCCCAGGGCCTCCGGACTGCCGTCCATGGTAAGGAAAATGGAGGAGATTGCCATCATGATCGCCAGATAGTTGTACATATACTTGCCCAGCTTCCGCTCCTGGCGGCCCACCTGGCGCAGGTCAATGGCGTCGATCATGTGGTAGGTAACCCGCAGCTGCTGGTCGACCCGGCTGATCATCACCTGCTCGTTCACGCTCTGGTCCGCCCGGCCAATGAAATACCGGTACAAGTCCACGTCCATGTAGTAGATATTCTTCACGCGGGGCAGGGGCTGGTAGACAAAGATGTTGTCCACGTAGAAGGTGTGCTTGGGCAGCTCCAGGCCGCAGTCCCGCAGTACCTGGGTCCGGTAGATGACGCTGTGCATCAGCAGATACTGCCCAGGCCGGAACCGCCCCGTGTGCTTCCAGCCGAAGACCCGGCCCACCGGGAACACGTTGCGGTAGTTCACCGGGCGCTGGGTGTGGTCCTCCACGTGCTCATAGACGTAGTTGGCCACCATCAGGTCCACCAGCTTCCCGTCCCGGACAAACTGGCGCAGCTTATCCAGCACCTTGTGCAGGGCGTCCACGTCCAGCCAGTCGTCGGAGTCCACTACCTTATAATATATGCCCCGGGCGTTGCGCAGACCCTGGTTCACCCCCTCGCCGTGGCCGCCGTTGGGCTGGTGGATGGCCCGCACTATGTCCGGGTACTGCTCCTCGTACCGGTCGCAGATGGCGGGGGTGTCGTCCTTGGTGGAGCCGTCGTCCACCAGAATGATCTCAATGTCGTCGCCCCCCTGGAGCAGAGTCTCCACGCAGTGGTCCATGTAGGCCGCCGAGTTGTAGCAGGGGACGGCAAAGGTAATCAGCTTTTCCATGGGTTTTCTCCTTTTCGTTGGGATGTGCCAAACAGGCTTTCTCGCTAAAAGGCCGGTGCGGCTGTCGGATTTAAACAATCCCCGCCACCGTTTATCAAGTCCCGCGAAGCGGTGGGGATTGACTGGCGGGTACTCTTAGGGACAATCCCCCGCCCTCGCTTCGCTCAGGGGCCCCCTTTGCCAAAGGGGGCAAGCGGCTGCGCCGCTTGGAGGCCCGCCGCTTCTTTACAGCCGCTCCGCCAGCTCCAGGGCCCGGGCGGCGATGGCGTCCATGTTGTAGTATTTGTATTCCGCCAGGCGGCCCAGCAGGTGGAGGTCCTTCTTCTTATCCGCCTCCGCCTTGTACCGGGCGTACAGGGCGTTGTTCTCCGGATTGATAACGGCGTAGTAAGGGATCTCCCCCTCCGCCCCGGTGTAGGCCCGGGCGTACTCCTTAACAATGGTGGTGACCCCGGGCAGGTCCTGGCCGGTGAGGCGTTTGAACTCGGTGATCCGGGTAAACTCCTCGTCCATGGTGTAATTCACGGTGGTGTGGGTCTGGTAAAAATCCCCGCCCCGCAGGGGGTGGTCGGGATAGGGGGCGTGGGGGGCGCTGTAGTCCCGGTCTTGCCAGGTCTCAAACTGGAAGTCCAGAGTCCGGTAGGGCAGGCGGCCATAGCGCAGGTTAAAGAACTCGTCCAGGGGGCCGGTGTAGATCAGGGGACAGCCCAGGGGCTCCCGGGTCTCCCGGCGGCGGATATCGTACTCCTCCAGGGCCAGGTACTGCCCCACGTCGGTGTTCAGCCGCACCTCAATATTGGGGTGGTCCAGCATCCTCTGGAACATTTTGGTATAGCCCTCCAGGGGCATCCCCTGGTAGGCGTCCTGGAAATAGCGGTCGTCCCGGGAGAGGAACACCGGGACCCGGGCGGTGGTGTTGGGGTCGATGTCCTCCGGCTTCTGGCCCCACTGCTTCATGGTGTAGCGGACGAAGACGTGCTCATAGACATAGTCCGCCAGGGCGGCGATTTCAGGGTCGGGGTTCTGCCGCAACTCCAAAATGGTGACCTTCTTCTCCGCGCCGTAGGCGGCCACAAGCTTATCCCCCAGCCGCCGGCCCTCCTCGGCTCCGAAGGCGGTCTCCAGCGAGGTAAGGTTGAAGGGGACCGGGTATTGCAGCCGCCAGCCCGGCTTTCCCCCTCCCTCGGGGTCGGGAATGTTGGCCACGACCCGGTGCTGGTAGTTCCGCCATTGGGTAAACCGGGACAGCCAGTCGAAGACCTTCTTGTCGTTGGTATGGAAAATGTGGGGGCCGTATTTGTGGATCAGCACCCCCGCCCCGTCCAGACAGTCGTAGGCGTTGCCGCCGATGTGGTCCCGGCGCTCCAGCACCAGAACCCGCCGCCCCTTCTCCGCAAGGGCCCGGGCGGCCACCGCCCCGGCATAACCCGCCCCCGCGATCCAGAGGTCATAGTGTTTCTCCAAGCCATATCCTTCCTTTCTGCGAACGCGCTGTGTCCGGTATAGTATAGCACACTTTTTCCGGAAAACAAATTAAATTTCCCTTAATCATTTCCCCGATTGCTTTTCCTGCCGTCCTCCGATATAATAGGCGTATCAGATTGAAAAAGGAGCGTTATGATGGAGATCAACCGAATTTGTGTCCTGTATTTCAGCCCCACCGGGGGGACGGAGAAGATTGCCCGCATTGTGGCCGGCGCTATGGGCCAGCGGCTGGGGCTGGAGCCGGAGTACATCCCCTTTACCACGCCTCAACAGCGGCAGGAGCGGCACTTCGGCCCCGCCGACCTGCTGGTGATGGCCTCGCCGGTGTATGCGGGCCGCCTGCCCAACAAGCTCATGCCCGAATACAAGGAGAAGCTCCTGGGGGAGGGGACCCCCGCCGTCCCTCTGTGCGTCTTCGGCAACCGCAGCTGCGATGAGGCCCTGCGGGAACTTGCCCTGCTGCTGGAGGGCAACGGCTTCCGGCTGGCCGGGGGGGCCGCCTTCCCCGGACGCCACGCTTTCTCCGACCGGGTGGGGGAGGGCCGTCCCGACGGAGAGGACCGGCGGCAGCTGGAGGAGTTCGCCCAGAGGCTGGCGGACAAGCTGGCCCAGGACCCCCTGCCCCCTCTGGACTTCGACCGCAGCGAGATCGGCCCCTACTACACCCCCCTGAAAACCGACGGGACCCCGGCGAAATTCCTCAAGGCCAGGCCCCTCACCCACTGGGACAAGTGCTGCCGCTGCGGCGTGTGCGCCCGGTCCTGCCCCATGGGGAGCATCGACCCCGAGACTATGGATGCGGTGGGGCTGTGCATCAAGTGCCAGGCCTGCGTGCGCAAGTGTACCCGCCGTGCCAAGTTCTTCCAGGACCCGGACTTCCTCTCCCACGTGACTATGCTGGAGGAGCACTATACCCGGCGGGCGGAGGCAACGCTCTGGCTGTGAGAGGGCGAAGCGGTGGGGATTGACCTGCTTGCATTACTTCGACTTGAAATCTGAGGTAGAAGATGGTACTTCCAGGGACAATCCCCCGCCCTCGCTTCGCTCAGCCACCCCCTTTGCCAAAGGAGGCAAGCGGCTGCGCCGCTTGTGGGGCCCTGCTTCGCAGGGCTCATCCCCCGTCCCGCCCGCAGGCGGCCTGGCCCCTTTGAAAAGGGGCTCCGCGAAGCGGTGGGGATTGATTTGCTGGCACTGCCTCGCCTGAAAATCTCAAATAGAAGGTAGTCTGCCGATGACAATCCCCCG
>NZ_QWKI01000144.1 GCF_009911645.1 Pseudoflavonifractor sp. 60
GGGCCCCCTTTGCCAAAGGGGGCAAGCGGCTGCGCCGCTTGTGCGCCCCTGCTTCGCAGGGCTCATCCCCCGTCCCGCCCGCAGGCGACCTGGCCCCTTTGAAAAGGGGCAGAGCGGTGCGGTGGGGATTGACCCGCTGGAACTGCTTCAAACTGGAAAGCTGAGGTAGAAGACAGGACTCCCAGGGTCGCCCTACAAATTTTATCTGCGTAGCGAATGGAATGAAAGGGGCGAAATCTTTGGGGATAAAACGCAAGGCACCCGGGCAGACTAGAGGAAAACACTGGAAAAGGATGTGACGGATATGGTGAAGGGAATCACCCGTCAGGTAATTTTGGTCAAATCCCCCGACCCCCGCCTGTTTGAGGAGGCCATCTTTATTGTCAAGGAGGAGGCCCTGGCCCGGGAGGGGGTCAGCGCGGACAAGGTGCTGCGGGAGGCCAGGCAGGCAGCGAACGGCTATTTAAAGCAGGGCCGGGCCTGGAACCGGCGTCTGGAGCGCATTCCCGCCCCCTTCTGGAGCCTGCTGGGGGCGGCGGCGGCCTCGGCGGGCTGGGCGGTGTGGCTGCTTTTGCTGTAACCCCTCTGTTCGCCGCGCATAGAATGAAGTGGGAGGACCCTCTCCCACTGGACCAAGGACAGGGGTTTTCTTCTTTTTCCTCCTTATACTATCATACCTGGCGTCCCAGTGGGCAGTCCACTGGGACGTTTTCTTGAAATCCCCGGACGGCACTTGCGAAGCGGCTCGCTTTGTGGTAGGATGGTAAAAACTTTGGGGGAGGAAGTACATATGCGCCACTTCATCGACTTTGGGGATCTGCTCCGACCGGAGTGGGACCAGCTCTATCTGCGGGCCAGCCAGATCATGGACGCGCCGGAGGACTATCTGGACGCCTGCCGCGGCAAGGTGATGGCCTCCCTGTTTTACGAGCCGTCAACCCGCACCAACTTCTCCTTCCAGGCCGCCATGCTCCGGCTGGGTGGGACGGTGTTCGGCTTCTCCGACCCCAATTCCACCTCGGCGGCCAAGGGGGAGAGCTTAAAGGACACCATTAAGATGGTCTCGGGCTATGCCGACGTGGTGGTCATGCGCACCCCCTGGGAGGGAGCGGCCCGGGCGGCCTCCCTCTATTCCAACGTCCCCGTCATCAACGCCGGCGACGGCGGCCACATGCACCCCACCCAGACTATGGCCGACCTGACTACCATAACCCGCCAGCTGGGCAGGGCTGACAGTCTGTCCATTGGGCTGTGCGGCGACCTGAAAAACGGACGGACGGTCCACTCCCTCATCAAGGCTTTGGCCAAGTTCCAGGGAGTCCGCTTCTTCCTCATCTCCCCTCCGGAGCTGGCGGTCCCCAATTATATGCGGGCCTTTATGGAGGAGAACGGGATGCCTTTCACCCAGGTCACCGGGCTGGAGGCGGTAATCCCCCAGTTGGATGTGCTGTATATGACCCGTATTCAGAAGGAGCGGTTTGTGGACCCTCTGGAGTATGAGCGGAACAAGGGGGTCTACGTCCTGACCCGCCGGAAGCTGGAGCGGGCCAAGGAGAACATGCTGGTTATGCACCCTCTGCCCCGGGTTGACGAGATCGCGGTGGACGTGGACGACGACCCCCGGGCGGTGTACTTTCAGCAGGCCCGGTATGGGATGTTCGCCCGGATGGCACTGCTGTCCGACCTGGCCAACCAACCCCGGCGGGAGCAGACCCCGGCAGTGGAGATCGGCACAAGACCCGTCTGCTGCAATCCCCGCTGCATCACCCAGAGCCAGCCCTACCTGCCCCCGCTGGTGAAGAAAACCGGCGGCAGGGACTGCTGCGCCTTCTGCGATGGGGCGCTGGAGTGAGGCCCTCTCTGGACAGGCATTCTCTTCTCGCAAAAGAGAACTCAAAAGAACTTTTCGCCAAAACTTCGTTTTGTTTTTGGGTGGAATGAAAGGATGATGTCGTATGTATTCGGAGGATATGGAGCCCAGGTCAAGGTCCGGTTCTCCCTGGATACGCCTTATTTGAAGCGGGACTTCAACCTGGACCTGATAATCTGGAATCTGAACGAGGCTAATCTGGAGCAGACCGAGCGAGTGGTCCGCTATGTGCTGAACAATTTTAACAAGCTGTTTGAAACAGGCTGGACCACCCTTTACCATCATCTCCGCAAGGTGGATGTGTACGGCAGGGTTGCGGAGCACACCATACAGGAGTTTTTTGTGGAGCAGATTAACTTTGAGTGCCCCTACTACCAGATTCAGTTGGAGATGAACTGTGACCACCTGGAGGACGGTCAGGCCCGATACTGCTTTGTGGTATCCACCACCTGTGACTACTACAAATGGATGATTGCCGACGATGATATGCGGGTCTACATGAACGGCAACCGGGCCTGCGGCTTTAACGACAACAATGACAACAGACAGATGCAGGAGTCTCTGGAGGACTGCGAAATGTTCTACGGCATGGGAGCGTTGCTGGAGGAGCACTATACCGAAATGGAAGGGGAGGGATTCCAGTTTGCGGAACCATTGTAATAGGGTCTATTTGAGCGTTTTATGAAGAAAGTACCCAAGCTCGGAGCGGTCCAAGCTGCCCTGGGGACGTCCCTTCGCTTTTGGATGAAAAATTTGCAAAAAGCCATTGACAGGCGCTTGAAAATGTGGTAGTATTTAAAGGCTGATGTGAGAGGAAAATACCGTCCATGCGGGTGTAGTTCAATGGTAGAATCCCAGCCTTCCAAGCTGGTCGCGTGGGTTCGATTCCCATCACCCGCTCCAAATGCGCCTTAGCTCAGGTGGATACTTACTGCCGCTTCATGAGCGGAGCGAATTTAGCGGCAGTTAGTGCCCGCGAAGCGGGTTGAGCAGCTGCCCCTTCGGTGGTTGCGGCATGAATATGCGCCTGTAGCTCAGGTGGATAGAGCAGCTGCCTTCTAAGCAGCGGGCCGGGGGTTCGAGTCCCTCCAGGCGTGCCAGCCGGCTCAACGAGGAAACCGGTCATCAGCGATATGGTGGGTGTAGCTCAGTTGGTTAGAGCACCGGATTGTGGTTCCGGGTGTCGAGGGTTCGAGTCCCTTTACCCACCCCACATCAAGGCGGCAGGGCCGGAGCTTCTGCTCCGGCCCGTGCTTTCTTCCATTGGATACAGGGGTGTAGCCAAGTGGTAAGGCAAGGGACTTTGACTCCCTCACTCGCTGGTTCGAGTCCAGCCATCCCTGCCAAACCCCAGCTGCCCCATACATGGATGTGACCCAGTAGCTCAGCCGGTAGAGCAACTGCCTTTTAAGCCGTGGGTCCGGGGTTCGAGTCCCCGCTGGGTCACCAAAACGCGCAGATACGAACACTCTTTGTCGTGAGGAACGTATTTGCGGTTGAAGAAAAGATAGAGCCAAGGTCGTGAGGCCTTGGCTCTATCTCTGTTGTCTCCTAAAGCCTAATCTTGTTTTCTGTTCCCGATTATGTGAATGGATTGTGCCAGCAGTTACTCAGCCAAAATATAGCTATGCAGCTATATTTGTGCTGTGTATGGATTGCAGTTGCTAGATTTCTCAACGAAGAAATAGGCTATTTCGAAAAAGAAACCTTTACCTCCATGCCATCGGACTTCCATTCATTGCTTTTAATAGGAAGCCCATGTGCGGTGTAGACGATATAGATTGATTCGCCAATTTCATCAATTGGCACGGTTACAGAACCTGTGTAAGCTTTGTTTGTGTTTGTGTAGTCAACTTTTTTGCTGTCAAACAAAGTAACATCTTTAACTTCTTTTTCTGTTTCTGGCCAATCTCTCAATATTTTGATTTGCTGTTTTCCTGATTCTGCCTTGATGTCACACTCAATACTGATAGTTGCGTTTGCGTATCCCAAGACTTTCAACGCATCAATATCAACGCATTCATCGACTGCAACAAAATCATATTTCGTTCCTTTGCTATCAAGAGACTGTTTCAAAAATCCCTTGTCGCTAACTTGATATGTATTTGCTCTTACATGTGACAGTGCCACATCGGTTGTGACGCATGGAGATCAACGGTGTTTGCCTCGTAATCAACGGAAGCCCCCAAGTCTTTAATGTTGATACTTTTGGTGTTAGCTTTAACAACCAGATTTCCTGCCTTATCTTTGTAACCGATGATGCAGACGCCATTAAGCTCTTTGCCCAAATGAATGGAGGACGGATCGAGAGGCTTGTCAAAGGAGTATATTACAGAGTTTAGGTCTTTTGTTTGCTGCCCATCCAAGAAAAACCGCACCGTGAACTCTGCTGGTAAAAAAGCGGCTTTTAGGAGGAGTGTATTATTCCCGATATATTCCTTGACTATCGTTCCGTTTGAGTCTACATATTGAACACCATCTTTGGTTTCATATCCCTCGAATGTATATCCTCTTTTTTGAAGAACATCAATGCGAGAGCCTTTTTTTAGCGTGAGTTCCATATAGCCACCACTTTGCCCCGTATGTACAACAGCGTTGGTAGAAGGCTTTAATTGGGCGGTTTCTAAATATTCTGTCAGTTCTTGTTCCCAGTCATATTCAGGCTCATCGACTGGCATGACCGGGGTTAGATCAACAGGTTCTGGGGCATCGGAGGAGCTTTCTTTTCCGCATCCTACAGCAAAGAAAAGACACATCAGTAACAATATCAATAGGAGTTTCTGCAATCTCATTTTTCATCCTCATCCTTGTTTCTATGGGTTTTAAATACATCTTTTTCCAAATCTTTAATCCCGTCAGAATCCGCGTCTTCAATCCAATCTCTAACAGCCGCTTTAATCTGCTTTTTCTGAATCTTGCTCTTAATCCAGAAACGAACTATGAGAATCAGCGCAACCGCTAATGCAATACCGATAACCCAACCCTTAATGTGATAAATAGCAATAAATTTTTCGAGCCAATTCAATTCATCGTCTTGCATGATGACTTCTTTTCGATATTTTTCCCTTTCATCTCGCGTAGGTTTTTCTGCCGGTTCTACAATCGTAGTTGGCGTATCCGCAATCAGACTATTGGTATTCAGATCGAATACCTTTCCATCATGACGGTAGACTATGTGGATTGCATTGAAATCTTCGATTTGCGTGAACTGCACATCATAGTTTTTACTCAACAAACCATATGTGCCGCCATTATCTTTCGTTGTCCGATGGGTGTATCCCCAACGGTCCCCGAAGGCTACTGCCCATTCATACTCTCTGGAGGCAAATTCAAGAGTGGTTGCATTTTCGGCGTCCTTGTTCTGTTCAAGAGTTGCGTCGTCCAACCGATAAATCGTGTCATATTCGTAAATCTTTTTATTGCTGTACTTGCTGTCAGATACTACTTTGATATTATCGGGCTCAATTCTTTGGGTCATGGCTTTGATCTGCGGATCGGTATTCTCTGCAGCTGCTTTCTCTTTTCCCTCATAAGCGTAGGTCAGCTGATCGTACTTAACATCAAGCTGAAGAATTTCATCCGGCGTGAATTTAATATCGCGATCCACATCGTAGCAATTGAATGCGAAGTAGAAAAACGACCGGTTATCTTCATCTAATCCCTCCGGCTTTTCGATAAGGTTATACCATAAATCTTGGAAGACGTTTTTCTCTTTGTTAAATTGATAAACAGCTTCAATATTTCGGCCCGCAAGAGTTATATGATATCGATGCTCCTGACTGAAGTAGTACTGCTCGTCATTGATGTATACCACACATTCCTGAGACATATTATAGGTCTGCGTATCAGCAGGATCTTTTTCATTCCGGAAATGAATCTCGGAAATCTCATATACATTATCGGCAGATACGGTCCAATCACTGATGGCATATTTTTGATAAGAACCATCTATCTCCAACAGCTCGACAACATGATCTCTGCCATTAATGCACATGGAATTGATTCGGTATGCATCGTATTCGCTATCTTCGGGCATCCGGAAATACAAATAGTACTGTTCCTCATCTGGAAAAATTGCACACAGATCAGAGAGCGCTAGGGTAACATCTCCGTTAACCATTTCGATACCGAAGTACTCCAAATCACTTGTAATTGCGGATTCTTTATTGATAATGTATCGGCTTGTCGGTTCAGAGATAGAACTTACAGGTTCTGAGACCGGTGTTTCAATCTCTACCTTTTGCGAGGGGATATCTTCGTCAGTCACCCGAGTACATCCAAACAAAGACACCGCGAAAAGGGCCGTTAAATACAGCAAATATGTTTTCTTTTTCATTTTAAGTTACCCCTTCAGTCTCTTTCTCTTCAACACATAGTCTACCTCGCCTGTGCTGGTCGGAAACTTCTGCGCCGCAATGCCCAATGCAGAGGACAGATCCAGACGTTTCATGTTCTAAATCACTCAGCTGGATAGAATCAGTTTCTGGTTTATGGCAAGACAGGCCTTCTCCGCCGGCGACATTATATCCCTACCCTAGTTCGGCATTTTATTACATTATAACCGAGAACATCCACAGTTACAAGGCTTCTTTGATTATGTCTTTCTAAATTGTCCCAATTTTATTTTGTGTTCCCGGCCTGGTGAATGTGTTATGTCGCAATAGTCTCAGATGATAGGAACACGAAAGCGAATTGGGAGTTAATATATAGGGTGTGGACGTATCGTTAAGTGTTGCCCTGATCACAGCATGATAAAGAAAATGCGTCTTATATGGAACGACCTCTACTTCACTGACAGTAATATCGATTGTTTCAAAATCTGTGTCAATTTAGATGAAAAAGGTCGGAATTTACTAAGGCCGCCTATCCAAAGATAGGCGGCCTTGCAATTTTTCCCCGATCAGTTCCCCTTGGCTGTCACGACCGGCTTTGCGATTGTTTTATAGCTGTCATTCTTGGCTTCAACGGTCAGTTCCACTTCTGTAATGCTTTCCGGCTCTGTGATACCGTTTTCTTCCAGAGACAAGCCCATCAGTTCCACATCCAGCACACCGCTGCCACCGGGGGCCACTGTTCTGCTGAAACAAATGAAGTTGGTCATGTATCCATTTACCGATACGGAGTTAAAATCAATGTCGAAGCTGAGTTGCTCTGAGGCGCTGTTTTCCACCAGCAGCAGGAGATGGATATCATCGCTAAGTTCGAAAGAATCTGGAACCAATCCCTTGGAGACGATATGGATACCGTCCTCCCGGTAAAGTTCCTCTCCTGATGCGTCGAAGGAGGTGTTTCTGCCTGGGACCGCAAAAGTCAGTGTCTGCGGAACTACCAGTGTGTCCAGAACGCTGTCTTTCGGTTCGAGGAAATATGTGATCTGGCCAATGTTTTCCAGTCCAAAAGCGGTCTGATAGGACTTATCCAGTACACTAGACAGATTTATGGTCACTACCCGGTGCTTTCCTGCGCTGATCCAGTCGGTGGACCAGTTGCCGCTTTGAACTCCCAAGCCGTTGATGGTGATGTCGCCGACAGAGACATATACTGTATCAGAGGACGTGTTTTCTATTTCCACCAGCAGAGCCTGTTCTCCGCTGGAATTGGTCACTAAAGTCTGAGAGATTACATGGATACCTTTCTGGTCGTAAACTTCGTTCTCAGAATCATAGTCCAAAGCGAAGCCAAGGGCCGGTACATTGTCCGCAATGGCCTGGCGGTAGGTGTCCTCCTCGTAGTTATAGCTGTCAGCAATGGAGGTCTTCAGCTGCCGGGGCCCGGTCAGCAGATAGTCGTTGTATTGATCGTCGGTGATATTGAAGCCCAGCTCAATATCTGCAATATCGCTGATACCCAGGAGAGTAAGCTCATCCACACTGAAGCTGACCGTCTCATTGGATTTCTTCCCCGCCGCTATGTCGGCATTCAAGTATCCGTCGTCCACCATGTATCCGTTGACCGAGTTGCAGTTGTACCCCAAGGTACCACTGTAGAAAGACAAGTTCTTGTCGCTGTTGTTCTCGATGGCCAGGCTCAGCTTCACATCGTAGGCCGTATATTTGAGTCCCGTGGCGGTGATCTTGACATCGCTTTCGTCCACCAGTACGGTTTCTTCTACGGTCGCGGAGGGTTCGAACTGGACCGCATTTCCGCCGGGAACCTGTGTGGAAGCGGATACGCTCGTCTGCCCTGAGGAGGCAGACGATTCGGATGAGGACGTTCCTGGGGAAGTGGGGCCGCCGCAGGCAGAGAGCAGCATGACAGCTGCTAACAGAATCGCAAATCTCTTTTTCATAACATTACCTCCATGTGTTTTATTTTGATGTATAGATCACTTTGATCAGATGGACGATTGGATCAGACTGGCCCATTCCTGCGTTTTCCAGTTGAGCCGCAGCGCTTCCGTCCGGGCAAGCTGTGCTTCGGTTCGGACTTTCTTTTCTGTCAGCCGGACGATCTGCCGTTCCAGCTCCGTCTGCCAGTGGCGGGACGGAGCTGAGAAGATAGCTCGAATACTCCGGACAGGGAAGTCCAGTTCCCGGCACAGAGACACAAACTGCGCGCGCAGAATGTCCTCATCGCTGTACAGCCAATAGCCACTTTCCGATTTTTGCGAGGGCTGGACCAGCCTTTGCTCGATGAAGTACTTCAGTTCCCGTTTTGGAATACCTGTGAGTTTTTCCACCTCCCCAATGGTCTTTCCAGTGGCTTTCTTGCCGCTCATGTTCGATTTCTCCTTTTCAAATTTGATGCTAAGACCGGCCGATATCGGCTGTCAAGGTCGTTAGCGAGGATTTTTGGCAGCGCCTCCTCATCAGGAGCCGTGTAAAAATTGCGAAGCCGATCCTCATCAGAAGCGGTGTAATTTTTGCGAATTTGATATGGAGAAATCAGATGTGACTAGAAGAACATTCCGGATCAATAACGGCAAAGGCCAGTTTTACAAAATGTAAAACTGGCCTTAAGTATTTGGAGTTGACCTGCCATTTGACAAGCGAGGCCGTATGGAGTAGTGTATAGGAGAGCGTAAAAGTAATAGAGCGGGGGGATTGTATGTTAGGCGCGATCATTGGCGACATTGCCGGTTCTCGTTTTGAGTGGCACAACATAAAGTTAAAAGAATTTGAACTATTCACCTTGGACTGCAGACCTACAGACGACAGCGTTATGACGCTGGCTGTTGCAAAGGCGTTTCTATCCTGCAACAAGGACTATTCTGATCTGGCAGATCAGACAGTCATATGTATGCAGGAGTTGGGCCACCGCTATCCTAACGCCGGGTATGGCGGCCGCTTCATACAGTGGCTCGGTCTGGAGTGCCCAAAGCCCCGCAAAAATCTGCGTTTTATGCAGCGGTTCAGTCCAACACGACCAAAGCCCTATGGTAGCTTTGGAAACGGCTCCGCCATGTGTGTCAGCCCATGCGCATATGCCGCGACCACCTTGGATGAGGCCCTCCATTTTGCGGAAACCACAGCGGCCGTTACCCACAATCACCCGGAAGGGATACGGGGTGCAAAATCCGTTGCTGGAGCTATTTTTCTTGCTTTACACAGTGCAGATAAAGAACAAATCAAGAAATTTATTGAAGAAAACTACTATCAATTGAATTTCACTCTGGATGAGATCCGCCCGGCCTATACGTTTGACGTATCCTGCCAAGGCTCAGTCCCGCAAGCGATTGAGGCGTTTCTGGAATCAACAGGTTTTGAGGACGCAATACGTAGCGCGATATCAATCGGAGGTGACAGCGATACCATTGCCGCCGTCACAGGCAGTATAGCGGAAGCATATTATGGCATCCCTGTTGGTCTCAGAACACAAGCACTCTCATATCTGGATGAAATACAAATCGACATTCTCAGTCGGTTTGAAGAGAAATATGAAGCCATTCAGTTAAAGCGACAGGAATTGCGGAGTTGACAGTCAAGTCATTAGCGAAAATTTCTGATAACGCTTTTCTCATCAGGATCTGTATAAAATTGTGAAGATAATCCTCATTATGGGCAATATAATTTTGGCAAATTTGAATCGGGCAAAATCAAACTTGGGTAACTAAAACAGTCACTAACATATATGGAGCAAGTAAAATGAAAGCAAAAATGCCGGTGCAGAAAGAGGGGGTGCGTCGATATCAACGCACTCCCCTCTTTCTGCACCTCAACCCGTCCTGCTCGTCGCGTCTGCCCAGGCAGACACTCCTCGCAGAACCCCTCTTTACAACTCTTTCATCATGACAAACTCGTCTGCCAATTTACAGCGCATTACAGCTCATTAAAGTCCAAGGACAATACACATTTTTCGCTCCGACCTGTTCTCCATGACATTTTTCAAAGCTCATGGTTTCGCCCAAAAATCGGCAATTAGCTGATGTCTCCAATTTGCTGTAATTGGTCAAAGTCCAAAACACGGATTATCGTGACACCTTTTTCACCCCATCGTCCGATCACCGAAAAGGCCATATGTTCCATATTGTCGTCCTTAAAAAAGATACCTTTCAGGTTGTTAAGGATAACTTGGATGGCCCGGTTGGAGGTGTCCCATACTTTGGCGTTATTGCAGCCTTTGGTGGTGATAATTTCAATTTCTACAAACGCTTTTTCAAAATACGGGAGCATGAACTGACGAGCCGCCTCCGCAATAGCTGTATGGATCATCGTTTTCCAGTGTTCCTCCAGAGCCTCTGTTAATTTTTTCATGGAAGGCAACGGTTCCTGGATGGTCAAAGTAACCACTGAATTAGTGCTTGTCCCGGAGCTCCGCTGCTCTGCAAGTGGTCTCTGCCCTGTTTGACTGTCGAACACCTCTTTGTCATAAATCACAGCCAGCTCCTGACTCATCAGGCGTAGCGTCAGGTCATACATCCGATATAGCTGCGCCCAGGTGGGTTCTCCTTCGATGGGCAAACAACGTTCGATTGTCGCCAGTGTTTTTTTAAGATCGGTATGCATAGATTTTCAGTCCCTCCAATCTGTAAAATTCTGGATACATCCCCGCGATGGGATGGTCTATTTTGTGAATATACAGCTCCAGGGTAACTTGGGGCCGACAATAATCGTCTTTCTCTCTCGGCTCCAGATATGTTTTTACAGCGGAAAAGAAACAAACAAATTTCAACAGGTCGCAGGCTGGATTGACAAAGAGATGTCGAGGCCATACCTCTATATCTCCAATTCCTTGTCTGCCCAGCCGTGTGCCGCCATTTTCATCACACAACGCTTGGATGTACTTCTCCTCATCTAGAATCCGATTCAAACTTACCGCCAGATGCTCGGGAGTTGTCAAATAGACATGCTCATAATTTGCTCTCAGTTTGATAGGAGAGCGAGACCAGCGTGTGGGTCTGTCGCGCTCCAGGCAACTTTCTTGAAGCAGCTGACGTCGGTTCCACATAGTCTGACGGATAATATTTCGGGCGGCCTTGATTCGAGCTTCCTTGCGGCAAATCAGGAGCATTCCTGTAGCCTTTGTCGCATAGCTGCCATACCGGGTGTAAAACAAAGAGCCCTCCGCCCGTACCTGCCATTCCATTGCCCCGTCTCCAATGTCATAGACTGCCAAGCGGTGCTCTCCTGCCACCAGCATCCCAGTGAAGCGGGTGGTGGACAGGATTCCAGGGGCAATGTTGCGCCAGCAGGCGGAGGGGATAAAACACGGCTCAGGCGACGCCGGTATACTTCCAACAGCGGGCACCCCGTTTTTCTCCATCAACGCCGCCATGCGGGATACCTCAATTATGCGTCTGGTTTCGCTTGTGCCGCCGCCTGCGGCAACCAGCGGCTTGATTTCGGGAAACAGTGCCCGGCCCTTTGCCAAAATAGATACGCTACCATCTTTCCGCTTGGAAAGATATTTGTTCTTTGTCAACGGACGGAACGCGTAGGACATCTTGGTGCGATCCCCTGTTTCGTCCACGTCCAACATTTCCAGGCAACCGCTGTAATCCAATAGGTTAAATCGTGCCAAATGTCGGAGCAGTTGTAATTGGTTATCATGTAATTTCATTTATCTTCTCCTTGTAAAATGACCAGGCGGCAGGGAAGCGGCTTTCTTGCAAAAGCTGTTTCCCTGCCGCCCAGCGTGTTTTGTGATTGTTTTCCACGGAAAGCAATCACCCCCTTATTGTTCTTGGCCCATTCTCTTAAAGGGGTTCTCCGTTGAGATAGGCGATCAACCGCTCCGTATAAATGCGGACATACCTCTGTCGGGTACCAATATTGGCGCCGATGAGACAAAACGGCTCACGGCCCTCTGCGACCAATCCGGACAACTGGCGAGGTGAGACACCCAGCAGTTTAGACGCTATATCCAGCGGTACATAGTAGGGGTGTTCTTTTCGCAGCTTATCCGCTGCCTGTTTTGGCATACGCAACTCCTCCTTTCTCTGTGCACCACTGTTCAAAAGCTGCCTCATTTGCCGGGTCATCATAAAAACGAAAGGCAGCCTCCAAAAACGTGGCGCACAGTATTTTTTGTTCCACACTTGGAATGGCTTGGGGAATGATATGAATGGTGTAGTCGGCTATTGCTCACCTCCGTAAATCAACTGTTTGGTGACTATCGAGGTAAAATAGTGCGGTCACGTTCAGTTGATGGATGATAAACACAGTATAAATGCTCTTCGTCCGAAAGTCAACCGTTTGGAGATAAATTCTGGACTTCGCATAAATTGATATTGACAATGGTGATTTAATATGTTTTAATATGGGTACTGACATCAAAAGGATGGCTGCCCATGGATGCTGAAACAAAACGGATACATGAACTGTATCCAGGATACGAAGATGTAGAACTAAAGCCGACCTCTTTCGGGGAGCGTCTGCGCCGAATCCGCAAAGAGATGGGGGAGACGCAGGATGAGTTTGCCGCACGGATCGGCACCTCCAAGCAGGTGCTCAGCCGCTATGAGGGCGGACAGCGTATTCCTAAGATTTCTCTGGTAGAGAGTTACGCCAAAGCATTGAATGTCTCCGTTGACTATCTGATGGGAGAAAGTCAGCAGGAGTCTGCGTTCGACTCCATCTGCACCCAGAGCGACAAACCTTTTTACAAGATCTTCATTGATGTCACAATGGAAATGGGGCTGCTGATCCCTGATATTGTCCGTGTCACAGGATTGACAGATCGACAAGTCCGCACCATTATTTTCCGCCGTATGAAAGAGGCTCCGCTGCCCATCGCCTTGCAGCTATCCAAGACCCTGGACGTGCCTCTGGAGGTCTGGACAGGCAACGAAAGCTATAAGGTGGGTGAAATATCGCCAGAGGCCAAAGAGGTTGCCAGAGCCTACGACAGAGCCAGTCTGAAAGACAAGAATACAGCACGCCTGGCTCTTGATCTGGAACCAGTCAGGGAGGTGAAACGGGAATGAACGCTGTGGTCTATGCCCGTTACTCCAGCCACAAGCAGGGAGAGCAGTCCATTGAGGGTCAGCTTGCCGCCGCCCACAAATACGCTGGTGAGCATGGCTACACCATCATCCACGAATATATCGATCGGGCACAGACTGGGCGCAATGATGACCGGGAGCAGTTCCAGCAGATGCTGAGAGATACCGCCAAGCACCAGTTTGAGGCAATCATCATTTGGAAGATTGACCGTTTCGGCCGCAACCGGGAAGAAATCGCATTCAACAAATACCGCTGTAAAAAGAACGGCGTCAAGGTACTCTATACGGCCGAGAGCATCCCGGACACGCCAGAGGGCATCATCCTGGAGGCCGTTCTGGAGGGGATGGCTGAATACTACTCCGTCCAACTGGCGACCAATGTAAAACGTGGCATGGACAATGTAGCTCGCAAAGGTCAGAGTGTCGTCGGCACAATACCTCTGGGATATCGGACTGGTGCAGATAAGCATTTGGAACCAGACCCCAAGACAGCTCCGCTGGTCAGACAGATTTTTGAGATGTACGCAGCTGGTAGTACACAGAAAGAGATCATCGACTACCTTAACGCAGAGGGACTACGAAACCGCAGAGGAAAACCGCTGACCGTGAACAGTATCCGGGCGGTCTTGAAAAACAAAAAGTACATCGGAATTTACCACTATGATGGAAAAGAATACCCTGATGTCAATTTTCCTGCCCTGATTGATACCGAAACATTTGCGAAAGTCCAACAGATGCTTGTCCAAAACCGAAAAGCACCAGCTAGGAAGTGGACAAAAGCGGAATATCTGCTGACAGGAAAGTTGTTCTGCGGCCTATGCGGTCATACAATGGTCGGCGAGTGCGGCACAGGGAAAAGTGGTGCCAAATATTGCTACTACAACTGCCTGGAAAAGAAAAAGAACCGCACCTGTCGAAAACGTGCAGTTCGTAAAGGTTGGATTGAGAATTTGGTGTTGGAAAAAGCCAAAGCCGTTGTAATGAGCGATGAGATGATTGACTTTATTTCAGAAAAGACTTATACTTACTACATGGAACAGAACACGGATACCTCTTACACCGATTCCCTCCATGCCGAGTTGGAACAGGTGAAGGCAGCGACTGCAAATCTAGTGCGGGCGGTGGAGGCCGGCATCTTCAACACCGCTACGAAGGCCCGGATGGATGAGCTAGAACAGCAGCAAAGAGAATTGGAGGCTGCCCTGGCCGATGCGGAACTGGTCAGCGGGCTTCGGCTCACACAGGATCACATCAAGTTTTTCCTGCTGCAATTCCGCCAGTTGAATTTTGAGGAGCAGGAAAGCCAGCGCAGGATTATTGACATCTTTGTCAACTCCATTTTTGTTTACGATGATAAGGTGACTATTACGTTCAATTACTCCGGCGACAACCGGACGATTACGCTCCCGGAGGTGGACGCTGCCGCCGCAGGTGTTCGCGGGCTGGGGGCAACGGGTCACCAAAGCGCGCAGATACAAATTCCTCCAGCGGCGAGAACTGCATCTGCGTTTAAATCGAGGATAGAGCCAAGACTGCAACGTCTTGGCTCTATTTTTTGCCGCCTTGCGGAGTTCCTTCGCCGCAGGAGCCTCAGTCCCGCGGAGCACAGCCTGCCGGCGCAGGTCCACCTAGACCACCCGGAGCCCAATTTGTTTATGTGGACTGTTCAAATTTAACCGCCTTCGCATAAAACGTGCCCACCGGCATGGCACAGGCGCTGGCGGCCTGCTGAAGGGTCATTTTCTTTTCCCTCCAATCCTGATGTACCTGGTAAAAATTTTCCGGCAGCGGAATGGATGGCCGCCCGAATTTGACTCCCCGGGCCTTGGCGGCGGCGATGCCCTCAGCCTGCCGCTGGCGGATGTTTGTGTGCTCATTTTCCGCCACAAAGGAGAGAACCTGAAGCACAACGTCGCTGAGGAACGTTCCCACCAGGTCCTTACCCCGGCGGGTGTCCAGCAGAGGCATGTCCAGCACAACAATATCAATCCGTTTTTCTTTGGTGAGGATGCGCCACTGGTTTTGGATCTCCTCATAATCTCGTCCCAGCCGGTCAATGCTCTTGATGTAGAGTAAATCGTCCGGTTTCAGCCGTTTGACCAACCGCTTGTATTGGGGACGCTCAAAATCTTTGCCGGAGTGCTTGTCCATAAAAATGTTCTGTTCCGGAATGTCCAGACCCTGCATGGCAGTGAGCTGGCGGTCCTCGTTCTGCTCCTTGGTGCTTACACGAATATATCCGTAAATTTCCATTCCCGCTGTGGTCACCTCCAAAAGCAAAGTTAAACTCTTTGCTATTCATGTTGGAATTGTAACACAAATGTCGCCTTTTCGGATTTAAAGAGGGTTTTTGGCGAAAAAAAGCTTGCCGGGGATGGTGATGGTCCACTTCCCGGCAAGCTTTTTCGTTGTGATGAATCAGGGCGGCTCAGCTGGAATGGCGGGGCTGTCTCAGCGCGTATCTACCCTATGGAAATACTGCCCTGCACCTCCCCCAGCGCACCGTCGCTGGCCTGGAGGTACAGCCCATAGGTCCCGGGTCCCGCTTGAGACTCAGCCGCCGCGCCCACTGTAAAGTCTGCAACGCATTTCAGCGGTTCTCCCGGCTGGCGCAGATTGTGAACAGACCAGCAGGCCACGTTCTCCTCCCCATCCCTAGCAAAATAAACTCTCATCCCCCTGCCTGTCTTTGCGGAAATGTCATACTGAATGCGGTCCCCCTGGGATAGGGTATATTCCCCCAGGAAGATGGTCTCCCCGGCCCTGACAGCTTCCGCATCCACGGGGACCACCTGGGGCCTCCAAAGCCCGGCCGCCGCCTCGCCGTCGTCCCCCATATCCCCCAGCAGCTGCGTCACCTCTGCCTCCGTCATAGGGGCCGCCCCGGTGATCCTGTCATTCCCGTCCCGGACAATCTTCACATTGACTGTCCCCGCCGGGTTCAAATTCAGCGTGTAAAAGGATTGATTGGATCGTATATCCAGAAAAATGTTGACCAGCTGTCCCTGGTAGTAATAATCCTTGCCGGTCATCGTGACCCCCGCCGCCTGGTACTCCGCCCTCTGGGCCTCCTCCCACTCCTCTTTCCGTTCATCCCATTCGTCGTCCTTGTCCAGCCGGTCAAACAGCACCGACTGGAAGGACCATGCCCCATCCTCCAGGGCCCGGTCCAGCCAGAGCTCCAGCTCCTCTGTCGTCATGCAGTCCGCCAAGGTGGAGAAAAACGCAATTTCCCCATCCTCATACGCCCGTTCCGCAAACTCGGCAATCAGCGGCGCACCTATCGCCAGTCCGCGCACCTCAACAGAGAAACTCGCAATGTCGGCATCCGTATAGGCCTTTTCCAGCCACCGCCGCTGACCACTCTCATCCAGGCGGGAGAATGTGATCTGGAGCAACGGCAGACTGCCGGCCTCATAGTACCGCTCGATCTGCGCGGCATAGTCCCTGCGAGGCAGAGCCGTGACCGGGCTTTTGTGCCAGCCCGGGAACCCGCCGGACGGCTGACGGGAAAGGGCTGCGGTGGGGCAGATAAAAACTGCTGCACACATCACGCACACTGTAAGCACACCCGTCAGAAGGCGAATTGCCGCGGATTTTTGTTCGAACTTCATAATAGCGCCTAACCTCTCTTTCAACAGCTGTTTGTTTTCGCTTAACGTGACGGCCCCAAAGTGTTTCTGATCTCGCCCGACTGCCGCCATCGCCTCCAGCAGAGTCCTGCCATAGTCCTGGGCCCTGCTGCGTCCAATTCTTGTCAAAACCGCCTCGTCGCAGGAAAACTCACAGGCCCGGATGATCTCCTGGCGCATCAGGTACACCAGCGGGTTGAACCCATGCAGGCAGACGGTCACCTGGACCAGCCACTTGTAGAGCACGTCCCACCGTTTGCAGTGCGTCAGCTCGTGGAGGACGGTATACTGAAAATCCTGCTCGGACAGATCAGCCCTTGGCAGTACAATGCAGGGACGGAACACGCCTACCAGCAACGGCGAAGAGATCAGCGGATTGACAAACAGCTCTACCGGCCTGTGAATGCCCATCTGTTCTGCGGCGATGGACAGGCGGTCCAGCAGCGCAACGTCGGAGACTGGGGTCCATCCCGCCCTTATATAGCTCATGAAGCTCTGGTAGAGGGTTATGCTGCGGAGCAGCAGTCCCAGGGCTGCCGCCAGCCAGATCAGCCAGAGGTGCTCCACCAGCGCCGCGCCAAATTCCAGAAGCGGGCGGGCGGCTGCCGTACCTTTTGCCGGACTCTCCTCCCAACCGCCAGGGGAAACCGCCCCCTCCTCCGAAGCACCATGCACGGACTGGGGCGGCAAAGGAGCGGCCTGGACAATTGCCTGGCGGACAGCCTGATAGGCCCCTCCCAGCAGGCGGGCTTCCGGACCAAAGGGAAGCAACAGCCGCAGAATGACAATGAGCCAGATGTAGTACTGCCACTGCCGGCTGACCTTCTCCCTCCAAAGTCCCTTTCCCAAAAGCAGTGCCAGAATCAGCAGGCTGCCGGAGATGGACATGGCCAGAAAAGTTTTCAAAACTCCGTTCACGGCTTTTCTCTCCCCTTTTCCAGCAGCGCTTTCAGCTCCTCGTACTCCCCGTCTGTCAGCAGGTCGCCCATAATCAGGTTGGAGACCAGTCCCTTGGCGCTTCCCTCGTAAATCTTATCCAGAAAGTGTTTCGTCTGCGCTGTCCGGTATTCCGCCTCCGAGACCCGCGGGGTGTACTCGTTGCGGCGTCCGATTTTCCTGGCGCTTAGAAACCCCTTGTTCACCAGCCGGGACAGCAGCACGATCAGGGTGTTCTTTTGGCACGGCCTGCCCCTGGCCGCCAGCGCATCCATAATGTAGGCAAACAGTGTCACCTCCTCCGGATTCCCCCATACAATTTTCATAATCTCAAGCTCGGCATCGGAAATCTGTAGTCCCATGGTTCGCCCTCCTCATTGTATAACGCGGTGTCATTTTCTATAATATAACACTCTGTTATTCTTTTGTCAAGGCAATTTCCAAAAAAATCCGGCTGGCAGAGCGCTCCGCCCCATCCTCTGCGTCCCTGCCAAACAAAAACAGGGCCCGATGTCTCCATCGGGCCCCGTTTGTACTCGGTTTTTGGAATCAGGGAATCACAACAGCGTCGTCAGCCTGGAACGCAGAGACGCTGTAGTAGCGGGTTATGGTGCCGTCCTCGGCCTTCTCAAAGCTGAAGTGCTCCATGAAGTCCCACAGGATGGGCATCTCAGAGGGATAGCAGTTGTGGGGCCGCAGCAGACAGGTGGCCCACTGCACCAAAGGAATATCGGTCCCGTCCACTTTCTTGCTCCAAGTGTAGAGTTCGTTGTGACGGCTGTCCACACTGGTGACCTTGTTTGCCTTGTCCGGGGCAACTGCGGAATCAATTCCGTTGGCGGCCAGCATATATTTGCCCCAGGCCTGGAGGTTCTTGGAGTCAAAGCAGGCAGCCAAGTCGCTTACATCCATCTGACCGCTGAGAAGCATGGTGGGAATGGGCTGATTGGACTCAGGAGCGGCCAAACGCATCATGGCGTCGTAGCTTTCAAAATCCGGGTCGCTCTGGGGGATGGGAATGGCGGAGGTGGAGCCCACAGCGGCGAAGAACTCAGGGTTGGTCATCGCAAAGCCCTGGGAGGCAATGGAACCGGCGGACTGGCCGGAGCCATACACACGGGAGAAGTCCAGCGTGGCATAGGAACCATCCACCTGCTCCTTCAAAATGGTCATCAAAGAGGCGTAGAATTTATCCGAATCTGCATGTGAGACACTACAGGGGCTGGCATTATAAGTCTCGCAGACGAAAGCCAGCACAATACCCTTCTGATCGGCCACTTCCCACCACAGAGTAGAATCCATGAAGATGGAGTCCGTCTGGGTATTTCCGGGGAAGATAATCAAAACGGGAGCCTTTTTGCCCTGCACACTCTCAGGAACGTAGAGCATATATTCACGGGGATCCCATTTTCCGTCGCCGCTGTTGTCGCTGAAGGCAATCACGCCCACCTGGACCGTACCGTGGCCGGGCAGCTTCGCATCGGACTGGGCGAGAATCTGGGTACCGTCACTCAGAGTCTCCTTTACGCCGCCGCCCTTGGCCTGCTGCTGGGCGGCAACCCGGGCGGAGGTGTAATCCAAGCGGTACGCCAGCGCATTGGAGTAAGCAAAGGTGGTGTCGTAACGGGTATATACGGACATAAAGGCATACAGGTCAGAGGCCTTCGGGCTGCCTTGGCTGACACGCACCTGGGAGATGCCGTATTGAGCGCTGGCAGGCAGCTGAGAATTTGCATAGTGGGTTTGATAAGCGTTGGAATCCTTGGACTGGTAATAGACAGTGCTGCCGTTCACGGTCTCACCGCCGGATACACAGTCATTAGCGGTCTTCCAGTAGTCCTCGCTTCCAGTATAACCGACAAGCCAAGTGGGAACCGGTACATCCTTGGGAGCAATCTGTCCGCCGATTCCTACCTTCTGAAGGGTCTCTGTCAACACTTCAGTAATATCACCGTTGGCACTCTTGCCGTCATAGAGCGTGCTGGCGGCGCTGGTAAGTACGCTGGAGCCCGCCGAAGTGCCATCCATATAAACCTGGCCAATAACAAAGATGGGATTCTTCGCAGCCCACAGCTCAAGAGCGGCAGCACCCTTGCCATAGCCGGCCACATAGAACTCACCGAAGGTAGAGAACACATTCTGCTTACTGGCATTGTTACCGCTCTTCAGGAAGCTGATTGCGCTGTCCAGGTAATCGGCCTCCTCCTCGGCAGTGCCCCAGCCATTGGCGCCGGGCTCCAGCACATACAGGCCCTCGCCCTTCTGGTCCATCAGGTCAATCCAGCCCTCGTCCTCCAGGAACTTCTGGGTGTCGACCCCGTCCGGAACGGCGATGATGGTGAAATAGCTGCGAATGGAGGCCTCCTCGGCGATGTACACTGTGGCCCGGCGGTTTCCGTCAAAGCTCTTGGTATACCAGCCTGTGAGGGGCAGCTGAGCCGCCTGGCTCCAGTCATAGGCCAGGTCGGTGATCTCGTCCAGGTCCTTGGCGCTGCTGGTCTCGGGCTGGGGCTCGGTCTCCTCAGCTACACTGCCGGTGGCGGAGGCCGCCTTGGCCGCGCTGTCCCAGCTCACCTGGAAGCCAAAGGTCTGGGCCAGGTGGTAGAAGGGGACATAGAGGGTCCCGTCTACCAGAGTGGCCACAGTGTCGCCGGCGGCAGAGCCCGCAGTGTAGGTCTGGGCGATGCCGTTAGCGGTGAAGGTAACGCTGTCTCCCTCCACGGTGTACTCGATGCCCATGGCCTCAGCCGTCTCCACCGGCACCATGGTCCGCCAGTCGGAGTTGATGTAGGCAGAGTTGGAGGCAGTCTCTCCGTTGACCACTACCCGGACCGGGGAGACGTCAGCGGATGCAGTGATGGCCATACCTGCGGCCAGAGCGGCGGTCAGGCACAGCGCGGTGAGCTTGCGGTATAATTTCATGCTTCAATTCATCCTTTCTCGCTTTCTTGAGAGACGCTGTCATTTTGTACAATCCAGCCCCTCCGTCTTATCAAATATTATAATAAATTCCACCAATCCATGTCCAATTCATAAAATCGATTAAATCATGTCAAAAATCAATTAATACACTGGCGGAGTGCAAAAAAGGAGGCCCCAAATCGAGGCCTCCCTGTCAATTTCTGTGTTCTCAGGAAATCTTCACCGCGTCGTCCTGGGCAAAGGCGGAGGCGCTGTAGTAGCGGGTTCCGTCCTCATCCAGGCGGTAGTGCTCCAGGAAGTCCCAGGCAAGGCGGAACTCCTCGGGGTAGCAGTTGTGCTCCCGGGCCAGCGTGCGGGTAAACTGAACCAGCGGGATATCATTCTCACCGTTCCAGGTGTAGGTGTAATAACGGCCGGTCTCGCTGTACTCGGAGCAGGCCTCCAGGAAGCTGTCGTGATCGTTGGCAGTGAAGGGCGCGTCAATGCCGTTCATCTTCTGGGCATTCACGACCCAATTATAAATGGCGCTGTCATCAGAGACGGTCCAGGGGTCTTTGACCAGGTCATTGTTGCGGTCGGGCTCGCTGATATCGGCCTGGCCAATCAGCAGATAGGAGGGCATAATGTCATCTGCGGTAAAGTCGGTGTTGGGGAAGGAGGTGGAGCCCACGGCGGCATAGTCCCCCGCCTCGCTGGTGTGGGTCAGGGTCTGGACAGTGCGGCAGCCCAGGGAGTGGCCGCTGCCGTAGACGCGGCTCATATCCACCTGAACGCCGTCCTGCTTGCTCACCACATTCTCCATCAGGAGCAGCGCGGCCCGGGAGAAATCGGCGCTGTCCGCGGTGTCGCCGTAGGTCAGGCCGGCGGCGCTGGTTTTGCAGTACTCGCCCATGATGATGACCACACAGCCCTCGTCATTGGCAATGGCCCACCACATGGAGCAATCCATAAAGGTGGCGGCAGCCTGGGTGTTGCCGGGGAACACCACCACCACAGGGGCGCCGTCCCCTCCGTAGGTCTTGGCGGAGTCCGGGATGTACATCACGGTCTCCCGGGGGTCCAGCACGCCGTTGCCGTCGTAGTCGTTGAAGGCGGCGATGCAGGAGTACACCGTGCCGGAGGTCTTGCTGCCGCCAGGGTTGTTCAGACGGACGGACTCCAGAGCGCGCAGCTCCACCGTCTTCTGCTCTCCGCTCTGACCCTCAAAGGTGAAGGAGGAGATGGCTGTTCCGCTCTCGGCGGCGGTGCGGGCCGCCTTGGTGGCCATGTAGTAGTCGGTGCGGATGCCCAGAGCGTTGCTGTAGGCAAAGGGATTGGTGTATCTGGTGTAGCCCGCCAGGAAGCTGCGGATGTCGGAGGCGCTCATGGCGCTGCCGTCCACCAGCTTGACCTGGGAGATGCCGTACTGGGCTCCCCAGCTCTTAGCGTTGCTGTTGGCATACTTGGTCTGCCAGGCGTCGGAGTCCAGGCGCTGGTGATACACGCCGCCCACCGCCGTGTCCACCGTGTCATTGACGTCCTTCCAGTACTCAACGCTGGCGTCGCCGTCCTGATACCCGACAAAGAGGGTCGGAACGGGGATGTCGGCATTGGTGATAAAGCTGGCGCTTTCCGCCGCACCGTCCTGGGCCATTTTCTCCAGCACGGTGGAGAATGCCGCGTCGTCAAGGCCAGGATAGTAGGAGCCGGTATTGATGCCGTTATAGGTGCGGGCGCTGGCAGTCTTCAGGACGGAATCCCCCACGCTGGTCCCGCCCACAAAGGCCTGACCAATGACATAGGTCGGATTGTTGGCAGTCCAGGACTCCAGGACGGCGCAGCCCTCGCCGTAGCCCACATAGTAGTTGCAGGAGTGGCCGGTGAAGACGGGGCAGACGGTGCCGTCACTCAAGGCAAACCGGCCAGTCTGTACCAGTCCTCCGCCGCTGGAGGTGCGGGTGTCAAAGGCGGTGTTGCCGATGGTCTCCGCCAGACAGTCGTTGAGGTAGGCGGCCTCCTCTGCGGGCGTCCCCCAGGTCCCATTGGCGGGCTCCAGGACGAACAGCAGCTCCCCATAGGTCTCAGCCTGCTTGATCCATCCCTGCTCCTCCAGGAAGGCATAGGTATCAGAAACCCCGTTGGGAATGGCAATCACGGTGATGTAAGCCCGCAGAGCCGCGTGCTCCCCCACGTAGAGCTTAATGGTCCGGTCGCTGGCCAGCGTGTAGGACAGATAGCCGGGCACAGGGTGCTCATTGACCTCTGTGCGGTCGATGGGCAGGGCCCGTGTGGTCTCATTGGTTTTCTCGGTGTTCTCCAGGAGGTACTCATTCAGGTTGATGCTGGCCGTAACGGCAGAGGGCACATCAGGGGTCTCCTCGGCCACACTGCCGGTGGCGGAGGCCGCCTTGGCCGCGCTGTCCCAGCTCGCCTGGAAGCCGAAGGTCTGAGCCAGATGGTAGAAGGGGACATAGAGGGTCCCGTCCACCAGAGTGGCCACCGTGTCGCCGGCGGCAGAGCCCGCAGTGTAGGTCTGGGAGATGCCGTTGGCGGTGAAGGTGACGCTGTCCCCCTCCACGGTGTAGGCAATGCCCATGGCCTCAGCTGTCTCCACCGGCACCATGGTCCGCCAGTCGGAGTTGATGTAGGCAGAGTTGGAGGCAGTTTCTCCGTTGACCACTACCCTGACCGGGGAGACGTCAGCGGATGCGGTGATGGCCATACCCGCAGCCAGAGCGGCGGACAGGCACAGTGCGGTGAGTTTGCGGTACAATTTCATGCTTGAATCCATCCCTTTCTCACTCTTTTAGGAGGCGCTGTCATTCTGCACAATCCAGCACCTCCGTCTTAAATGCATTATAATAAGCTCCACCAATCCCTGTCCAATTCATATATTTGATAGACCAATGAATGTAGTGGATGGATTTGTGCCGGCAGAAGAGACTTCCCATAGACTGGCTGGCCCACACTCTGAAAGGCAGTTCCTCGAGTCAGAAAGAAGCGTATGTTCCCATGACATCATCCCGCATAAAAAACACGCCGCAGAATATTCTCCGCGGCGTGCTTCATGTTACTGATTTGGGAATTAGGACAGATTATTTGACAATCGCCTTGGCCCACTGGGAAACACTCTCAGGGTACACGGTGTACTGATAGTCCGCCGTGAGGCCATAGTTGGCATAGCCCTCTTCCTGTCCGGTATAGGTATAGGTTTCGCCTGCCGCCAAATTGGACTGGCCCTCCCAGACGTCGGTGTAGGGAGCTTCCAGATAGAAGGAGGCCACTACCTTTGTCACAGAGTGGTCGGTCTCGCCCCAGTTCTTGAACTTCCAGGACTGGAGGCCGGAGGCACGAACGTGCTCGGCAATCCACGCTTCATCCTTGCCGGCGGTACGGTAGAGCTCCTTCACCACCTCGATCACATCCTGCTGTGCCGCGGGGTTGTCGCCGTCGGTCTCGCCGTTGAACATCCAGACCGCCACCTCGTTGTCAATCATAGCCTGAACCTCTTCCGCGGTCCAGGTGCCCAGACTGCTGTTGGCCAAGGTGCCGTCCAGATTGCTGGCAGAAGCCATGCTGCCCAGGTTGCCGTTGCACTCCACAAAGGCCGCAATCAGGTCAGAGCGCTGGCGAATCACGTCGGAGCTAATCAGAGTGCCCTGGGAGTTGCCCACAATGATAATGCCGTCCTTGTCCACATTCCAGTTTTCGATGCTGTAGTCCAGCACGCCGGCAATCTCGGCCGCGGCCACATCAATGGGCGTGGAATGTACGTTTACGCTCATAATAATGGCCTCGGGCATCTCCTCATGCCACTTGGTCATCATCTCATCATAAACCACATTGCATCCCAGGTTGTTGGCGGAGGTAGCAGACCCGTCGGTCACCTCCCAGTAGCAGACGCCGCCGCCGCACTGATAAACCACGGTGGGATAGGGCTCCGCGCGGTTTGCATCGTAGTTGTCAGGATAAATGACAAAGACAGGAATCTTCCCCTCATCCGACTGCATGGTATAGCCGGGAGCGGGCTGCCCAATATTCACCAGCTCCATTTTCACCTCATCCAGGCCGCCGCCCAGAAGGGTCTCTTTCCAGACCGTGTTCTCCAGCAACTTGCCGGACCCATCTGTGGAGGCAATCCCATCCCGGAGGTCCGCGCCGTTCACGCAGAGGATCAGGTCCATATTTTCGCGCCGCTGCAGGCCCTTGTTGATGGTATTGGCCTCGATGGTATTCCCCAGGCGGTCCTGCCAGCTGCCCGCCTCTTCCCCGTTCTGCGGGTCGTCACAGTGGATGACGCCCTCAGAATCCACATACCAGCTGGCGCTGGTACACAGGGTTCCGTAAGTCTCACGGCTGCGGTCCGTCACCTTATCGCTGTTCAGGTCGGCATACAGGGTTACCACATTGCCGGACACGCTGATGTTGACCAGCTTCACCTGTCCAAAGTCAGGATTATTAAAGCCCCGGTCATACAGGGCGTAGTCCTCCAGCTGGACGCCGGAGAGGTCGACGCCGGCCTTATAGGTCACCGCAACCGTCTCTACCTTGTGCCCATAGAAGTTGGGGGCCGTCGTCGCCTGAATGGCCTCGATGTCACTGGCGGCGGGCTTGGTCTGCTGCTCCTTCCGGGCGGAAGCTCCTCCCGCCGCGCTGTCCCAGCTCACCTGGAAGCCGAAGGTCTGGGCCAGGTGGTAGAAGGGGACGTAGAGGGTCCCGTCCACCAGAGAGGCCACGGTGTCCCCGGCGGCGGAGCCCGCAGTGTAGGTCTGGGAGATGCCGTTGGCAGTGAAGGTGACGCTGTCCCCCTCCACGGTGTAGGCAATACCCATGGCATCGGCTACCTCCGCCGGAACCATGGTGCGCCAATCATCGTTGATGTAGGCGGCGGTGCTGGCCGTCTGGCCGTTGACGGTCACCTTCACCGGCCCGGAGGCGGCGGAGGCGGTGGCCGCCATCCCCACCGCCAGAGCGGCAGTCAGGCACAGCGCGGCGAGCTTGCGGTACAATTTCATGCTTGATCCATCCCTTCTCAATCATTTTGAAGAGCTGTCGCTTTTCACAAACGACTCTCCCCTTTCATAAGAGTATTATACAAAATTCGACCAATCCCTGTCCAATTCATATATTTAATGAACTAATGCAAAAAATAAATTAATAGAAAAAACTTCCGCCGGAACTGAGTCCGGCGGAAGGGAGGTCACATCTGACTTTGGTCCCCAGCAAGGCGGGGGTCGGGCAGGTCGATATAGATGGGAGAATGGCCGGTGGACTCCACAAACCTCAGAAAATCCTCCCGCTTCAGCTGGAGGGTCGAGGTAGAAATGCTCGGGTGGCCGCTCATCAGCTCGTCGGCCATCAGGTCCCTGTCAATGACCAGCTGGACGCGGTGGTCCGTATCAAACAGCAGCTCCAGGGCGGAGACAGAGCCGGGAACGGTCTGGAGATAGTCCCGCATATGGCCGTCGTCTGCGAAGGACAGCCGGGAGCACCCCAGCTGGGCGGAGAGGAATTTTGTCTTAAAGGGCTTGTCCCCTGGAATCATCAGCAGGTAGAACTCGGTCTGCCGGCGGTTGCACAGAAACAGGTTCTTGCAGATTTTGGAGCCCAGTACCTTCTCCACCTCATGGCAGAACTCAATAGTGTCGGCGTGGTCGTGGTCGACCCGGACGTAGGGGATGGACAGCTCCTCCAGCCGGTCATAAATGGCAAGCTCCTGGGGAATGCGCTGGTCGGTAGGCCGGGCGGTGTAGCGGATCTGGTCGATGTACATGGTATCGCTCCTTTATCATTCTATTCTTTTTCTTTGAAAAGAAAAAGAATCAAAAAGAAACTTTTGGGAAAAACTTCGTTTTTCCTCTGATTCCATTCAAACATATTTCTTCCATAAGATAGCCAAAAGCAAAACGAAGTTTTGCGGAAAAATTCTTTTTCGCTTCCTTTTTCTTATAAGAAAAAGGAAGAAACCCTCGTCAAAGCCCCAGCAGCTTCCGGGCATATCCGCCCAGGATGCCGTCCTTCTCCTCCCGGGTCAGGGGCAGGGCCTCAATCAGTGCAATGCCCTCCTCCTGGTCCCGCCAGGGGCTGTCGGTGCCAAAGAGGACCCGGCCCGGGAACTCCCGCACCATGCGGACAAACTGCTCTGTCTCCATCAGCGGCAGGTCAGAGGGGCCGTAGTACCCGTCCCCCACGGGGGCAATGCGGCCCAGGGCAAAGGCGGTATCCAGATAGACGCCGGTGTCGGGCAGCAGGGCCTCCACCCGCTCCCACTCCCGCCAGCCCCCCATGTGGGCTAGGATCAGCGTCACTGGACCCACCTGGTTCAGTGCGCGGAGAGTCATCTCCGGGGTGCAGTGGTCCCGGAGGGGAAAGCCAATGTCCCGCCCGGCGTGGGTCAGGACCATCAGCCCCAGCTCGCCGCAGCGGTCCAGAATGCGCAGATAGCGGATATCGTCAAAGTCGACCCCCTGGTAGATGGGGTGAAGCTTGATCCCCTTCAGTCCCAGGGCGGCGACCCGGGCCAGCTCCTCCTTCCAGCCCTCGAAGTCGGGGTGCATACAGCCGAAGGACCACAGGCCGGTATCCGGGCCGGTCTCGTTAAGGCGGGCAGAGGCGTCGTTGACGTGGACCACCTGCCGGGCGTTGGTGGCCACCGGCAGCACCAGACAGCCCTTAACCCCGGCGGCAGACATGGAGGCCCGCAGCCCCGCCTCGGTGCCATCGGAGTAGGCCATGGTATGGCACATGGATTGGAGTTTTGCAATGGTCGCCCCGGCAATCTTGTCGGGGAAGGTGTGGGTGTGGATATCAAAAATCATGGGTCAACCTCCTGAACGGGGCTTCGCCCTGTCAAAAAATTGGCGAAGCCTGGGGTACACCTAAGCATACCACAGGCTCCGCCAATTGGAAAGAGGATGAGAGGAATTTTTATTGGGGGTCGCCCAGGGCCTGGCTCTTGCGGACGGTGACCTTCTCCTCGTAGCAGGAGAAAGCATTGTCCACCAGTCTCTTCTCCGGCTTGGCGGTGATGAGGGACACCACCGGCACGATAATCAGCCCGGCGATCATACAGAAAGCGCCGCAGTTGATGGGGGAGACCAGAAGGGCGGGGAAGCTGGACTTCAGGGGGGAGATGTCGGCCAGCATGACCACGGTAGAGAAGAGGAAGCTGGCCCAGCAGGCGATTTTGGTGGCGCCCCTCCAGTACAGCCCGTAGAGGAAGGGGGCCAGGAAAGCGCCCGCCAGCGCGCCCCAGCTGACGCCCATAAGCTGCGCAATAAAGGTGACGCTGGAGCGGTACTGGATAATGGCCAGCACCACCGAGATGGCGATAAATACCACGATGAGGCAGCGCATAATGAACACCTGCTTCTTCTCATCCATCTCCTTGACCACATGACCCTTCAGCAGGTCCAGGGTCAGGGTGGAGCTGGAGGTGAGCACCAGAGAGCTGAGGGTCGACATGGAGGCGGACAGCACCAGGATAACCACCACCGCCAGCAGCAGGTCAGGCAGACCGGAGAGCATGGCAGGGATAACGGCGTCGAAGCCTCCCACCGGGGTCCCCGCCTCTGTGACCCCCACCACGTCGGCGAAGAGCCGTCCAAAGCCGCCCAGGAAGTAGCAGCCGCCGGCTACCACCATGGCGAAGAGGGTCGAGATCACAGTGCCGGTGTTGATGGACTTCTCACTCTTGATGGCATAGAACTTCTGGACCATCTGAGGCAGGCCCCAGGTGCCCAGGGAGGTGAGAATGACCACGCCCAGCAGGTTCACCGGGTCGGGGCCGAAGAAGGAGGCGAAGACGCCGGGGGCGCTGGCCACGGGACCGCTGGCGGTCTCGGTGGGCACCTGGGCCAGCTTCACCAGCGCCGCCATAAAGCCGCCCCGGCTGTTCAGCACCGCCACGATGACGGCGCAGATGCCGAAGAGCATAATGATTCCCTGAATGAAGTCGTTGATTGCGGTGGCCATATATCCGCCGGCAATAACGTAAATACCGGTGAGGACGGCCATTACGATGACACAGATGGAGTAGTCAATGTCGAAAGCCATGCCGAACAGCCGGGACAGGCCGTTATACAGGCTGGCGGTGTAGGGAATCAGGAAGATAAAGATGATAACTGAGGCGGCAATTTTCAGCGAGGTGGAGCCAAACCGCTTGCCGAAGAATTCGGGCATGGTGGCGCTGTCCAAGTGCTGCGTCATAATACGGGTCCGGCGGCCCAGCACAACCCAGGCCAGCAGAGAGCCCAGCACTGCGTTGCCGATGCCCGCCCAGGTGGCTGCAATGCCGTATTTCCAGCCGAACTGCCCGGCGTAGCCCACAAAAACCACGGCGGAGAAATAGGAGGTGCCATAGGCAAAGGCGGTGAGCCAGGGCCCCACGGAGCGCCCGCCCAGCACAAAGCCGTTTACATCTGTGACGTTTTTCCGGCAATACAGTCCAATCCCTACCATAACTCCGAAAAACACCAGAAGCATAATCAGTTTAATTGCCATAGAAAGCATTCCTCTCCTCCGCGCTGCACTTTGGCGCTTTGTACCGTTGAAGTTTAACGCAAAGAAGCGCCCTTGTCAAGAGGAATTTTCCCTGTTTCGTTTTTTTGGTTAATTTGATGGTTTTTTTACCTCCCCCAGGCCGGCACTTGTCCTGAACGCCGCCCGGAACAGCCTAAACAAAAGAGACGCCTGCGCGCCTCTTTTCTGCCTTTCAGTCCTGATTCAAAACAAGCTCCTCCGCCTTGAGCTGCGCCTCCTCCAGCAGCTTCACCGCCGCCTGTACCTCCAGATGTCCCAGCACCTCCACCGCGTCGGTTATGGCGTTGAACAGCAGGTAGTAGGGTTCCTTATAATCCGTCATATTATCATCCTTTCCGGTACATACCTATATAAGCATATACCTTAAACAGTTGATTGTCAACATCTGTATGTGTTTTATATGATATATACCGAAAGAAGGGTAGTATGATGAAGGTTGTACGGCTTTGTTTAGATCAATATTTGGACGCCAATGAAATCAGCCGGTATAACTTGGCAAAGAATACTGGTATTCAATACCATATTATCGACGGCTACTATAAAAACAAGGTCTTCCGACTGGACGGCTACAACCTGGGCCGCATCATCGAGGCGCTGGATTGTCAGCTGACGGATATCCTGACTGTGGTGGACGAATAAAAACAGCCCCCCTTCCCAATGGAAAAGGAGGCTGGGCGGCTGCCACCGCGTGCGGTGGGGATTGATTTGCAGGCATTACTTCGACTGAAAATTTGCGGTAGAAGATGGTGCTTCCAGGGACAATCCCCCGCCCTCGCTTCGCTCGGGCACCCCCTTTCAAAAGGGGGCAAGAAAGATTATCATATGAAGTGCAACACAAGAAAAAAGGGAGGACAACAAGGGAAACTTCGTGTAAAATGTAGTCAC
>NZ_QWKI01000145.1 GCF_009911645.1 Pseudoflavonifractor sp. 60
TTTATTTCGCTCATCCTCTAAGCCACGTCCTCCATCTCCTGGATGCTCAGCGTCCCATTGGCCAGCACAGTGGCCTGGACCGTCCTGCCGCCCAGCAAGTGGACCCGAAAGACGCCCTCTGTCTCCTGGACCACCTGGCAGACCTGGCCGGGCCCGAAGCGCCGGAGCAGCTCACGCACCACCTGGCCGCCGGTGACCAGGGAGGTTTTCACTGTTTTGTACATCAGAATATCCTCCTTTACAGATTCACAACCCGCATACCGGGCTTGTACTGGAACCGGGCAATACCAGGGTGGTTCCGGGGCTGAGGCGGCTGGACCAGGCAGCGGTCCAGATACGCCTCTACGTCCTCCTGTTTGAAGCGGAGACGGCTGCCCACCTTGTAGGAACGCAGACCGTTCGGCTTGCTGCACAGACGGTACACCGTGCTGCGGTCGATGCCCAGGAAGGCGCCCACCTCCTCCACCGTCATCAGCGCGGCGGGCATTACGACTCCCCCTTCCAGCTGGTCAGGCCCACCGGCCTCTCCGGCACGATGGTGGAGATGGCGTGCTTGTAGGTCAGCTGCTGGCCGTCCTTGCCCAGGAGGACCACCGTGAAGCGGTCGAAGCCGACGATCCGCCCCTTCGCATGGTAGCCGTTGGTGGTAATCAGCGTCACCGCCTGCTGCTCCTCCTGGAGGCGGCTGAGGATGTGGTCCTGAAGCGTTTTCTTTTTCATATCTTTTTCTCCTTTTTTCTTGTGTGCCGCCGGAGAATGTGGTATCATAGTCCTGCGGCCTTTTGGTGGATACGATTGGTTCGCTTGCCCCGTCAGGTCTGACTCACCTGATGGGGCACTTTTTGTTGTCCTCCTGACCGCCTCGTGGTAAAATGTAGGCGAAAGGAGGTGAACACTATGCAGATGATTCCCGTTAGTTCGTCAAATATTGCCAGTGTTGGCTACGAAAGCGGAACGCTCCATATCCGCTTCCATAGCGGCGGTCTCTATCGCTACTCAAATGTTCCTGCCTCGGTATACCAGGGGCTGATGTCCGCAGCTTCAAAGGGCCGGTATTTCCACGCCAACATCAAGGGCCGATATGGCGACACACGGATCGGCTAATCAATCACCACCAATACAATCGCTGGGCCGTCCGCCTGAACCGTGATAAGGGCGGATGGCCCAATGATGTGGGCCTCGACGCCTTCCCGCTGCTTGAGCTCTTCAACAAGCTCTTTGGTCGATACCTCTTTGAGGTTCATCCTTTCACCTCCTTCCCGCCGCCCCACTGGGCGGTTTTTTATGCGTTGTCCTGCTGACTGGGCGAACATGGTCTTTACTTTTATCCATATTTTCTGTATAATAGTAACGATTAGAGCAACTAGCACTTGCTCAATACATACAGGAAAGAGGTCATAGCGTTGCAAGAAAAGAAAACTCGGGAGGAATTTCGGGCATTCAACTGTCGGCGGTATAAAGAGGGCACCAGCATCCACCACATATACGAAGTTTCAGCAGATGGCACAGAACGTCTTATATATGCGTCCTGCTCTCTTCAAGACAGCGGCTATAAATGTCACGGTATGGAGAGTCCCGGCAGGCCTTGTCCGCTCGTCTTAAGTTTTCAAGAAAAGTACGCGATTGAGTCAGAAAGAAACTCGTCCGTGTAATTCGTGGGCGCACAATAGCAAAAGTCTAAAAAGCGACACTCCCTACAGGATTGCTTAGCATAAACTTTTGCGCAGTGTTGCTTTAGCTTTTGGAGAAATTCCTTTGCCGTTATGTCCCGCTCCGCCACAATTGGCAGGGCGGGTTTGTTGTCTCTGTCCATGCTCTCACCCCCTCACGCCAAATCTTCGGCGGCGTTGTAGAAGTAGTCGTAGGGGAGGCCGATGGCGTTACAAAGTCTGCCATATTCCTCTGCTGTAATTTTCTGCTTTCCGGTTGCAATGGAATTGATTTTTTGCTTGCTCCATCCGCACTTTTCCGCTACAAAAGACTGCTTTATTCCGTGACTGACGAGGTATTCACGAATAGCCATTTCGATGCCCAATATAACACCCCCTATCGTTTCGGTAGCGATTTTCTTGACCTCAAGCAGATGGTATCACAATATTTCGCTACTGTCAATATCTAATCACGAATTTCTTGACTTTTATTTTTTGGTGTGCTATCATCGTCATAAAGGTGGTGGTTTTATGGAGGAACTGACCGAGATTTCTTTGCGCGAAAGGATACGCTTAAACCTTGTATTCGCTATGGAGAGAGCAAATATAAATCAAGTAAATCTGGCGGATAAATTAGGGATAAGCAAGGGAACTGTAAATAATTGGGTTAGAGGAAACAATTCTCCAGATGTTGACATGGTTCCTAAAATCTGCAAAGTTCTCAAAATTACCATAAAGGATTTTTATAGTGATAGCATAGCAACAAGTTATGGTGCTCAGGATGCAAACAGCATAAAAAACGCCCCTCCCTATTCGGAAGAGGCGTTGAAGCTAGCGGGGGACTATGACGGCTTGGACGGACACGGCAAAAGGATTATCCGATTAGTGGCGGATGAAGAGTTAGCCCGGTGTACGCAACCGGCCCAGGTGGAGAAGCCAGAGCCTGAGGCAGTCTACTTTATCGTCCCTATGTTTCTGGCCGCTATGAGTGCCGGCACTGGCCAGCCAGCAGGAAGTGACGAGCCGGAAGAGTTGGAACTGAGCAAGCGCCCCCCGCGAGGCACATCCTATGTGGCCCACATCAGTGGTGACAGCATGGAACCCACCTATCACGACGGAGACAAGCTATTTATCAGATCCTGTAAGGAAATCGAGATCGGCCAGATCGGCATCTTCCTCATGGACGGACAGCAGTGGGTGAAGGAGCGGGGGGACGGTGTGCTGATCTCCCATAATCAGAAGTACGATCCAATCCCCATGCGAGAGGATATCAAGTGCCAAGGGCTGGTGCTGGGCGTGTGCGACGCAAGCTATTTTGAGTGACCCTGTCGCCCCCGCAAAAGGGGGGGCGTGGATTGAAAGAAATAAGTGATTTCCTGCTGAAAGCAGAAAAATAGTAAGGAGAAAACAGTTATGAAACACAGGATCATATCCTTCGCTTTAGCGGGGGTCATGTGCCTATCTATGGCAGCGTGCAAAGGTGAAGAAAAATCGTCGCCATCCAACAGCATTCCATCTGACAGTTCAGCATCTTCCAGTCAAGCGCAGAGTTCCTCCATTGCACCAGAAAGCAAAGGCGGTGAAACACCCTTTGAGCGTTTTGCAGCTGAACTGGACGACGCAAATTACAGTTATGAGTCCGTTGTAATGGCGGCGGAACTGGTTGGCGCTAAAATCGGAATGAAATATAAATTCGATTTTGGAAAAGTTGAGCTATACCAATTTGAAGATGGTTCAGAGGCCCTGTCAAAAGCTATCAATGATAATGGATTAACAATGGAAGGATTCGGAGTTTTTCCTTGTCAATTTAATGGAAACTTAGCCTTATTAATTGATGTTACGGAAAACGAAGATAATCTTTTATCTATATTTACCGGACTTTAGAAGATCAGTAAAAAACCGCCCCCGGCGTTACCAGCACCAAGAAGCGGCTATGAGGGGTCCTGTCGCCCCCACGGGGGCGTGGATTGAAATGAATGGAGGAAGGAGCATTCTGTATGAACGATAACCTGGCATATCAGGAGGCGCACCGCGAGGAGCTGATTGGCGGCAAGGTGGTGGCGATGTCCCCCAGTCCCAGATGGAACCACATGGCCGTATCCGGCAATATTTTCGGTATCTTCCGCGATTACTTGAAAGGGAAAAAATGCACCCCTATCCAGGACGGCTTTGACCTCTATCTGGATGATGAAAACCAGTTTATCCCCGACTTTATGATCGTCTGCGATCCAGACAAGATCAAACCCAACGGCGTGCATGGTGCTCCCGATCTGGTGGTGGAGGTCCTGTCTCCCGGCACTATGCGGAACGATAAGACCATCAAGAAGGAAATATATGCCCGCTGCGGCGTCCGGGAATACTGGCTTGTCAGCCCAAATGAAAAATCCGTGGAGGTATACCGTCTGGATGGGGACGAGTTCCTTTTTTACGATATTTATGCAGTCCATGCAGATTGGGAGCTTGCGCAGATGTCTGAGGAGGAGCGGGCGGCGGTCGTGACCCATTTCAAGTGCAGTCTATTTGACGATCTGGACATTTCCCTGGAGGATATCTTTTACCGCACATTTTGAAAAAATGCAAAACCGCCCCCGGTGTTGGAGCACCAAGAGGCGGCTATGAGGGTGATAGGTTTTGCAGGCCCGATCACCCTCTTATCATAACAAAAGATAGGAGGAAAATCAATGGCAAAACGGCCGGAATTTTACTTTGACCCCAAGACGGGTTACTACCGAAAACGCCTGAAGCTCCAAGATGGTACGTGGAAAGACGTTCGGGCCAGGAGCAAGGAGGAGCTACGGAAGAAGCTCTACGATTTGGAGACTGCTCAACGGATGGGGATCATCCTGGATGACAAGACCACTGTAGCTGAGCTGGCAGCCCAATGGTTTAACAACAGACAGAGCAAGTGGTCCTACTCCCGAAAGTCGGACTATGTGAACGCCATCAACGTCCATATCTGCCCCTATATCGGCGGAATGCTGGTGAAGGAGGTCAAGCCGGAGCACTGCCAGATGGTGCTCTCCAAAATGGCCCACCTGTCCAACTCCATGCAGACCAAGACAGTGACCACGCTGAAGCAAATTTTTGAATGCGCAGAGGAAAATGGATTGATATTCCGGTCTCCCTGTGCTAAGCTGAAAGCGGCAGGGGAGAGGAGCAAGGAGAAGACTCCTCTCACACCGGAGCAGTGTAAGGCGCTGCTGGAGGCCACAAAAGGCACCAGGGCCTATCTCTTCATCATGCTGGGGCTCTATGCTGGCCTGCGCCGGGAGGAGATATGCGGCCTGCGCTGGATCGATGTGGACCTGGGAGCCAAGCCGCCTCACCTCACAGTAAACAATGCGGTGCGCTTTGAGGGAACCAAGGGAGTGTTCCCATCGCCGCTGAAGACCAAGGCGGCTCACCGGACTATCCCCCTCCCTGCAATCCTGGCGGCGGCTCTGGCAGAGGAGAAAAAACAAACTAAGAGTGTCTTCGTTGTTTCTGCTGCTGACGGCGGGAACGCTACTCCCCAAACCGTGAAGAATTTAATGAAAATTGTAGACCGCCGGCAAATGTCTAAAGTGCTTCCTCTTGATAAAGCAGTTGGAGAGCCGCATCCAAACGGGAAAGATGTCAAGCGAATTTTGGACTTCCGAATTACTCCGCATCAGCTTCGTCATACTTACATAACTACCTTGTGCCAGTCGGGTATGGATATTAAAAAAATTCAGTATCTGGCCGGACACAGTGATATTAAGATGACCTTGAATGTGTATAGCCACGTTGTAAACAATCGCCCAGATGAGCTGATTGAAGCGGTCGAAAGAGCTTTCGTGTGAAAAGTGCTGTCGCTCCCACTCACCGAAGCGTGGATTGAAACGGGGCAATTTTGGGGGCAAAATAGGGGTGGGTTATTTGTTATCTCCTTGTGCCACAACGGAATACGGCTCTTTCGTCTTTTGCTTGACGTGCGGGAGGTCACAGGTTCAAGTCCTGTATCGTCCACCACAAAAACCGCTCTTTTCGAGAGAAAAGAGCGGTTTTTCTTAACTTTTTCGCACGTTTTGCGGTGTGCCCAGGAACGTATTTTTGCGCTGACCACAGTTTTAGCCACAGACAGAGAAAAATTCACCCTCCGGGAAACCCTTGTCCCGGAGGGCGTTGGACTGTTTTAATCCGGCCTTGGCTTGAGTGCGCAGGTCAGCAATTTCCTTCTTCATCTACGCAACCATCTGTGCCAGTTTCTCCTCGCACTCCGCCTTGGTCGGGGCGTAGATATTCCGGGCCATACGTTTTCTGTTGACCGTTGGGGAGTACCGCCCCTCCCATAGATGGTCACTGATCTGTGTGACGCAGCCCGTCCCCGGTTTGCGGTACTTTCCTTTGACGGCCTGGAAGGTGGTCCGGGCGGGCTTTTTCGGAGCCGCCGGTTCCGGCTGGGGTTCCAACTTCGCAATGGCCCGGTCGATTTTTGCCGCCGCCGACTGCTGCATTTCGTCGGTGACATGGGCGTAGACATTCAGTGTCGTGGCGCTGGAGACGTGGCCGATAATGGCGGACAGGGCCTTGATGTCCATCCCGTGTTCCAGGGCGCGGGTGGCGAATGTGTGCCCTTATGGCATAATAAGGACAAATCGGAAACCCCTTGCGGTGCAACGGGTTGGATGGTTTGTCCTAATTCTTTTTCCACTGATTTCCCCGCAAAAAGTAGGCATAACGAGGGTTGCCAAAAAGTGAGGTGTACCATTAAGGACAAAGAGAATGCGTACTATCCGGCTGGGGCGTTAGCGCCCCGGCCGCGTACTTTTACCAGCAGGGAACAGACCGGTGGGCTATATCCTTCGGGTCGATCTCAAAACCCACACAGACAGACCGGCACGGGCCAGTTTTGGCACCTCATAAGCCAGTCCAGGTTGCCCCCCCCCTTCGGAGCGTCAGCGAGAAGGGCGCACGAATACCCTCCTGCCGGAGTGTATTCGTGCGCCCTGCGGGGCTGCTGCCCGGATTGCTGACGGCTCATCGCTCCAGGCAGCTTGCGTCGCTCCGCTCTGTCCAAAGGGGACGCCCCTTGCGCCGTTCTGCGGCTATCCCCCCTAACGCGGTCACATCACTCTCTCCCTGCTGGTCATGCGAAGCATGGAGCCACGCCGATAGGCGTGTTCGACTGGAGGCAAAGCGGTCAGTCCGGGGTTTGGGGGAGTCCCAACAAGCGCATGGGGGTATCGAAAGCGATATCCCCATGCCCTGCTTGCCAGCGTCTTTTTATTTATCAGGGAGCAGATGCTAATTTGTTGACGTTTTTTCCATTTGTGTGGTAAAATAACATCATTCCTTACAGACAAGGGGTGAACGATCGTGCTATTAGAGTATATAGACAGAACCAATAGCGTGACAGATGATGAACTGTTGTCAGACCTTTGTAAGGCATCAAAAGAAACAGGCAAACAGTCTCTTACAATTGCGGAGTATGAAGAACATGGACATTATGATCCGACTACAATTATGCGACATTTTGGAACGTGGAATAACGCCTTGCGTATAGCAGGATTGCAAATTTCTAACAGACAATATACAAAGCAAGAATTGTTTGACAATTTGGCTGAATTATGGATTAAAATGGGTCATCAGCCATCGAGGCGCGACTTATCTTTTTTTCAATCTCCCATCTCTTACAAAGCTTATGAACGTAGATTTGGTAAATGGTCGGTAGCTTTAAAATCATTTGTCGACTACTACAACTCTCAAGAGAGCTTAGAATTTAACCAGATTGAAGTAAAGCCTGATGCGACTCATAAGACCAGCAGAGACATCAACTTACGTATGCGCTTCAAAGTAATGTCGAGAGATAATTTTAAATGTTGTGCCTGTGGCGCATCCCCTGCGAAGGATCCATCAGTGGAGTTACACGTTGATCATATTAAGCTTTGGTCAAAAGGCGGAGAAACTGTGATTGAAAATTTGCAGACACTTTGCTCAAAATGTAATTGGGGAAAGAGCAACTTATTGGACATATAAGCTGCCAGGAAAAATGAATAAAAGCTTTTTGTTTTGGGCTTGACATTTAGGTGACGCAAATCATGAAATCGAATGTTGGGCAGTCCAGCCTCTGCCAGAATTTTCTTTAGCTGCCGATAAGCGCCCTCCGAATGAGTGGGTTTCTCCGGTTTTAGGAGGTCAGGGAAGATCCACTCCGTCAGCGCGGTTCCTTTCCGCTTCCGCAGAAGCTGGACCGTGCTGTGGGGCAGCAGGATCGTCCGCTTCCCGGCGTAGGTTTTGGTGTCCCCCGCCTCCAGCGTACCGCCCTTTTTGGAGTGAATAGTGCGGCATATTTTCAGCGTTCCGGCCTCACTGTCGAAGTCCTTCCATTTGAGGCCGCACAGCTCCCCCCGCCGCAGACCAGTGGTCAACTCCGTGTAGAAGAAGTCGTGCCAGAGTTCGTCCTTCTCTATGGCGGCCATCAAAGTATCCAGTTGGTCGTTGTTGAGGATACCCTTGGGCTTGCCCGACAGCTTGGGCGGCGTTGCCTTGTCGGCAGGATTGGAGGGCAGCAGTCCTTCCTCCGCCGCGGTTTTCAGAGCGTGGTGGAGGATGGTGTGGTTGCTGATGTCCCGGCGGTAGACCTCCAGGGTTTGGCTGCGGATGGTTCCCACCATGCGCTGATCCAGCCACTCCGAGAGGGTCATCTTGCTCTGCTCCGTCAACTCCACTCCTTGGTAGGCCTGGATGTTCTGTCGCAGCTTGGCAGTCAGTTCCTCCTGAGTGTCGGCGTAGATGTAGCGGAAGATGGGAGTTCCATTTTCCTTGTGTCCTACCACGATGCGGCCCTCCCAGCGTCCGTCGTCACGCTTACGCACCATGCCGTCGCCGGACGGCCTGCGTTTTGCCATTTTGAACCGCCTCCTTTGTCAGCAACACACAATACCCTAACCACCGTCAAATAGCTATCCTGAACAGGAACTGTTATCAGAAATTTATCATTTGGGAGGACACCTCACTCTTTGGAGACGGTAGTGCAATCGACAACCGCCTTTGTAAAATATTTGGGCCCTCCACTTTTGTGGAAGGCCCGTTGTTATCTGCTCAATTTACGCTACATTTTCAGTTGACCATCCTCCTGCGTTACCTTCTGTGTATGGTACGTCTCAGGGTAGCGGGTCCAGGCCTCCAGGCGGTAAGCCTTGTTCTCGCCGTAGCAATCCAGATTATCGACGTTGCTGTAAGGACTTTCCGCATCCGGCCACTGGATAGTCTCGCCGGCGTTGCCGTCCGTGAAGCAGCTTGCCCAGCGCGTATTGCGAGAAATTATTCCCAGCCTCAGCGGAGCGACGGAACCACAACTCCGCTTTCTCGTCGTCCGGATAGACGCCCAGACCGTCCCGCCAGCACTTACCCAGTTGGTGAGCCACCACTGTGAAACCAGCATCCCAGAGCTGCTCCAGCATCTGGACAGCATCCTCCTGTTCAGTCCACGAAGCATCGTCATCGTCGAGAACATACTTGGCTTCCCGATATGCGTTCACCACTTGCCAGTGAGAGTGGATGTTTAGGACTTCTTCCTTCTCATCCAATTTATCGACCGTCTGTTCATCCTCGAAGGTGACTTCACCCAACTGGATACGCTTCGCCTCCCGGATGACCATGTTCTTGATCGACTTAAGCTCCTTCTGCTGAGACAGGGGAAGCCGTTCCCTGGGCTTGTCCTTGTAGTAGTTCTCCAGTTCATCCCACAGATTGTTCCAGACCTCATAGCACTCAGCCACCACTGGGAGCTGTGCCAGCTCATCCACGATAGCGTCTACCTGAGCCTTAGCCGGTTTCTTCAGGTAGCCGTACACTTTCTTACCTTTGGTATCCCTGAGCATCTCTGCCAGAGTGACTAGCTTATCCTCAATGGCAGGACAGTCACAGATACCGGACTCCATCTCACGAATCAGCTGGCTCATCGTTTCCCGCGCCGCGTCCTCACGCTTGAGTGAGTAGATGAACGTCCAGACGGCAGCTGGATGGCTGCTCACCTCCCGCATCGTCTTTTCCAGATCGGTGTTCTGCGCATTGGAGAACAGGCCATGAGACCGAGGGCGTTCTGCGATGTACTCCATGTGCTGTCCGCTTCTGCTCAACAGCTCCACACCGTCTCGGGTGGCGATGTACTCCGCGTAGTTCCCGGCACCGCTGCCCGGCTTGATGTAGCCACTCTTTTGAATCAGTCCGCGCATCAGTCCAGCCTCTTCTGGAATTTGAACGCATCCTCAAAATCAATCTGACCGTTTGTCTCCTTGACGTCCTTGATGCACTGGACTCGCACTTTTTTAAGCGTGTCCAGATCCACGTCGATGCTGACGGCAGTGACATGAGCCATGACCGCGTTATCCACCGACAGCTTGAACAGCAGCTTTCCCACGCGGTCACCCAGCGCGCCCAGCGCACCCAGCTTTCCCTCCAGCACCACGGCGAGGACACGGGGCAGGTAGCTGTCGGCCTGCTCGGCGTCCAGGTAGCCGGAGTAGAACCGGATGGCCTTCTCGATGTACTCGTTCTGCATGGAGCAGTTGTCCGTGCGGTAGTGATCTTTCACTTGGTTCCATGCACCATCTGTCAACCAGATGGTATGGCGTTCCTTGTTTACGTTCATTGCGTAAAACCTCCTTTACTCTGTAATAGCGTCATCGAAAACCTTGTAACAGCGGTATTCTTCAGTGATTTTTTGAATATCAGCGTCAATCGGGAATTTGGACCGACAGAAAAGCGTCAGCTCCCACCTCCGAAACCGCCCGCACTGTGGGCGGTTGTGACTGCACCAGCGTAATAAACTCCGCCTGCTCCCGTGACCCCCGGTTCCCGCCGGTGACGGTGTCGGAGTTGGACAGCCTGGAGTACAGCGTGGACGTGCTGGATCGGCCGGAGCCCATCTCCTTCCTGCTGAGTTGGACGTAAAAAAGTACGGTGTGATCGTATCCTGCGGAGGCCGTCGAGGACTGCTGCTGCCCGACCTGGCGGGCGTGGACACGGTGGAGCAGCAAATCGACATTGCCCAGCAGAAGGGCGGCATCAGTATCGACCTGAAGGGCTTTACTCCAGAGTGGTACCAGCGATTGGGTGGCGATTTGGAAACGGTGAAGCGATCTATCTCCCTGGCGGCGGAGCAGTGTCATGTGGAGGTGACCACACTCCTGGTTCCCGGCGAAAACGACAGCGAGGAGGAGATCAAGAGCCTGGCCCAGTGGCTGGCGTCGGTGGATCGTAACATCCCACTGCACCTCAACCGCTTTTTCCCGCAGTATCAGATGATGGACAGCTGCCCACATCAGTGTATCGGCTGGCCGATGTTGCGAGGGAGTACCAATCCTTTGTCTATACAGGGAATTGTTGATGCAGAAATGTTTGGGGCTTGCCTCTTATTTGCGGATTGTAAAGCAGCGCAAACTCAAAAATTTCCAAGGGACAAAGGCTGCGTTCGGAGCCCGTTTGAGGTCAGCGTAAAAAATACCCAGCGTGGTTTGTGCAATTTATCTGTTCATATGTAAGCTCCGAATCAAACGGGCAGTTGCATTTACACGAAAAAATTTTTGTGATGAAATAAGTTTATTCTTATTGTGCCGGTAAGCGGGCAGCAAAACGACAGGAGGAAAAATTATGCAAGGTATGTTTGAAGGCGGTTTCCAGGGGGAAAAGCGGCATCAGCTCGGCAATCAAACACAGCGAGACATGGGCCATCCCTCCCTGCTGTCCAAGGAGGCGGGCAGGTACAACGGGCGGCGAAACGCGGACAAGCTGACCCCCGGCGAGGTTCTGCCTCCGTGTGTGGAGACCGAGTCCCGCCTCCTTGAAAAAAATAGACAAAGATATCCTCTCGTACCTAGACTGGGCGGAGGTGGCGCCGAAGAACCCCGCCTACGCCTGCCACAACGGGGCGATCTACCGCCGGGAGGACGCGGCGCTGCAGAACGTAAGCGGCGTGTTCGAGATTCCCGAGGGGGTCAAAAAAGTGGGCGAGAACGCCTTCGGGGGGCTGGAAGCTGGAGACGCTGGACCTGCCCAAGGGACTGACTACCATCGGGCAGGATGCCTGTTCCGCTTGTGAGCAGCTGCGCGAGGTCCGCCTGCCCTCCACACCGAAGGAAATTGGGCGCTATACGTTCCATGCCCCGGCGGGCAGCTATGCGGAGCGGTACGCCAGGGAGAACGACATCAAATTTCAGCCGCTGTGAAGGTCCCGGCATCATCAAGGCAAGGTGCTTGCGGATGGTCTGGCCAACGTCGCTTCCTCCGCTTTGCGGCAATTTTGCCGGAGGTGGCGGGAGATGCTGTTTTCGCGTTTTATGAGAGCCAGGTATTGATATTATTTTGCAAATAGAATATAATATTGTCGAAATAGGCAGTAGGGAGATAGAGTATGGATCGTACAACTATTGTCAGCGATATCAATGCTTTGTTACATATCACAGCCGGCTATCTTGCGAATTGGCTGGACGAGATTTTACCCAGAGTGACGGATTCCTGGTGGGAGGATTGTGTTCTGTCCAGTCTCAGTTATTCGCAGCGGGGGGTTGCTGAAAATAGAAATTTCTCCAAGCTATCAGATTTCGACTTGGCAGCCCTGCTTCGCATTGCAAATAAATCCTGGTATGATATGCGTACTGTTGCGTATTTACCAACGAGCGAACGGGAGTGCGTCCGCGATATGATAAGCGTCCGCAACAACTGGGCGCATTGCAGCGCGGAGCTCCCCGATAAGGATACGATATTGCGCGATTTGAACATCATCCTCAAATTTGCGCAGCAGGTCAACTGCGAGCATGCGGTATACTCAAAGATCAGCGAATTGACTGCCTTTATCGAAAAGCCAGGCAGCATTGCCGTTCCGCCGCAAAGAGCGGAGGATTTATCAAAACCCACAGCGGCTTGCCCCGCCGCGAGCAGCGCCATCACGCAGAACTCCATGGTCTGTCTTGTCAGCGATCCCCGGAAGCGCGGCTTTGTTGTTGGCATTGCCGAACTTGGCGGAACAACAAAGTACAGTGTTTTTATTGATAACGCAATTCACACCTACTATACCGGACAGATCGCTCCCGTTGCAGAAACGGCGGATTATCAATGGATTGATGTAAACCGGTTCCGCAACTTGATGACCGCTTATCAGATCAACAATCCGTCGGGACAAAATTTGTACTCCTTAAATTCTGCCCGCATTGACTTTGTTCCCTATCAATTCAGGCCCGCGCTCAAAATCATTCATGCCGATGAGCCAAGAATTTTGATTGCAGACAGCGTAGGCGTCGGAAAAACGATTGAGGCCGGACTGATTATTAAAGAATTAGCCGCCCGGCAGGAGTTGGAGAAAATCCTGATTATCTGCCCTCGCCCCCTCGTGGCTGAACGCAAGTGGGAATTGGAAATGAAACGCTTTGATGAGGACTTTATTCCGCTGGACGGGGCAACCCTGCGGCAGGCAATCTCGGATACAGATCGTGACGGTGAATGGCCGCAGCGGTATCATAAAGCGATTATTCCGTACTCCATCTTGGATGGCCGCGCATACAGCGGTGAAAGCTCCAATAGAGCGAAACAATTTGGCCTGTCAGACCTTGAACCAGCTCCACATTTTGATCTCGTGATCGTTGATGAGGCACATCACATTCGAAACGGCAGTATGGACAAGGAAAAGGCGTTTGCCTATAAATGCACAAAATTTTTCTGCGATCATGCCGACGCGGTTGTTATGCTAACGGCGACCCCGCTTCAGACCGGCGATGATGATCTATTCACGCTGCTTAATATATTGCGCCCGGATATTGTCATAGACCAGAGAACATTCCATATGATGTCCAAGCCCAACGAATCCATTTCAAAGTGCGTTCGCACAATCCGAAGTGCGGACGGAAACTGGCAAACCCGGGCGGCGCAAGCGCTGCTTCAGGTCAGAAAAACGCAGTGGGGGGACAGCGTTATTGCAGGCAACCCGCTGTATGACGACATCCTGACGCGGCTTGAGCGAGAGGACATATCACGTGAGGATCGTGTTCGCTTAATTTCAGATGTCGAGTCATTGCACAGCTTCAGCACCATGATTAACCGAACCCGCAGACGTGATATTCAAGATTTTTGCGTCAGACGCAGCATGACGATTGAAACGGAATTTACGCCTGAGCAGAGGCAGCTTCATGATGAATTGCTGCGGTTTGAGGCCAGCTCACTGGCGGCGATGCATGGCGCAAGGGCTGTTCCATTCATGATTAGTACGATTCGGCGGCAGGCGGCGAGTTGTATTTTTGGACTTGCTCCCCATATTCGCGATATGATTGAACATCGCTTTCAGAGCATGAACGATGATCCGGAACTTGATTTTAAAGATTACGACTTGGATTCCAATAGTTCCGAGATGCTGGTTCGCTTGGCAAAGAATGTGCTTGCGCTGGCAGAATCCCTGCCGGATCGCGATCCGAAGATTGAAAAAGTGTACGAGATCATTCAGCAGAAGCAAGCGGACGGCAACAACAAAATCATGCTGTTCAGCACATTCCGGCACACGTTGGCCTATCTCAAAAAGAAACTGCAATCCAAAGGGCAGCGCGTTGAGCAGGTGGATGGAAGCGTGAAGGATGAACAGCGCTACGAGCTGAAGCGCCGCTTTGAGCTGGAAAGAGAAAATCCGGACGCGATTGATATTCTTCTGTTTACAGAGGTCGGCTCAGAAGGTCTTGACTATCAATTCTGCGACACCATGATCAACTACGACCTGCCCTGGAATCCAATGCGCATCGAGCAGCGTATCGGTCGAATTGATCGCAGAGGCCAAAGAAGCGAAGCCGTAAACATCTATAATGTCATTACCAAAGGAACGGTAGATGCTGATATTTATGAACGCTGTTTAATGCGTATCGGTGTTTTCGAGAACAGCATTGGCGAGTGTGAAGAAATCCTTGGCGGCATCGCTGCACAAATCGAAAGGATTGTCCTTGACTCCAGGCTTTCCGACAGTGAGCGCAAGATAAAACTTGAACAGATGGCCGACAACGAGGTTCGTAAAATCATGGAAATGAACCGCTTGGAAGATGAAGAAAAAGAACTGTTTGGGTTTGACCTTTCCGAATTTACAACCACACAGGAGATTCGCAGAGCGGAAAATCCGTGGCTGACACAGCAAACGATTCAGCTGCTTGTTACGAACTATCTCAACGAGAGAATCGGCCCCGGAATGTATATTCTGGGCGACAGCGCAAATAAAACCTTGCGCCTATCCGCTGCCGCAAGGGCCGCCATTCTGGAAGACCTGCGGAATCTGCAAGGAGTTAGAAGTGCGGTAAGACGGACATGGGAAAACTATTTAAGCGGCAAAAAGGCGACAATTTCCATTACATTTGACGCTGAATCCGCATCCAAACATCGAGACAGTCTGTTCATCACCGCGCTGCATCCGTTCGCAAGACAGGCGGCTAAGTACTTTACGGCGGAAAATACTTCATATCTGAAGATTAAGCATCGGTCCGATACGCTTCCTGCCGGCGTCTATCCCTTTTCCATCTATGCGTGGAGATATACCGGCTCCAATCCTTATTCCCGCCTTGTGACCATATGCGAGAACGCCACGATTTCCCATGAGCTGCCCGACATCCTTGAGAGCAGCCCCACGGAACTGACAGGCCAAGTGGAGCACGACCCGTCTTGGGACGCCCTGGAATTGCTCCATGCGCAGGAGTGGAAGGCCGCAAAGGAGAAGTACCGTTCGGATGCGGCGAACACAGCCATGTTTCGGCTCGAAAGTCTTGAAAATACGCATCGAAACAGAGTCAGAGCGTTGGAGCAGCAAATCAGCGATTCTTTTGATGACCAGATAAAGCGAATGAAAATGGGCGAATTGGAGACAGTTCAAGCTGATTTTGACAAAAGAGCAGCAAGCATTCAAGCGGATCAAACACGTTCAGATATTCATACTGCCCTCTTGGCGAACGGTATCATTGTTGTAGAGGAGATGTAATATATGGCCCTACTGGATCGGCTTTTTCAGAAATTCGGAGCTATGCAGCGGGCGGATATCACATTACAGCAATTAGAGGAATTGCGGGACGGGTTAAAGTCGGTGGAAGCGGTGGAAATAGCTTCGCTGACGAATGCGCAGAATTTCTTGTCGTTGCTGAGGAAATTCCGTGAAGGCGTTGCGGAAGCGGACAAGCTCCACGGTGATAACTATCCTCAGCTGCTCAATTCTTTGCTGTCGGTCGGGGAGGATGGCCTGTACTCGAATAACCTCCGCTTCATCTTTGAGTTAATTCAAAATGTAGATGACTGTGAATTTGCCAATACTGAGGACCATTCTCTGGACATTCATTTTGACTTTAACCACGACAAGATCGTGCTTCGTTACAACGAGGAGGGTTTTACTCCATTCAACGTATTTGCCATTACCGGCATCGCCGAGGCTGCGAAGAATGTATCCGCCGGAAAAAATGAGATCGGTGAAAAGGGCATTGGCTTTAAGTCTGTTTTTGGCGTTACGGATACCGTTTTGATTCGCAGCGGCTGGTTCTCCTTTAAATTACAGAAAGAAAACTTTACCATACCGATTGCAAGCTACCAAACGCACGAGTATTGTCCTGGAACGGAGATGACATTGTTTGTTCCGGGAGGGAAAGCCAGCAGTATTTATAGTGAAATAAAGGAGCAATATTGCAATAAGGATGCTTTATTTAGCAGAAATCCCCTTCTCTTTCTCAATAAGCTGACTTCCCTCCGGATGTACTATGATGAATTCCGAACAATGGAATTCCGAGTCAGCAGGCCGGGCAACCCCGCCTCGTCAAAATTCTATAAGGATGAAGACGTACATATTTCGGTCGATCTCCATGATTATGAACTGGGCTTAGAGAGAAATGTCGTAGAAGAAATTTGCTGCACCCGTTATACATCTTCTGTCGTCTTTGGTGAAGCCGCCTGCAAATCACGATACGGCGCGAAAACAAAGGTGGGCAGCAACGGCGGCAAACCAATGACCTTACGGGTTGTATTTCCTTACCCGGAGTATTTGGACACGGTTGGAAATGGAGCGCTATATTCTTTCCTGCCAACCCAGCTTCGTTTCAATGTACCTGTGGTCTGCCATGTTCCATTTAAGCTGGACGCATCCAGAGAATTCGTTGATCCTCAGGAGAATAATATTTGGTTCCGGGACGCCGTCCGATACTTATCTGAACTGTTGGACTATGCGTATCAGGATTGGGCGAGAATCATTAAGAATGACATTGTAGCATATTTGCCAAGCGTGAACCGAAGCCTGTTTGCAGATAACAACGGAAAAGAAAAGTGTCTTAGTTCCCAGGAATCGTTCAAAGGAAGGCACTTTTCCAAACTGCCGATTTTCTTTACCAGCAGCGGACACTTTGTTGACATGGATAAAGTATTCTGCTTTGACAGCGCGGAGGAAATCTACGAGCCCGAGGAGGCATATTTTTTACTGCCTCTTTCAAAAGAACTTTTTACGTTTCCGAAACAGAAATCATTTGCCAACATTGGAATTCAGTGCGAGCGGAATATTTATCAGCGGTTGTTTTCTATCGCGCTCAAAGTTCCGGCAAAGACAGGGCGGATCTTGCAATATCTGAATGCGGCTGAGTTTCATCCTGTGGAGTCCGATATCCCGTCAGAGACATTTGACTTGACGCAGGAGCAGGTTGGCCTTTTCATGCGGTATGAGGACATTGCAAAGATTTTTGGCGAATATGCAAAAAAATCTCTGCAAGCGGGAAGACGGCCCGTGTATCGGATCCTGTCCGCGATGCAAACGCCGATTCAAGACGCCTTGTATCAGGATTTTAAGCTAAGCGAAACTCCAAAAGCCGTTGAGAGATATTTGAGATGGTGTCAAGAAAAATGTGTGCTGATCGATATCGGGGAAGATCAGTATTTTCCGTGTTATAACGCACTTGTGCTGTCTGTAAGGAACCCGTTGGCCTCCTTCTCCGCATTTTGCTATGCGGTGGATAGTAAAGATACTTTTTCCATCAGAATGAAGCACAAGGAAATCTCCGATCGCTTGAATCGGCTCTCGGAGTCCGACGAAGGCAGTGCCGAAGATTACCTTCGTGAATTGCGGAATAACCGCCAGCTTGGCAGAGATGCCATCGGAAAACAGCAATATCAAAATTATATTGACCTGATATTGCGGTCAGGCATCAGCCCTGTGCGCTTTCTTCAAGAACTGCTCCAAAATGCGGATGATTGTGAATATGGAGAGGGCGTCGTTCCGGAGTTTTCCTTACACCAGAACCAATCGAAGATCGTCACAGAGTATAATGAGGTTGGTTTTACCCGGGGAAATATTCGGTCGATCACCGCGATTGGTGAATCTACAAAAGCCCATCTCATGAATCAGGATGCCGCCAAAATTGGCGAAAAGGGCGTAGGCTTCAAAACAATTTTTTCGATCGCCTCTGAGGTGCGGATTCATAGCGGGATGTATCATTTTTCTTTGCTTGCAAAAGCGCCCACGCTCCCGGAAAGTTTAAAGGATCAGCATGATAATACGCTCGGAACACGGATGGAGATTGTTTTGAAACAGGGGATCCGGTTGTCCAACTACAGCGAAAAGGATATGCTGGAGTTCTGCCTGTGTCTCAGAAAACTCCGTAAAATCAGGATCAACAATACTTTCATCACAATTGAGGATTCCGGCAATATCCGGACGGTTACCATTAACAAACGGCAGCACACATTCAGGCGTTTCATTCATCATTTTTCGATGAGTGATGAAGCCTTAAGGGAAAGAGAAAATGGGTTGCGCAGTATTTCCAGCGGCCAAAGCATTGTCTGCTATATCCCGGATAAGGGCGCGGCGAAGGACTATCCTCTGTATTGCGGTCTGCCTACAAGGCACAGGATCAAGATTCCGCTTGTGGTTGACGCCCCGTTTATGCTGACCACCTCAAGAGAAGAAATCGAGTTTGGAAGCCGCCTATGGAATGATCGTGTCAGAGCAGAGGTATACGCATCATTGCTTTCCATCATGAATGAAACAAAGCGCAATGACCGGCATAGGGTTTTGCGCTTGGTCAGATTTGTTCCTCGCCGCCAGGGGACACAAACGGTATATACGAATGATTTTTCTGACTGTGAGTATCTGAACCAATACGACTTCTTATCGGCGGTCAGGGCAGCAAACCTGCTGCCGACCTTTGAAAGAAGCGTATTCGTTTCGGTCAAGAGCAGCGCTGCGTACCGTTTCCCCGAAGCAGCGAATTATTTGTTTGAGGCTGGTTGCTTTGGCGCAATCCCCGCCGCGACAGTATTGGATATTCCAAAAGACGAATCCTTCGATTCCACTCTGAATGCAATGGGCTGCGTAGAGGCGCCATTCGCGCAGGTGATCCCTCTGTTGAAGAAATATGCAGGCAGCTATATTGAAAATGATATTTTCCGGGAAAGTTTTTATGCCTATTTGCAAAAAGTTCCGGAAGAATATCTGCTGTCCTTGAAAGAAGCTCCCATCATTCCGGTATTCAGCATACAGGGGGATCAGACGCAATACATTCCATGGAAAGACGATGTGATCTTTGTCAAGAAAAACTGCACAAAGTCAGAGCATAATTACTATGTTTTGAATGAGCGGATCCTGCCTAAATCGACCTGTGAGAAGATATTTGGCGTAAACATCAATGAGATGAACGCCGAATGGGAACGCAGCCGCTATAATGACGGGCTGCGAGATATCATCCGCGGAAGCGATACTGCTGAAATCTATAAATACTTAATGGAAGAATTTTCCAAGGGGTCTTTTGTACGATATCGATCACAAGAGATCTTGATGGGTATGAGAGAATTTATTCCCCTCAGGAACCAGCTTGGAAATATTATCGATACAGGAGTATTTATCTGCAACCAACCGATGGGATATTTCCAGTCCAGCATTGTGCTGTCGATCACCGTGCATGACGAGTGCAGGCAATTGGCGGAATACTTAAAATATCCTCTATTGTCGAAGATTCATTATCAGGATATATTGTATGTTGAGAATTTGACAGAAGATGATATTGAAGACTTTACCGATGATTACTTTGAAAACGGCGAAGAAATTCTTAGAAATTTTCACCGCAACGGTCAACTGTCCGATGACCTGATTGATGAATACGGCCTTGAATACATTACAATGCAATCCGGCCAAGATGACGATGATCTCGAATTCCCAGAGAATCCGGTGTCAAACATGGAAAGGCTGAGAAAGCACATTCAGACACTGCTGAATAATCCAATCAAAATCGTGGCACGAAAAGTCGAGCTCACAGTCCATAAGGCGAGAGACTCATCGGGCATGGAGTTTGGACTTGATGACAGAACTGTTCGCGAACAGACGCTGAAAAAATACACCCCTGACGGTGTCCATGGGCGCTGCTTTTGTCAAATGTGCCGCAAGGTAAAGCCTTACGAGTTGATGGAAGTAAACAATATCATTGCCGCCCCTCGATACTTTTTCCCTCAAACAAGAGTTGCGTTGTGTCTTGAATGCAGCAAAAAGTTTGAAGCAATACGATTTGTCAATGCGCCCAAAAAAGGTAAACGCGGTCGTGAAAATCCCTTTGTTGCGGCTCTCAAGGCGGCGAGGATTGTCGGCGGCTGCGTTGATGTAGCAATCGGGAAGGAAAGTATCCGCTTTACTGCTACGCACCTTGCGGAAATTCAAGAAATCTTGCGCTCTATGCCTGATAAATAATCTTTTATCATGATAAGCAGGCAAATGGAAACCAAATTTCTAATTTAGTAAAGGTATTGGGATATGATAACTTAAATATGGATAACTAATACGTCCCGTGAAAGGCGTTCCCACAGACAAAGTAGGCAGCGATCTGAAAGATATGCTCAACAAATGCAAGCGCATACAGCCGGAGTATTTGCCTATTGTCGAAGTGGTGGACTATCAGGACAAGAAATTCATTGTAACCCGGGCGCCCACCCTTCTGTACAATAATTTTCATTCACCCTCGGTTTCTGTCCCCAAATGGGACCAATGACAACAATTTGTTTAGATTAGGTGGGGCTGTTCACTTTGCGATACGAGGGCCTGTTTTAAGTCTCACCATGATAGAGTATTAACTGCCGCAAGTATGTGTCCCGCAGGTGTGTTCCGCTCCATGGTGGTCGTGGTGGTCACAGCGCACATCGGCATCAAAGTCCAGCTCGTCTTTGAGCAGTGCCTGCACCGCACGGTCCGCCTCGCCGGATACGCCGCCGTACAGCTGGATGCCTGCCGCCGCCAGGGCCGCCTGAGCACCGCCGCCAATCCCGCCGCAAATCAAAGCGTCCGCTTTCAGCGCCGTGAGCACGCCGGCCAAAGCACCGTGTCCGCTTCCGTTGGTGCCGACCACCTGGGATGACACGACCCTACCATCCTGCACATCATAAATCTTAAACTGCTCTGTACGGCCAAAGTGCTGGAAAATTTGACCGTTTTCATGGGTTACTGCAATTCTCATAACAGCATCTCCTTTTTGTTTTTCATATTGCTGGTGGTATTGCCGCTTAAAGCAGTCCGTACATCCACAACCAGCGCTTTTCCCATCGCAGAGCCGGAACTCGCCGCCTTCAATGTGGAGCGGAGCCCCTTCCACCAGTGCCTCCGCCAGCTTTTTTCGGGCACTGTCATAAATTTTCTGCACCGTTGTCCGGGCTACCTGCATCCATTCCCCACACGCTTCCTGGGAAAAACCCTCCCTATCAATCAACCGGATCGTTTCATACTCATCCACGGTTAAAAGAATCGGGGACCGCTGCGCCTCCGCGTGGGCAGGCAGAAACTCCAAAACCCTGGGGTAATGACAGACCTTTCTGCATTTTACAGGCCTTGGCATAGAAACTCCCCCCCATTAATATACATAAAATTATAGAGGAATTAAGGGCATATGTCAAGAATAAAATTGACATATGCCCTTAATTGCTTTATACTGAGTACAGCCTTTTGTAAGGAGCGCGCACAATGGAGTTTTCAAAATGCTTTCCCGTATGGGACAATATGACGCCTCAACAGCAGCAAGCGATTTCTGCCGGCCTAGTCAGCCGAAGCGTAAAAAAAGGGACCCTGCTCCACAATGGCGGCACGGACTGTACCGGCCTGCTGCTGATCAAAACCGGCCAGCTTCGGGCCTTCATCCTCTCCAGGGAGGGACGGGAGGTCACCCTCTACCGGCTGTTCGACCGGGATATCTGTCTGTTTTCCGCCTCCTGCATTATGCGCTCCATCCAGTTTGATGTGACCATCTCGGCGGAAAAAGATACGCAGCTGTGGATCATTCCTTCAGATATCTATCAGCAGGTCATGGAGCAGTCCGCCTGTGTGGCGAACTACACCAATGAGATCATGGCCTCCCGGTTTTCCGAGGTCATGTGGCTGATGGAGCAAGTTATGTGGAACAGCATGGACAAACGGGTTGCCGCGTTTCTGCTGGAGGAAGCCTCCATTGAGGACACAGACCGCCTGCACATAACCCATGAGATCATTGCCAACCACTTGGGAACCCACCGGGAGGTAATAACCCGGATGCTCCGCTACCTCCAGAGCGAGGGAATGGTCAGGCTGGCCCGGGGCACGGTAGAACTTGCGGACCGGGCGAAGCTGGAGACCCTCAGCCAAGTATAAAAATCAGCGCCGTCCGCTCTGCTTGAGCTGACGGCGCTTCGCTTATCGGTCCATGCCGCAGGCGGAGGCGGATTCCGCCAGACAGCGGTCATGGGTTACCGTGTCATAGAAACGGAAGCCCCCGGCGAAGTTATACGCCTCATAACCATACCCGCTCAAAATCTGGCAGGCGATATAGCTGCGCAGGCCGCTCTGGCAGATCACATAGACCGGCTTGCCCCGCTCCACCTCATCCAGCCGCTCCCGCAATTCGTCTACAGGAATGTGGAGAAAACCGTCGATATGTCCGGCGGAGTACTCGCCCACCGTCCTGACGTCCAGCAGGGTTACGCTTCCGTCCCGGGGCAGACGGTTCAGATCCTCCAAAAGCCACTGCTTGAGAATCCCCTGTTTGATGTTGTCAGCCATGAAGCCGGCCATATTTACCGGGTCCTTGGCGGAGGAATAGGGCGGTGCGTAGGCCAGGTCCAGGTCCTTCAGTTCAGTGGCGTTCAGCCCGGCGTGGATTGCGGTGGCCAGCACATCAATGCGCTTATCCACGCCCTCATAGCCCACGATCTGGGCGCCCAGGAGACGATAGGTCCCTTTCTCAAAGACCACTTTCATGGTCATCAGCTTGCCGCCGGGGTAGTAGCCGGCGTGGCTCATGGGGGAGAGAATGACCTTATCCACATCCAGCCCCGCCTTTTTGGCGTGGGTTTCGTTGACACCGGTGACAGCGGCGGTCATGTCGAATACTTTTATGACGCTGCTGCCCTGAGAGCCGGGATAGCGGCTGTCACCGCCGCAGATGTTGCCGGCGGCGATGCGCCCCTGCCGGTTAGCGGGGCCCGCCAGGGAGATCAGCGCATCCTGCCCGGTGACAAAGTGTTTCACCTGGACCGCGTCCCCCACGGCGTAGATATCTGGAATGGAAGTCTCCATCCGGTCGTTTACCACGATGCTTCCCTTGATGCCCAGCTCCAGGCCCGCCTCCTTGGCCAGGGCGGTGTCCGGAGTGACGCCGATGGCCAGCACCACCATGTCGGCGTGGAGGGGAGCTTCATCCTTTAGCAGTACGTCCACCCCGCTGCCGTTCTCCGAGAAACCCTCCACCGTGCGGCCCAGGACCAGCTTGACGCCGTGCCTGCGCATTTCATTGTGGATGAACGCGGCCATATCCGGGTCAAAGGGGTTCATCAGCTGCCGGGGCCGCTGGACAATGGTGACCTCTATCCCCAGTTCCCGCAGGTTTTCCGCCAGCTCCAGACCGATGAAGCCGCCGCCGGCCAGCACCGCCGATTTGGGGTGGTGCGTGTGGACGTGTTCCTTGATGCGGAAGGTATCCTCCACCGTCCGCAGGGTGAACACCCGGTCCAGTCCAACCCCCGGGAGCCTGGGCTGGGTGGGCTGGGCCCCAGGAGAGAGGAGCAGTTTGTCGTAGCTCTCCTCGAACACCTCCCCCGTCTCCAAATTTTTCACAGAGACGGTCTTCTGGTCCGGGTGAATGGCCGTGACCTCGTGGCGCACCTTCATATTAACCCGGAAACGGGAAAAGAAGCTCTCGGGTGTCTGCAAGGTCAGCGCGGACGGGTCAGTGATCACGTCCCCAATATAGTAGGGCAGGCCGCAGTTGGCGTAAGAAATATACCCCGACCGCTCAAACACCACAATCTCTGCCTGTTCGTCCAGCCTGCGGATGCGGGCCGCCGCCGTAGCGCCCCCGGCCACACCGCCTACGATGACAACTTTCATCTTGTTCCATCCTTTCCGCTTTTCGCCTTGCAGATCAGCTGCGTCATGGTGCCCATGGGGCAGTAGACACACCAGCTGCGGGGCTTAAACAAAACCATTGTGAACAGTCCAAGGACTGTAGAGGTCAGCATTACGCTGTAAAACCCAAACGCAAACTGGGCCACGCCGGGATGAAAGAGCGTTCCGTGGTAGGCCCAGTGCCAAGGCAGCTTAAAGGTCCAGAGCAGGGTCACCACCTGCCGCAGATTCTGGACGCCTGCAAAGACCAGATAAGTATTCCACAGCATCTGGAAAAACATGACAAAGAAGAAAGCCAAAAAGCCATAGCGGAACCCTTTCCTTTTCATCCATCCGGGAATATCCTGTTTTCGGGACAGGCCGAACCGTCCGCCCAACAGGCCGAAGATCTGTCCCCGGCCGCAGTAACGGTTGCAGTAGCCCTTTGTGCCGCATACAGCAGAAATAATCAGGGGGATGAAGAAGAACACCAGTCCCAGCCAGGCGAACAGAATGTTGAAGAAACCCAACGCCAGATAGGTCAGCTCGACGATCCACAGGTAATCATACCAACGCTTTTTCATGCCTGTACCTCCTGAATCTCAATGACAGAGGCCGGACACTCCTTCGCGCATTTTCCGCAGCCCACGCATCGTTCCGCGTTGACCGCCGCCCGGATTCCGCGCCAAATCTGGATGGCGGACAGAGGGCATACCTTTACACAGCAGCCGCAGGCAACACAGGCATTTTCATCCACAACAGCCCTGCGTTTTTTTCGTGTTGTCATACCGCACCTCCCAATTTAATGAGAGAATTATATCAAAATGGCTCTATGAGTACCGTGATAAAATCACACAGGGGGGAGAACCCTTACAAAGCTGGGCAGTGTCAATTTTGATGGCACTCCCCAGGATGGTTACACTTTGCAGCCTGGTGCAACCCCAGAAAGCTTTGCGCCCAATTTTTGTGGCGTCCTCCGGGATCGTCACATCCCCGCCACAGCCGGCATACTTGGCCACAACGCCGCTTATAGATGTGGAAAAAAGGGTTTAGCCATGTACATCCTCCGGGAAAATTCGAATTTCGCTGCATTGGTCCGCCAGACTGTTGGGCACATGAATCACGATGGTTTCCGCCAGCTCTTTTCCCAGGAAAGAGAAGGCGTCCAGCAGCTCTTCCGTGCCGAGAAGGTCCGGCAGGGATATATCCCAGGCCCCGTTCTCTTCCGTGTAAAGGTACTTCGGCAGGGGCATGTCCAAATCCTCGCCTTTCAGCGTATAATAAGTGGCGCCGCACCGGAACATCCCCCAAGGCGGGTGTTCCGTGTGCTCATTTCCCGCTGTGCCCGCCGGTTTGCCGAACCGTTTGCTCAGGACAATGGGGTCAAGGATCAAGTCCTCGTCCTTCAGAATATCATAAGCGGTGCTGTTTCGGAACATCCCCCAGTCCTGGCTTGCCGTGCGCACGTTTCCCGCCGCGGCCACCGGCTTGCCTGACCGTTGGCCAATGGCAAGGATTTTGAGGATCAAGTCTTCGCCGGTGTGCTTGTTTTTGTACTGCCTCCGTGATATAATCCCCACAAAAGAAAGAGCCCGAGAGGAGGGAGCGCAGTATGTCCCCACATCTGATCCCCATCCGCCTCTATCAGATCCTGGAGGAGCACAGTGACCAGGAGCATCCCCTTTCCATGGGAGAGCTGCGGCGTCTGCTCCGAGTGGAGTATGGCGTGAGCTGTGACCGGCGGACCATCTACGGGGCGCTGGACAGCCTGCGATACGCGGGCTGTGACATTCCGGAGTTTCAAGACAGCAGGGAGGGCTATGTTCTTCTCTCACGAACACTGGAGCCGGCGGAGGTCCGCCTGCTGCTGGACTGCGCCGCCGCTTTTTCCGGGATTGGGGAGCGGCAGTATTGGGACCTGGAGCGGAAGCTCCTCCGGGGGCTGAGCCTTCATCAGCGGAAGCTCTGCCGCCCCCTGTCTCTGCCCACAGGCTACCGGGGCCTGAACCGGGGGGTTTTGCTGGCCGTGGAGGTGCTGGAGGAAGCGATTTCCGCCCGATGTCAGGTCACCTTTCAGTATATGGAGTATGGTATGGACAAAAAGCTCCGCCCCCGCCGGGAACGGCTCTATCAGGTCCATCCCTACGGCCTCTGCTTTGCCAACGGGAACTACTACCTGATCTGCCGCTATTCGGGCTATGAAGCATTGAGCCACTACCGCGTTGACCGCATCCAAAATCCCGCCGTCCTGCCCGGGGAGCCGGTGGAGCCTCTGCCGTCCGGCATCGACCTGCCGCGCTATGTACGGGAGCGGGTCTATCAAATTTCGGGGCAGAGCATCCAGGCGGTCCTTCTCTGTGAAAACAGCCTTCTCAGCGACGTATTGGACCGTTTTGGAATGGAGACCGGTATCCGTCCCCATGAGGATGGAAATTTTACAGCCACGGTGACCGCGGAGCCGGAGGGCCTGAAGCTGTGGGCCATGCAGTACATGGAGCGCTGCGAGGTCCGGGAGCCCGGCTGGCTGCGGCAGCAGATGGAGCGTTTCTTCTTGGAGGGGTTGTCGCTCTATCAGGGCTCAGAGGCCCAGGAGTCCGCAGGCGGGGAGCGGGAACGCTGAACCCATGGAATGGATAAAACAGCGAAAAGGAGAGGACGAGATGAACGAAGACGGAACGCTCATCCGCATATTTCCAGCCCTGAGCGGACGCAGTCTGACCGTAGAAGATATGGATCTGGAGGCCGCTGTGCGAAACGCCCTGAAGGGGAGCGGCATCCATACCGTGGACCGGTTATTGCAGCTGAGCGGACCGGAGCTGCTCCGGATTTTCCCGAACCGGAAGCTCCGCAGCTATGAGGATGTGATTCACTGTCTGGTCTGCCTGTCGGAGGAGGCGGATGGGAGGGGTACTGGCGTTTTAGATTGCTTATCTGAGCAAGATATGGGAAATGTGTTAGAACAACAGAATATATTGGATGAGCCCTGCAAAACATTCAATGTTTTTCAGGCTGCGGGGATTTGGAAATCGGAGGAGATCCATACAAGCGTGATTGCGGAGCTGATGAACCCTCAGAGCGCCTTCCACAACATGGGCGCAGTCTTTCTGGGGAAGTTTTTGCGGAAGCTTGGCGTAGAACTGTCAAAGGAAGAACTGGAGAAGGGGGAGGTGAAAACGGAGGTCCCCACTGATCAGGGCAGACGCATTGATATGGTGATTTCTACGGAACGCCTGTATCTCCCTTTTGAGGTGAAGATTTGGGCATGCGATCAGGACGCACAGCTTTGGGATTACTATACATTTGCGAAGAAACAAGGAAAAGAAGTGCCCCATGTCTATTACCTGACCACGGACGGACATGAGCCCAGCCCACAGAGCCGTACAAACCCGTTGAATGACAAGGAGCAATTGTCAGATGAACAGATCTGCCTGCTGTCATTCCAGGGGCATATTCTCCGCTGGCTGGAGGACTGCATGAAAGAGCCGGGCCTCCCCTCGGATGTGCTGGAAACGATGAAACAGCTGCGCGACAACATTCAGGGCGGACCGAATGCTCAGGTCCGGTCCGGTGTTCAGCGCAAATGCTTTTCCAAATGGGCGAAACAGGATGTGCTCGACGCCCTTTATCAGAAGCTCTTAACCTACGACCTCCCGTGGACGGAATGCACCCCCGCCTATATGACGCTAACTCTGAACAAGATGAAATTTGGAACGGCGTCTTTGGAGTTTGCGCTGCGAATCAAAAAAGAACGCGTGAAACAAGAGTGCGAGGAGCGAGTGCGGCTGTACCTGATCTGCGGCTTGACGCAAGAAGGGGGGAAACCCGATTATGCTGCCGCAGGCGATTACATTTCAGAACATCATGAGGCGTTTAGAACGCTGCTGAAAGCCACCTTTGCGGAGGGCGGCAATACACTTGAGCTCAAGACTGATCCGGTAAAAAGCGCCTGGAACCGGCTGCCAGAAAAGGCCTGCTATCAGGGTCTGGACGCGGACGGCTGCTGTCATGAGATCGAGAACCTCTTGAAGCACTTGACCCCGGAGTCGGTCAAACTCTTCAGGAAGCGCTGATTTCATCCGTGCTTCCTGAAACATTTCCCATGTTGACGGAATTGATTGTGATTAAAACGCGAAGGGATTGATCCGGTTGGAGCAGCTCCAGGCGGCTGCCGTTGAATAAACGTTGAATCCGCGGTCAACTGCGCCGCTTTCACAGACTGTGCGGTTGACAGGGCGGAAATTTCTGTAATACGATTTTTGTAAATACAAGGGAGGAAAGGGGATACGCTGTGGCCGTTTCCGCTGTCATCGCCGCCGCCGGTCTGTCTGCCCGGATGAGGGACTTTAAGCCTCTATTCAGCCTGGGCGGCTCGACGATCATCCACCACACCGTCGATGTGCTGCGCACCGTGGGCGCGGCTCCCATCCTGGTGGTAACCGGGTATCAAAGTGCCGTTTTGGAACGGCACTTAGTTTCCAAGGACGTTATGTTTTTAAAAAATGAACGCTTTGCCCAAACCGATATGCTGACTTCCCTTCAGCTGGGGCTGAACGCCCTCCCCTCTGATACTGAGCGGGTGTTTCTCAGCCCTGCGGACGTACCGCTGGTGTCGTCAGATACCTTGCGGCAGATGCTGGCCGTCACCGGCCAGGTGGTGTGCCCGCTGTATCAGGGGCGGCAGGGTCACCCCCTCCTTGTGGACCAGGAGGCGGTCAGGCAGATCCTTCACTGGGAGGGGCCCGGCGGGCTCCGGGGGCTGCTTGATACCGGGGCGTTGGAGACCGTTCGGATCGAGACCGGGGACCCGGGCATTCGGATGGATGCCGATACCCCGGAGGACTATCAGCGTCTGCTGCAATATCAGGCCAGGCTCCGGGGCACGGCGACCTGCGCATGGATCTCCAATTGAATATCGGGATGGAGGAGCTGTTTCTCACCACGGAAAATATTCAGCTGCTGGATATGATCGGCCAGACCGGCTCCATTCAGAACGCCTGTGCCTGTATGCTGGTCTCTGGCCGGGGTCTGCTGGCCGGGACGGTGGGGGGCGGGGCGGTAGAACACCGCTGCATCACCGCTGCCCGGGAGCGGCTGGGCACGGCCCATCCGGAGCAGTACAGCTTTGACCTGACCCCGGAGGACAAGGCCGGCCTGGGGATGGTGTGCGGCGGAGCGGTCCGTGACCACATTCTGCCCATCTCCGCTGGGAACCCCGCCGCCCTGGCCCTGTGCCGGGAGGCAGCGGAGCACTTTGCTCGCGGCACGCCCTTCTGGCTGGCCCTCTGGACAGAACAAAAAGGGCTTTCCACCGGCCCGGAAATCCGGACAGTGGACGGCCGGGAGTGGTTTGTGGAGTAGCTCCAGCACCCTGGGCAGGTGTATATCTTTGGCGGCGGCCATGTGGCCCAGGCGCTGGTCCCCGTACTGACGCCGCTGGATTTCCCCTGCGTGGTGGTGGAGGACCGGGCGGAATTTGCCCGCCGGGAGCTGTTTCCCACAGCCAGGGAGGTGCGGCTGGCGGAATTTTCCGACCCGGCAGTCTACGCCGCCATAACAGAGGACGACTACCTGTGCATCATGACCCGGGGCCACCAGAACGACCTGCTGGTGGAGGAGATGGCCCTGCACACCCCCGCCCGGTACATCGGCCTGATTGGCAGCGCCCGCAAATCGGCGGCGGCCTTCGAGGCGCTGAGGGAAAAGAGATTTTCCAACGGGGAGCTAAGGCGCATCGTAACCCCCATCGGTCTGCCGCTGGGCGGGCGGACTCCGGCAGAGATCGCCATCTCCATTGCCGCCCAGCTGATCCAGTACCGGTCCGGGCTGGTGCCAAAGGAGAGGAGAGGGTTCCATGACGTTGATTGAGACCCGGAACGCCGTGGGCCATGTGCTGTGCCACGACCTGACCCAAATCATTCCCGGCGTCTCCAAGGGGGCCCGCTTCCGGAAGGGGCACGTGGTGACGGAGGAGGATATCCCGGTGCTGCTGTCCATGGGGAAGGAGCACCTGTATGTGTGGGAGCGGGGGCCGGGCGTCCTCCATGAGGACGAGGCCGCTCTCCGCCTGTGCGCCCTGTGCCGGAACGAATTTATGACGGCCTCCCAGGTCCGGGAGGGCAAAATCGAGCTGACCGCCCAGCGGGCAGGGCTGTTTCGGGTGAACCTCCCCCGGCTCCATGGGGTCAACGACCAGGAGGAGATCATCATCGCAACCCGCCATACGGACACCGCCGTGCAGCCGGGGGACAAGCTGGCGGGAATGCGGGTCATCCCCCTGGTAATTGAGGAGGAGAAGCTGAGAAAAGCGGAGGAGCGGGCGGGGGAGAAGCCCATTATCCGGTTTGCCCCTTTGGCAAAGGGGGAGGAGTTTGAGGATGGAGCCTGTATTCAACCATTTTGACGCCCGGGGCAACGCCGTGATGGTAGATGTGTCGGAAAAGGCGTCCACCAGCCGGACGGTCGTTGCCCAGGGGAGCATCTCGGTCTGTCCGGAGGTGTTTCAGGCCATTACAGAGGGGACGGCGGCCAAGGGGGATGTGCTGGGCGTGGCCCGGGTGGCGGGAATTATGGCCGCCAAAAACACCGCCGGTCTGATTCCGCTGTGTCACCCCCTGGCGTTGTCCCATCTGGCGGTGGACTTTACCTGCAAGGCGGAGACGCACACCATTCAGGCCCGATGTACCGCCCGGACCACCGGGCAGACCGGGGTTGAGATGGAGGCGCTGACCGGCGTCTCCGCCGCCCTGCTCACCATTTACGATATGTGCAAGGCCATGGACCGGGGGATGGTGCTGTCCGAGATCCGCCTGGTCTACAAGGACGGCGGAAAATCAGGGGTGTTCTCCCAGGAGGAGACACCATGACAGACGGGCGGAACCGGGACGTCTCCTATCTGCGGCTGTCCGTCACCGACCGGTGCAATCTGCGCTGTACCTACTGTATGCCGGCGGAGGGCGTCCCCGCACTGGCTCACAGCGATATGCTCAGCTATGAGGAGCTGCTGCGCCTGGCCCGCCTCTTCGCCCGGCTGGGGACACGGCGGGTCCGGCTCACCGGCGGGGAGCCATTGGTGCGCAAAAATCTGGAGCGGCTGGTCGCCGGGCTGAAGGAGGCTCCCGGCATCGAGTGGGTGGGGCTGACCACCAATGGCGTGCTGCTGAAGGAGCAGCTGCCGGCCCTGCTGAGCGCCGGGCTGGATGGCGTCAATCTCAGTCTGGACACCCTGGACCGGGCGCAGTATCGGGTCATAACCCGGCGGGATGCCCTGCACCAGGTGCTGGAGGGGCTGGAGGCGGCCCGTTCCTGTTCCGGGCTGCGGGTGAAGCTCAACTGCGTCCCCACCGGAGTGAACCGGAAACAAGGCGGTGATGGAACATCACCTGTCCATTGGCAGGGCCCTTTTGACGGGAAAGGAGCATTCCGCGGAGTACGGCGTCTATCTGTGTCTGCTGGGGCTGCTGCGGCTGATGCAGGGCCAGTATCCCCGGGCCCGGGAGATCATGGAGCGGTCGATTCAGACCTTCCAGGCCCTGGATTCGGATATGGACGGCCAGTATGCGATCAATATTGCGGGGGCCTACAACTATATGGCGGAGACCTACCGCCTGGAGGGCCGGTATCCTGAGGCGTTCCACTGCTACGATCAGGCGATAGCCTACAACCGGAGCCGGGGCTACTACCCGGGCGCGGCTGTGATCTATACCAACTACGGGGTGGCCGCCTACCAGAGCGGACAGAAAGCAGAGGCACGAAAGCTGTTCCGCTACGCGGTGGACATCTACACCGACTCCCACGAGTACAGCGGATATCCCATCGCCCTGTCCTACCTGGCCCTCTACGACGCCCAGGAGGACCGCTTCGACCGTGCCGCCCAACAGCTGCGGGATGCGCTGCGGCTGAGCGAGACCATCGCCTCCCCGTGGTGGAAGGGGATAACCCTCTATATGGCCTGGAAGATCCGCCGCCTGATGGGGGAGCGCGGCCAGACAAATGAGGCCCTGGAGACCTTCTGGCCCGCCTCCGAAGAGGAGCACTGCCGGTAGTGCCTGTCCTGTCTGTATCAGCTCCAGCCCCGCGTCGAGACAGAGTAGATGGAGCGGGAGCTGAAACGGATCACCGGTGAACCGTAAAAATCCCACCCCGACGGTACAAAACAGTCGGGGCGAGATTTTTATATGGTACGTTTATCGGGAACAGCGGGCCAACATGGCGGCGAGGACACAGGCGCTCTCCGCCGCCTTTTCTGCGGCAGTGTAGCTGAACTCCACGTGGTCCTCCTGACCGCCCTTGGTGGGGATGGAATCCCCGCTGACCTGCATAGCCAGGGTGGCCAGCCGCTGCCACAGGATGGCCGGCGCCCCCTGCTTCAGCAGCCCGCGCCCCAGCTCCGCCATAACGGTGCTGAGCAGGTCCATGGAGTAGCCCACCTGGGTATTGCTGTAGTTGCAGCCCATAACGGCCTCAAACTGGCCGTCCGACCCTTCAAACAGGAGGGGATTGTCGCAGGTGATGTTGTTTTCCTGTTCCAGAATCTGACCGATCCAGTTGACGGTCTCCTGGACGGCGCGGGCCCGCGGTGCCGGAAGGGCTGGAAGGCACTGAGGGAGCAGACCGGAAAATTGCAGGAACGCGGTGACCGCGATGGCCTGTGTCATGGTGGAGCCGTTCATCTGGGCCAGAACTTCCTTCTTATCGCAGCTGGCCCACCGCGTCCTCTGTGGCGGACAGCAGAGCGCCCTCCTGGAGCAGCGCCAGGGCGGCCATCATGTCCGGGGCCATAAACCGGTTCTCCATGAGTACAGCTACCTGCCGGCGCAGACAGCGGTGGGTGGCTTGCGTCCCCCGCCCAAAGGAGAACTGAGGCAAGACGGCGGCCACCACATCCATACCTTGGGCGGCCATCAGAATCTCCACCGCCAGTACCCGCTCGGCCAGTTCAATGGCCTTCAGCGTCTTGCACAGGGAGAGATAGGCGGTGCTCTCCCCCTCCACCCGGAGCAGAGGAGCCGGCAGGGTCAGCAGCTTCAGCTCCGCCACCAGCGCGGCCTGTGTGGATTGCACCACCGGGAAGCCGTGGTTGATCCCTACGCCCCCCAACACCAGGTTCATGGGCAGGCCGTAGGAGAGGTGGGTGTCGTTGAGGCGGAAGGCCCGCCGTTCGCTGATATGAGCCAGGTCGGCCAGAGCGGTCAGCAGAGCGGACAAAGCCAGCTCCGTGCGGGCCATAAAAGGCTCACCCTCCCCAATGTCGGCCTCGATTTGCTTCCAGGCAAAGGAGAACACGTCCCGCACACCTCCGTGGGTCTGAGGCGTGGCCCGGACGCAGATGGCATCCTGGACGCGAGGGGCCTTGTCGTAGCCAAAGGCGAAGCGCCCTCTGTCGCAGGTCATGTCAGAGCCATCGGTCAGCCGGCGGATATTTTCTGCACAGTCGATCTGTCCCGGATAGGGGCGGGCCAGCTGGTGGAGACGGTCGTCAAAAGCGCCCAGCTCCCCCCGAATTGCCTCCAGATTCATGGCGGCCGCCAGATCGGAATAGCGCAGCAGGCGGTCAGTGCGGGTCAGCACCAGCCCTCCCAGAGCACACAGGACAGCCCAGCCGCTTTCCAAACGCTCTTGTTGCTGCCGGGGCAGCTCCAGCCCTTTCTCCTGCAGCATCTGGAGAAGGGAAACCCCCAGGTCTCTCTCAGTGCCGCGCTCCACTCCGGAAATGGCCCCGGATACCGCAGCCAGATCCAGCTTCTCCACAGGGGGGATTTGCGCGATCAGATGATTCCACAGCTCTTGGGATAAGGGGATGCCCGCAGCGCCGTCTGTCCAAACCATGTCATTTTTCCCCCTTACGAAGTGATGTATAAAAGCGCTAATCTGATAAAACACAGTTTGAACCCCAATATATTGTCAGCCATCAGGAACTTTTATAGGATGTTATTAAATCCCCCGAACCCATTGAAAACACAAGGATTTAAGCAAGTCAATAACTCAATCCCTGTTATCCGGTCCTGCCCCCTTTTAAGGGCTTCGTGGGAGCTGGCAAGGGAAAAATCGAGGGAAGATATAGGATTTTGGAGCGTCAAGGATAAGGCAAGCGTGGGCTGTCGTGATGTGACCAACCAACAAACTTGCCCCCTATATCAGCCCAAAACTTCATACAAGACAGGAAAACGGACATCGGAAGATGCCCGTTTTTTCATTCTCAGGAGGTGAGAAATTTTGAACAGCCCCAACACCACCCGTTCAAAGTGAGGGATGATGAAGCCATGAAGGAGACCACGGAGAGCGTGAAAGAGTATGGTGTGCTGACCCCGGCCATTGTCCGGCCCCGCGAGAAGGGCGGCTATGAGATCATGGCGGGCCACCGCCGTAAACATGCCTGTGAGCTGGCTGGCCTGCCCGCTCTGCCCGCCCTGGTCCGTAATCTGGACGATGACACCGCCACCATTCTGATGGTGGACAGCAATATCCAGCGCCTGCCCAGCGAGAGGGCGCAGACGTACAAGATGAAGCTGGAAGCCATCAAGTGGCGCGGAGCGAGGACAGATTTAACTTCGCCGAATAATTCGGCGAATTTCCGCAGCGATGATGAAATCGGCGCGGCGATGGGTATGAACGGCGATACCGTCCGCAGCTACATTTCTCTTACCCAGCTGGTCCCGGGGCTTCAGCAGATGGTGGATGATAAGAGTGACCCCGGCCTATCAGATCGCCGCCTTGAAGCCGGAGGAACAGGTGTCAACGCCAATTTGAAATTGTAAGAAAACGCCGAAGAAATTTTGTAGTTTTTCGGCGGGGGGGGGGTAAGAAAACTAAGCGTTTCTTTGCTCAAAAAGAGTGTTCACGATTTGCTGTTTCTGACGCATAAATTCCTTGCGTTCTTTCAAGCGGTAAGACTTAC